>NZ_CP009533.1:4147500-4447500 GCF_000761155.1 Pseudomonas rhizosphaerae | reverse complement strand
CAGGCTTGCGCAGCTTGCTCAAAGCGCGAATCGAACAGGGACAACAGCGAAACTGGTTATTGTTCGGCGAGCGCAACCGGGCCCATGACTTTCACTGCCGGGAGGAGTTACTGGGGTGGTTGGCCAGTGGTGACCTTATGCGCTTGGACTTGGCGTTTTCGCGTGATCAGGCGCACAAGGTGTATGTGCAGGATCGGCTCCGCGAGGCGGCTGACGAGTTGCTGGAATGGGTGGAAGACGGCGCGGTGATCTACGTGTGCGGAAGCCTGCAGGGAATGGCCAGCGGCGTGGACCAGGTGCTGACCCAGGTGCTAGGCCGCGAGCGGCTGGACGACCTCATCGAAACCGGCCGCTACCGCCGCGACGTCTATTGACCCACCGCGGTGGTCCCGATGGCGCTCCGCCCTTTCTGTAGCAGCGGCGCGAGCCGCGTCCGGCGGCACACGCGGTGTATCTGGTTCACCGCGGGGAGGCCGGACGCGGCCTGCGCCGCTGCTACAGGGGATCGTAGCGTCGCCGGCACACGCGGTGTATCTGGTTCACCGCGGTGAGGCCGGACGCGGCTTGCGCCGCTGCTACAGGGGATCGCAGCGTCGGCGGCACACGCGGTGTATCTGGCTCACCGCGGTGAGGCCGGACGCGGCTTGCGCCGCTGCTACGGGATCAGGCTTTGGCCGGTTCTACGGCGATTTCCTGGGTCTCCGGCTTTTTGATCACGGCATACACGACCGCGGTCAACAGGGCACCGGCAACGATGGCGAACAGGTACAGCAGGGCATGGTTGATCGCGTTGGGAATCAACAGCACGAACAGTCCGCCGTGGGGCGCCATCAGCTTGCAGCCGAAGTACATCGACAATGCACCGGTCAAGGCCCCACCGACGATGCTCGCCGGGATCACCCGCAGCGGATCCTTGGCAGCGAACGGAATGGCCCCCTCGGAAATAAAGCACAACCCCAGCACCAACGCCGCCTTGCCCGCCTCACGCTCGGTCTGGGCAAATTTGCGCCGGGCGAAGAAGGTCGCCAGCCCCAGACCGATCGGCGGCACCATGCCCGCCGCCATGGTCGCAGCCATCGGCGCATAGCTCTGCGAGGCCAGCAGCCCCACCGAAAACGCATACGCCGCCTTGTTGATCGGCCCGCCCAAGTCGACGCACATCATCGCGCCCAGCAGTACACCCAGCAGCAGAGCGTTGGTGGTGCCCATGCTGTCGAGGAAAGTCGTCAGACCTGCCAGCATTCCAGCCACTGGCTTGCCCACGACGTAAATCATCACCAGGCCGGTGAACAGGCTGGCTAGCAAAGGAATGATCAGGATCGGCTTCAGCGCTTCCAGACTGGCCGGTAAACGCGCATAGCGGTTGATCGCCTTGGCCGCGTAACCGGCGATGAAACCCGCCGCGATACCACCGATGAAGCCGGCACCCAGCGTGCTCGCCAGCAAGCCACCGATCATGCCCGGCGCAAGTCCCGGACGGTCGGCAATGGAATAGGCGATGTAACCCGCCAGCAGCGGCACCATCAGCTTGAAGGCCGCTTCACCACCGATCTGCATCAGGGCCGCCGGCAAGGTGCCAGGCTCCTTGAACGCTTCGATACCGAACACGAACGACAGCGCGATCAACAGGCCGCCCGCCACCACCATCGGCAGCATGAACGACACACCGGTCAGCAGGTGCTTGTAGACCCCGGTCTTCTCCTGCTTCTTGGGCGCACCGGCAGCACTGCCGGTGGATTCCACCTCACCTTCGGCCAAGGCCTTGTTCAGCGTCGCCTGGGCCTGCTTCAAGGCAATGCCGGTGCCGCAGCGATAGATCTTCTTGCCGGCGAAACGCTCGGTGGCCACTTCGATGTCGGCGGCCAACAGCACCACGTCGGCCTCGTCGATGGCCTGCACGCTCAACGGATTGCGCGCACCCACCGAACCCTGGGTCTCGACCTGCAGCTCGTAACCCAGCTGCTTGGCACCTTGCTGCAACGCCTCGGCCGCCATGAACGTGTGTGCCACTCCCGTAGGGCAGGCAGTCACCGCCACCAAACGCGGCGCGCGCGATGCAGCGGCAGTCGGTGCTGGCGCGGCGGCATAGGGCGTGGCCTGCTCGGCCGCCTGGAGCAGAAAGCCGTCGACGTCCTGCAGGGCATGGGCCGGGGTGCTCTGGAACAAACGCTTGCCGACGAAACGGCTCAGGTCCATCGCGCCGGTGTTGACCACCAGCACCCAATCGGCGGCTTCGATGTCGGCCGCGCTCAGGCGCAGTTCAGGGTGCTGCGAATCGAACACTTCAACGCTGGTGCTCCAGCCCTGGCGACGGGCCGCAGCATCGAGCAGACGTGCGCTCAAGACGCTCGACACCCGCCCGCTGGGGCAAGCGGTGACAATAGCTAGTTTCATCTTCAACCCTCTTATTGTTCTGTCAGCGGACGTACGCTGACGCCGCTTTCAAGCCGCGCCAGGTGCGCGACATCACTGATTCCGAAGCCGATCTGCGTCACCGCCATGGCGGCGATCGCGGTGGCCGTGCGCAGGCTGTGTTCCGGCGTCTTTTGGCTAAGCAGGCCGTGTACCAGCCCGGCCAGCAGCGAGTCCCCGGCACCTACGGTACTGGCCACATCGACCGTTGGCGGCAACGCCTGCAAGGCCAGGTCGTCGGTGAACCAGTTGACGCCGCGCTCGCCCTGGGAGATCACCACGTTGGCGACCCCGTCGGCCAGCAGGCGCCGCGCTGCGACGGCTTGCTCGGCCGGCGTTTCCACCGAGCTGCCGAGCACTTCGCCCAGCTCGTGGGTATTGGGCTTGACCAGCCAAGGGCCGGTCAGCAGGCCTGCACGCAGGGCGGCACCGCTGGTGTCGAGCGCCACTTTCAGACCCAGTTGCGCGAGCTGTTCGAGCAGCGCCTGAAACCACTGCGGGCTCACCCCGCGCGGCAGGCTACCGGCGACCACGACGGCATCGTGGCCTGGCGCGATATCCTCCAGGCGTGCCAGCAGGGCCGCCTGGGCCTGGTCATCGACCACCGGGCCCGGACCGTTGACGTCGGTGACACGGCCACTGCGCTCGGCTAGCTTGATGTTGCTGCGGGTCTCGCCCGGCACGCGAATGAACGCATCGGTAAAGCCACGCCGGGCGAACAGTTCTTCGAACGGCTGCGCATTGGCCTCGCCCAGGAATCCGCTCACGGTCACCTGGTGGCCGAGGTCGGCCAGCACCTGGGCGACGTTGAGGCCCTTGCCGGCGGCGTGACGGTGCAGCGCATGGCTGCGATTGACTTCGCCCAGCTCCAGGCCGTCGATTTCCACGGTCAGGTCCAACGCCGGGTTGAGCGTCAGGGTCAGGATGCGTGCCATCAAGATTTCTCCACCAGGGCACGCACCTGCGCGGCGGTGCCCAGCCCGAGCGCATGCCGGGCCAATTGTTGCGCGTGGCTGAGCGTGAGCTCGCGCACCCCCGCCTTGACCTCGGCGATGCTGCGCGCCGAGACACTCAATTCATCCACGCCCAGGCCCACCAGCAATGGCACGGCCAGCGGATCGGCGGCCAGCTCGCCGCACACGCCGACCCACTTGCCGTAGTCATGCGCCGCACGCACGGTGATGTCGATCAGTTGCAGCACGGCCGGGTGCAGGCCATCGGCCTGGGCCGACAGGGTCGGGTGGCCACGGTCGATAGCCAGGGTGTACTGGGTCAGGTCGTTGGTACCGATGCTGAAGAAATCCACCTCGCGGGCCAGCACCGGCGCCAGCAAGGCGGCCGACGGCACCTCGATCATGATGCCCAGTTGCAGGTCCTTGACCGGGATTTCACGACGTACGCGCTCGGTCATGTCCTTGGCCTGGCGCCACTCTTCAACGCTGCCGACCATGGGGAACATGATGCGCAACGGACGGTTGTCGGCGGCGCGCAGCAGTGCACGCAGCTGGCCCTCCATCACGTCGGGGCGTTGCAGGGTCAGGCGAATGCCGCGCACACCCAGGAACGGGTTCTCTTCCTTATCGATCGGCCAATACGGCAACGGCTTGTCGCCGCCCACATCGAGGGTGCGCACTACCAGCGGCCGACCTTGCAGACCATCGAGCACACGGCGGTACTCGGCTTCCTGCACCGCCTCGTTCGGCGCTTGCGAATGGGCCATGAAAATCAGTTCGGTGCGCAACAGGCCTACGCCTTCGGCGCCCTGCTCCACCGCTTTGGCGACACCGGCGCTTTCGCCGATGTTGGCGAACACTTCCACAGCGTGCCCGTCCAGGGTCACAGCGCTTTCCATGCGCCGCTCGGCGGCAGCCTGCAGGCGCTGCTCGCGACGATCACGGTCGGCCAGCGCCTGTTCCAGCACCTCGGGCGCAGGGGCCACGGTCAACAAGCCACGCTGGCCATCGATCAACAGCGCCGTACCGGCAGCGATCTGCAACACGCCTTCGCCTGCGCCAACCACGGCGGGAATGCCGAGGGCACGCGCGACGATGGCGCTGTGCGCCGTAGCGCCACCGCGGGCGGTGAGAATACCGGCCACGCGAGCCGGGTCCAGGCGCGCCACGTCGGAAGGGCCCACCTCGTCCATCACCAGGATGTAGGCTTCCTTGGGCTCTTCCAGCGTCGGTACGCCACACAGCTGCGCCAGCACCCGGCGACCGATGTCGCGCAGATCGGCGGCGCGCTCGGCCAGCAGGGCATCCTGCAGCGCTTCCTGCTGCACCGCGGCCGCTTCGATCACCGTGTTCCAGGCGGCCGCAGCGCTTTCGCCCTGCTGCAGACGCGCGGCGACTTCATCGGTCAGCGCCGGGTCGTCGAGCATTTCCTGGTGAGTGACGAAGATCTCGCGGATGGCTTGCGCCTGGGCGCGCTGGATCAGCCCTTCGATGTCTTGGCGGACCTGGCCCAGAGCAGCCTGCAAGCGCTCACGCTCGAGCGCTACGGACTCACCGCGCTGGGGAAACTCGAAATCGTGCAACACCTGGATGTGTGCTGGCCCCATGGCAATACCGGGGGCTGCGGCAACACCCTGTACCTGGGCACCGGTAAGCGGTGCCTGTGGCTTGGCCTTGGGTGCCTTGGCGGCCGGTGCCTGTTGCGGCGCCGCTTCGGTGACCGCTGGCAGTGGCTCCACTTCTTCGCCCAGGCCTTCTTCAATGGCTTTGAGCAGCGCCGGCAGGGCGTCGTCTGCAATGGTGGGTTCGGCCACCAACTCCAGGGTCTGACCGCGCTGCGCACCCAGGCTGAGCAGCTTGCTCAGGCTCTTGGCGGAAACGGCCAGACCGCCGGACTCGACCACCCGCAAGCGGACTTCGCCTTCGAAACTTTTGGCCAGTTGCGCGAGGATCTTCGCCGGGCGAGCGTGCAAGCCGTGGGCGTTGGCCAGCACGATGCGCGCGCTCGGCCAGTCGGCGGGCAACTCGCCACCGAGGGCTTCAAGTACCGCCCGCGTACTGGTGGCGCCGCCCAGCTCGTTGCCGCGGCCTTCGATGAGCAAGGCGCACAGGCGCTCGAGCAGTGCCTGGTGGGCCTCACCCAAACTGGCCAGGCAGAACAGCCCGGTCAACGGCTGGCCCAGGTAGCGCAAAGGCTTGTCGGGGGTGACGAAAGCCAGGCCCGGACGTTTGACGGTCTGCTCGCTGTGCAGCCACCATAGGCCGTCGCCCAGCGGCAGCGCTTCGACTTGCTGCAGCAACGCCGCGAAACCATTGCTGACACAGTCGGCCTGGCGCAACAGACGGGCACCGCGCCAGACCAGCTCTTCGAAATCTTCGGCCATCACACCCAGGCTGATCATCTGCGCATCCAGCGCCAGTTCCTGCGGCGCCCCCTGCAGCAGCTTCAGCAGCGCTGGCGCGTCATTGGCACGGCGCAGTGCTTCACCCAGATCGGTTTCACCCAGCGCGCGGGTCAGCAATTGCAGCAGGCGCAGGTGCTCGTCGGATTTGGCAGCAATGCCGATGGCCAGGTAAACCATCTGCCCGTCGCCCCAATCCACGCCTTCGGGGAATTGCAGCAGACGCACACCGGTGGTGAACACCAGGTCGCGGGTGTCGGGCGTACCGTGGGGGATGGCGATGCCTTGGCCAAGAAAGGTCGAGCCTTGAGCTTCACGCGCTTGCAGGCCGGCCAAGTAACCTTCGGCCACCAGGCCATCGGCAACCAGCTTGTCGGCGAGCAATTGCAGGGCGGCGGCTTTATCCACGGCGCTCTGGCCCATGGATATCTGCTCTATAGTGAGCTCCAGCATTGCCTCTCTCCTTTACAGCGGCGGCAGCGCGCTGAGGTATTGTTGTGAAGTGTGAGCATAGAGCATCGATCGGCGTGCTCCGTACTCTCGATGGGTCCGGCCTGCGTTGCCGAGGGTAAAAGTGAGACCTCGACAAGAGATGTTTTACGGCAGGAAACACGCAGGCTGAAACGTTTAATCTAGAATGTAGCGCACGTTACTCGATAATCTTCGATGATTGAAGTCCAACCTGTCGGTTACGTTGCCTGAAACGGGCGTGACGCAACCCATGAACGATGAATAAGCGCGTCTTGAATGCTCTGGCACGGGCGCGCCGACAACAAGGAATCAACGGTTGAAACTCAGTGATATTGCTCGCCTGGCTGGCGTTTCGGTGACCACTGCCAGTTACGTCATCAATGGCAAAGCCGCTCAACAGCGCATCAGCAAGGCGACGGTGGCGCGCGTCGAGGCCATCGTCCTGGAGCACGGCTTTACGCCTAATCCCCAGGCGGCCGGCCTGCGCAGTCGGCACACGCGCACCTTGGGCTTCATCCTGCCGGACCTGGAAAACCCCAGTTACGCGCGTATCGCCAAACTGCTCGAACAAGGTGCCCGCGCTCACGGCTACCAACTGCTGATTGCCAGCTCCGATGACGACGCTGCCAGCGAACGGCAGTTGCTGCAACTGTTTCGCGCCCGTCGCTGCGACGCGCTGTTCGTCGCCAGCTGCCTACCGGCCAGCGACGACAGCTACCGCGAGTTGCAGGCCAAGGGCACTCCAGTGATCGCCATCGACCGAATGATGGACCCGGCGCAGTTCTGCTCGGTAATCAGCGACGACCGCAACGCCAGCCTGCAGCTGACCCAGAGCCTGTTGTTGCCCAAGCCTCGGCACATCGCCCTGATCGGCGCGCGTCCGGAATTGAGCATCAGCCAAGCGCGTACCGAAGGTTTCAATACCGCGCTGGCCGATTTCGACGGCGCGGTGCTGGTCGAACACAGCGAATACTTCAGTCGCGAAGGCGGCCAGCATTCCATGCTGGCCTTGCTCGAAAAACTCGGCCACCTGCCCGACGCGCTGGTGACCACCTCCTACGTACTGCTGCAAGGCGTGTTCGATGTGCTGCAGGAGCGGCCCGTGGATTCCCAGGCGCTGCATCTGGGTACTTTTGGCGATACCCAGCTGCTGGACTTCCTGCCGTTGCCGGTCAACGCCATGGCTCAGCAACACAACATGATCGCCAGCAAGGCCTTGGAACTGGCACTGGCGGCGGTGGAACAAAAGCACTACGAGCCCGGCGTCAACGCGCTGGCCCGTACCTTCAAACAGAGGATTCACGAGGCCTGATCGTGCGCTTGATCGACACCCACACCCACCTGGATTTTCCCGACTTCGATGCCGATCGCCCGCGCGTGCTGGACAGCGCTGCGGCGCGAGGCGTGGAGCGGGTGGTGGTCCTGGGCGTGCACCAGGCCAACTGGCAACGGGTATGGGACCTGGCCCTGGCGGATGAACGGGTGTACGCGGCACTGGGCTTGCACCCGGTGTTTCTCGAAGAACATCAGCCCGACCATGTGAGCGAGCTGCGCGAGTGGCTGGAGCGGCTGCACGGACACCCCAAGCTCTGCGCCATTGGCGAGTTCGGTCTGGATTACTACCTCAAGGATCTGGATCGCGACCGGCAACAGGCATTGTTCGAGGCGCAGTTGCAACTGGCCGTGGATGTGCAACTGCCGGTATTACTGCATGTGCGCCACAGCCATGCCGCCGTGATTGCGACCCTGAAGCGCTTCAAGCTGCCGCGGGCCGGTGTGATTCATGCGTTTGCCGGGAGTTGGGAGGAGGCGCGGGAGTATCTGAAACTGGGCTTCAAGCTGGGCCTGGGCGGCGCACCGACCTGGCCGCAGGCGTTACGCATGCACAAGGTGCTGCCGCGCTTGCCGCTGGACGCCATCGTTCTGGAAACCGATTCGCCCGACATGGCGCCGGCGATGCATCCGGGCGTACGCAACAGCCCGGAGCATTTACCGGACATCGCAGAAGCCCTGGCCGGCATCATGGGCACCGATGCCACGACCCTGGCTGCGGCCAGCACGCAGAACGCCAATGCCTTGTTCGGTTGGCCGGATGCGCGTTGACCCCGGACGCGGCTCGCGCCGCTGCTACAAAAGCCGTGAGAATCACCATTGCCCCTGTAGCAGCGGCGCAAGCCGCGTCGGCAAGCAACTGGACGGCATCCATAGTGACAACTCGTCTATCATAAATACGCCTAGGCTATGCCTGTATTATCCATCAGGAACCAACTGCAAGGCTTAGCTCCAAAGGCTCGGTTACGCCGAACGCTGCGTAGTTACCCGATGGAGATACATCACCTGCGACGGCCATAGCGTCTGTCAGTCTGGCTACTTGGGCTTCTAATTTCGCGAGAGTCTTGGTGGAGAGCTCCACTTCACGGTCCTTTGCGAGAAGAACTTGAAAACCGACTTCTAGAATCTCTTGCGCTTCGCCGCCCATGACAAAGCTTCCAGCTGAAAGCAGCTTGTTACCACCTTCATCCAATACCCCTAGATCCACCTTGGCAAGGCTGATTTGCGTAATATCCAAATCCGATAAAGAATGGAGCTCACTCACTTCACCTTCGTCTCGCAGACCGTTGGCATTCTCATCGATCCAACTGAGCCCGTCCATATTGCTGTCTACCCATACCTGCAATCGCTGCCAGACGGCATCCCGCCCATCAATAACGTTATCCTCATTCAAATCGAATGATGTCAGTGCGGCAAATCCGCTACCAAAAATGCTTTGCTCGGACCCAATGTCTAGAGGCCCTGGGGCGCCTAAATGCTCTGACACCAACTCTGCAATGCTATCAATTTGATCATTTTCATTGATATCCATTACCAGCAATCCATCTGCCGGCCCTACCCAGCTCGTCCTATCATTTGAATTGCTATCGTTGTTCATGTCAAAAGCGACAGCATTGGCGTGCAGACTGGTAAGCCCCACACCATCCCCGTTCAGGTCCATTACCAACGGGTCGATAGTAAGAATCGGACGTGTGTTACTCCAGCGAACCCCACCGCCGAAGCCGTCGCCGGGGTGGCCGACATTGCCAAATCCGGGCCGTGGCCTGCGACGACCTTTACGGCCATGGGGCGCGCTGATCGGTGTAGACGTAGGTATAGGCATGGGTGGTAATGGCGCAGAAGGTGGAGACATGGCGGGAGATGTTGGATCGGGGTGCCATTGCGCGGGCTGCACAGTGGAACTGATAGTGGAATAGACCCCATCGAAAAAGCTATTCAGTTCTTTACTTGAAACATTGACAGCAGCATTCCCCACCGAAATTGCATTATCGAGTGTTTCGATGCGATTCAGCCATCTGGATGCATGCGCCGCTTGTGCCTCATTACCAAACATCCGTGCATGAAACATCATCGAATAGGTGCTTCTGGCAAGCAACAGCTCATTCACAGGATTACCAGCAGCATTGAGAACGGAATCCCAGTACAGCTGTCTTTCATTGTCGTTGCCAATCACTTCAAACACAGCATTCAACGTCCAAGCATCTCGACCATATCCGAGCCCCTCAAAAGCTTCTGTATGAAGATCCCAAGCCTCACGATAATTTATCTCTCTGTGTACGGACCCCGCTTCCGCAATCTGCAGACTCAGCTTATCAACATACCCCCGAGCCATGTGCTGATATACACGCACACGATCCTCCTCGGTAAATCCCCTACCGGTTGCTTCCACAGTAGACTGTAGAAAACTGGTCGCCGCCGCGCCGGCTATCGAACCTTCACTACTCAACACACCTAGCGCGAGTTCCGCGTAGCGATGCCCAGAAGCCGCGACGAGCGTATACATCACGTCATACTCACCCCAATGCACAAATCTAGCACTCTGATCCAATTGTTGCGACGTCATCAACCTAGTCAAAATTTAATTCCTTTTAAAGTTTAAAAACATCAATTTTGCTTGATGCATAATAGTTTGCCACTCTACTAGATAAGGCGTTGTGTAATTGGCAATAACCAAAATCCGACCTTGATTGGTCAACCACCTTTGATCGCAGTCAAAATGACGTCCGTCCGGGTAGTAGCCGCAAACTACCAGAACATCTGTATAACCATTTTTCTCCCTCCAGTATATATCTTTTTTAGTACCCCTCATCGGCTGCTCAACACCGATTAACTTGTAAAGCCCCAGTTTTTCATCGAAGGTGCTGTCTCGAATCAGATCAATGCCAGTTCTCATTATTAGATATTCCAGCCTAAAGCCGGTATCGTGCTTGCTAACAGGTCCTCTTTTTTCTAAAGTCAGCCCCATTTGACCCGGCGGCCGATTTGCACCAACCCACATTTTTTCAGCAGGTAACAAACTCGGCCACTGCACTTTCAGGGCCACTACTGCAAAGTTGGCATCGCACCCCCTTTTGTTCCTCTTGTAACCCTGCTCCCATATACTGAACCCCTCATACTCGGGAGACAAAAACACATAAGGCGCAGGGAAATCGAACACCTCCCCGTCAAACTTTCCGCACGATGATCTTTGTTCAGGCGGACTGCCCAAAAATGAATACCGAGTAAAAGGCGAATAGAACAGAAAGAGCACTATAAAAATAGCGAAACCCACGGCTAATGTATATTTGATCATTATCCCAGTAGGCCTCTTTGCAACACAGCCGACAAATGACTAAGCCGGCGACTTGGAACCGTTCTCTTTTCAGTTTCAACGCTGCAGTGACGGCCGTGCCTGGCCTCGCTTGCAACATCGTGCATTTGTTGCCGTGCTGATACGGCGACCGTGCAAAGACGAGCAAGCATGAGCAAACAGGCGCGTCCGGTGGCAGTAGATAGCAGAGTGCCAATGGGCATGATTCCTCCTTGAGTCGAAGACCTTAATAAAGAGAATAGGAATCATTTACCAAGCGCGATGCCGGCCGTTTACTCTATGGTTCGTAGGAAGGGTCTTTCATTGCTTTTAGTTTGCCGGATGCGCAGTGACCCCGGACGCGGCTCGCGCCGCTGCTACAGGGTTTAGCTGCGTTGACAGCGGTAACCGCCGGAGCGCGGGCGGGTTGTCACATTAAAGGGCGTGCCGCGATGCCCTGTAGCAGCGGCGCAAGCCGCGTCGGGGTTTAACACGATGAACCTGCAACATCACGCCAAAACCGAAACCACCGCCAACACCGCGTACCACAACACCCCAGCCCTGACGACCATCTGCCAAAGGCTGTCCAATGTTTCCACCCCTGCTGGCCCTGCCACCGGGGCAGGCACATCGCCGGCCACGCGCCCGACGCGCTCAATCAGCGTGGCCGCGCTGATCTCCCAACTCAGCACCTCGTGCAGCATCACCCGGCTCACCGCCACGAAGTTGCCGACCAAGGCGAAGCTGGCCGCCAGCAAACGCACCGGCAGCCAGTCCAGGCCATGGCGCAGGCGCTGTGCCCGCAGCGCTACCGCTGGATGCCGAGAGTGCTCGGCCACCAGTGCCACCAGCCTATAGACCAGCGCCGCCACCGGACCTAAAACGGCGTACCAGAAGATCACCGCGAAAAAGCTTTGGAACGCCTCCCACAGTAAGTGCCCCTGGACCCGTTGCAACAGGCTGCCACCGTCATCGGCACTGACACCCATGTCGCGTTCGGCCACGTGCACCGCCGCCTGGGTATCTTCACGGCGCCAGGCGTCGCGAAACGGCCCCAGGCCCACGGTGATATCGCCACGCCCCAGGCTGTAGACGAGCACCAGCAAATGCACCGGCAGTGCCAGCAAGCCATACGCCACGGGCTGCAAGACATACAGCAGCAAGGCCAGCAGCAGCGCTGGCAGCGCTACGCCGATGCCCAGCACCAGCCAAGGCTCACGCGCCAGGCCCGGTCGCGCCTCGAGTCGATGCAATTCACCCAGAAAGAAACCATCACGTTGCACGCGCTGGCGCAGCCCGGAGAACTTCTCCACGAGCAGGACCAGCAGCAGCACCAGAAAAATCATCGTGCACCCTCTTCATTCAGCAATGCGGCACGGTATCGTGCCCAATCGAAACAAGGCCCAGGGTCGGTCTTGCGGCCCGGCGCGATGTCGCTGTGGCCGCAGATCCGATCCACACTCAATGCCGGAAAGCGTTCCAGCAACAACCGGGTCAGGGTTACGAGCGCCGGGTACTGGGCATCGGCGAAGGGCTGATCATCAGTGCCCTCCAGTTCGATGCCTACCGAAAAATCATTACAGTTTTCGCGGCCGTGGAACGACGACACGCCCGCATGCCAGGCACGGTCCAGACAAGAGACGAATTGGGTCACCGCACCGTCACGCTCGATCAGAAAGTGCGCAGACACCCGCAGGTGGGAAATCCCTTCGAAATAGGGATGCTCAGTGCAGTCCAGACAGTTCTGGAAGAAGGCCTGAACCTTGCCTGTAGCGAACTGTGCTGGCGGCAGGCTGATGTTGTGGATGACCAACAGCGAGACTTCGCCGTCGGGGCGCTCGTTGAAGTTGGGTGAGGGGCAATGTCGAACGCTTTCGCACCATCCCGTAAGACCGTTCAAGCGCATCTGGAGGCCTTCTGGCGAATCAAGGAGCCCCAGTATGAACCCTCACGCGCAGGAAGCCAGCCTGCGCGTGGCCAGGGTCGGTCAGTGTGCCTTGAGCTTGCGCAGGTTGGTGACCACCGAGTCCAGTGCACGGTCGAACAACAAGGTATCGTCGAGCACGCGCACGGTACCGCGGCGGAACTCGATGGCCAAGCCCATGCGGGTCTTTTCCAGGACCTTCATGCCGGTGCGGTTGACGAACACGTACTTGCCCGACGTCTCGATGATCGCCGTCAGCTTGCAGCGCAACTTGAATTCGTCGTTTTCCTGCAACTCCACCCAGCTGCCGACGCGCAGCTTGTCGACCTGCAGCAAGCCCGGATCATCGTCGGCCAGACGCACCTGCGCTTCGCCGTCGGTGGTTTCGCCAGGCGCCGTGAGCACGATCTCTTCCACCACCTGCACCAGGGAGTCATCACCGGCCGAAGTCCCCTCGACCGTTGCCAGTTCGCGCTGGAATGCCTGCACATGCAGCACTTCCAGCTGGCTGAAGAATTCGCTGGTGGCGAAAGGATCGAACGCAGTGCTGGTAAGGCCGTCGCGCAGGGACTTGAGCAACCCCGGCACCAGCTCAAGCAAGCGCATGCGCATGTCCGGGTCGTCATGGGGCTCGACGCTCCAGATCAGATCGTCGACGGTCGACAACGCCGCCTGCCACTCGGCCGAATTGGCCCCGTGCTTCAAGCACACCAACAGCAGCACACGGCTCCAGGCGTCTTGCAGCACATTGACCACCACCTGGGGCAACGTGCGACCCAACAGGCGGCTGTTCAATTCCTTTTCCACCAGGTGCCGTGCCAGGTCCGCGCGGGCGCGACCCTCTTCGGCATCCCGGGTACGCTGTTCGAGCAACTCGCTGCGGCGACGCTCGTCGTTGCTGAAGGCAAGGAAATCGATCAGCAGCTCGGAGAACAGCGAAGTGTCGTCGACGAAATCGTTGAGCAGACGCTGGACGATCTGGTCGATCCGCAGGTACAGGGCATCGCGCTGGTAGTCGTCGCGGCTGCCCCAGCCCATCGCTGCCGAGGCAATCTCGTTGAGCAGCCGCCGTGCCGGGTGTGCACCACGGCTGAAGAAGCTCTTGTCCAGCACCGCCACCTTGAGCATGGGAATCTGCAGGCGCGCGATCAAGGCCTTGAGTGAATCGGGCAGGTTGCGATCGTCGAGGATGAATTCGAACAGCATGGCGATCAGGTTGATGACGTCTTCGTCCACCACCCCCACCACGCGAAACTTGCCGCTCTTGACGCTGACACGCGTGAGCAATTGCTCAAGCTGCTGGCGCAAGTCGTAATCGTTCTGCGGGGTCTGCTGAGGTACGTACTGCTGCAGGTGGGAAAGCAGGCGCAACAGATCGCTGGTCGAGATCGGCATGGCCTCGCTCGGCGGCTCCATTTTCGGCGCCATGCTGCCGCGCAGGTCGTGAAGCAGATCCTGCAGGGCACCGAACACCTCCTGCACGCTTTCGTCACGCTGAGCAGGCTTGCTTGGTGCGTCGGTACGAATCTCGGGTTCGGCAACCGAAGGCCGCGGGCGGTCGCTGGAGCGGTCGGCGGCGCGGCGTGCAGGCGCAGCCTTGAGCTCAGGCAGAATGCCCGCGGCAATCAGCAATTGATTAGCTTCGGCGTACAGCTGGTCGGTGTCGGTCAGGACATACTTCTCGAACAGCTTGAGAATGATCAGCTTGACCTTGATTTCCACGCCCAGGCTGCGCCCGGCCTGAAGAAAATAGTCGCACAGCATGACCGGCCCAAGCGGATTGGTGGAATCGTCCAACCGGCGCGTCAGCAGTACATTCAAGCGGGTGGTCAGTTGGCCCAAGGCAAAACTGTCGCGGCTCAATACCTTGGCAACCATGGCGTCCAGCGCCACGGTACGTTCCAGCTCGTCGTTGGGCACCAGGGCCAGCTTGTCATAGCTCAGCGGCGGAGGCGCACTGGCCTCGACCGTGTCGTACTGGCCCACGCGCACGAAGCTCTCGTAGAATTTCTCGAGAAAGCCACGTTCGATGCTTTTGCGCTTGAGGCGCAAGTCGCGCATGGCTTCGAAGAAGGTGTTCTGATCGACGTTGTTCAACGCCCGATCAGCCATCTCGAAGAGTGTATCGTCGGCGTTGTCGAACAACACCTGAAGGGCCTGCTTGAGCTGCAGCGCGGCTTTGTCACGCACCTGCAGCAAGACGACAGGCAGGCGCACACTGGCAGGCTGGCTCGCATGATCGACGGCCGCCTTGTTCAGTGAAACCACTTTCCCATCGTTCGCCATCAAGAACCCCCCACCCACCAAAAAGAGCGTCGACATCCCTGCCAACTACGTGACGTCATCTACCTGACCTCACCGACAGTGATCTCTGACTACCAAGGTGGCAAGCAGTTCAGCGAACACGGGGCTAAGTAAGAGATTGACCTTAAATGGCGACGAAAGCTCACGGCAGCCGACCAAATGCACGGCTTTTTACGCTGTTTGAAGGCACGTGGTACAGGGCTTCGCTCCAAGCCGTGCAGTATCCTATAATCCGGCCACTTTGCCGATGGAGCGCGTCATGCCCAATCTTCGTCTTGCCGATCTGACCGCTGAAATCGAAGCCAACGTGCGCCGCGCGCTGCTCGAGGATGTGGGCAGCGGCGATATCACCGCGCAACTGATCCCGGCCGAGCGCCTGGCCAAGGCCACCATCATCACCCGCGACACCTGCACCATTGCCGGCACCGCGTGGGTCGATGCCGTGTTTCGCCAACTCGACCCGCGTGTGGCGGTGCATTGGCAAGTGATGGATGGGCAGCAGGCCCAGGCCAACCAGCCGTTGTTCCACCTTGAAGGCCCGGCACGCTCGCTGCTGACCGGGGAGCGTAGCGCGCTCAACTTTCTCCAGTTGCTGTCGGCTGTCGCCACTCGCGCGCAGTTTTTCGCCGAGCGTGTTGCCCATACCCAGGTCAAATTGCTGGACACTCGCAAAACCGTGCCGGGCCTGCGCTTGGCGCAAAAGTACGCAGTGACCTGTGGCGGTTGCCATAACCATCGCATCGGCCTGTACGATGCTTTCCTGATCAAGGAAAACCACATCGCCGCGTGTGGCGGCGTGGCCCAGGCCGTGGCGGCCGCGCAACGCATCGCGCCGGGCAAGCCCGTTGAAATCGAGGTCGAAAGTCTGGACGAGCTGCGTGAGGCATTGGCCGCTGGAGCCGACATCGTCATGCTCGACGAGCTGAGCCTGGCCGACATGCGCGAAGCGGTCAGCATCAATGCCGGCCAGGCCAAGCTCGAAGCCAGTGGCGGCATCAACGATTCGACCTTGGTCAGCATTGCCGAAACGGGTGTGGACTACATCTCGATCGGCACCCTGACCAAGGATGTAAAAGCAGTAGACCTGTCCATGCGCCTGAGCCTGTGACAGCCCCCATAGATATCGACCAGCAAAGGTATGGAGTTTTCGCAGTGACCAGCACATCCACCCAAGGCGCCCACCAGGTCTACATCGTTCGCATCGACGGCACCCGTTTCGGCCCTTTCGAATCTTCCCTTGAGCCCAACAAGGCTTTGATCTACGAAGTGACCCTCAACGCCGGCGCAGGCGACCAGATCGAACTGCACGACGATGCCGGACAGGTGCAGACCCACGTGATTTCCAACACCCATTTCCAGCCGCAGATGAGCGACGTGCCCGCGCACTACACCGTACGCTGGCGCTGAGCCCCCCGCTGGCCTCTGTGAAAGCAGCTCCTATGAAAGCAGGCCCTGTGGGAGCAGGTCCTGTGGGAGCAGGTCCTGTGGGAGCGGGGCTCTGCCCGCGAAGAGGCCAGTCGCCCCCCCACACATCCCAAGCCCCCCCCCACAAATCCCCCAAACAGTAAATTCCCTTGACTCCCCCCACGAATCGCCCAATGGTGCTCAGACAAAACCCGCGTAAGGAAGCAGCCTTGAGCATCGTCGAACAGTTTCACTCAGGCCTCAAAGCCGCCCTGCCCGCCGCCAGCCAAACCGAACTCGCGTTCGCCACCGGCGCCTCGCCCACCCAACTGGACGCTCTCAAAGAAGTCTACCCGGACTGCCCGGACAGCCTGCTGCAGTTGCTCGCCAAGGTGAACGGCACGCACTGGCAGAAATACGAGAAAGGTGAAGTCTCGGTCCTCATCCTGGGCTCCGACATCGCCGAATATCCCTATTACCTGCGCTCGGTCGAGCAGATCCTCGAAGACCACGCCGCCAACGACAAAAGCATCGCCGACATCTACGACGACTTCTTTCTGGAAAACCCGGAAATGGTCGACAAGCGTATCGATGCCGAGGTCAGCCTGGGTCAGCGCCTGTGCTTCTCGCACTGCATGAACAACGGCGGTACCTCCACGCTCTTCATCGACTTCAACCCCACGAGCAAGGGCACCAAGGGCCAAGTGATCCGCTTCGTCCACGACCCCGACGAATACGTGGTCATCGCCGACAGCTTCGACGCCTACCTGAAGATGCTGATCGACGACAAGTTCGCGTTCATTCTCGAAGATTAATGCGGCAGCAGACGGGGCCACCTGCTGGGTGAGCCCGTCTGTTGGCAAGACGGTCTGATCACCCACCTATGCTCCCCTCGTGCACTCCTGCACATTCTTCGTATCATTTCCCCTCGCCCACATCTTCATTCCTGATCTAAACCTAGCCAGGCAGCAAATATTGACGCGCAATCGATGAGCAACTAAATTTAGTCGCACGTAGGGAGAGGTATGTCCAGGCAGGGAAAGCTCATTGCCAAACTGATCTCGCAGGATGGCGATTTCACATGGAATGAACTGGTGAAAGTACTACAGGGGTTTGGCTACCATCCAATTCAAGGCAGTGGTAGCCGTGTCAAATTCTATAATGGTGATCCGAAGGCCCTGATCAGTCTACATCGCCCTCATCCGGGTAACGAAATCAAACCCTACATCCGGCGGCAGATCATTGCCCAATTGAAAAACGCAGGCCTGATCCCATGAACCCATTGCTTCAATACCGCGGCTATTTCGGATCGATCGAGGCGAGTGCTGAAGACGACTGTCTATATGGCAAAGCGCAGTTCGTGCGGGCGCTGATCAGTTATGAAGGACAAACAGTCTCACAACTGATCGCAGCGTTTCACACAGCCGTGGACGACTATCTGGAAACCTGCGTCAACCTGAAGGTGACGCCGGAAGTCTCTTGCAAAGGATCGTTCAATGTTCGAATAGGCCATGAATTGCACCTAGCGGCCAGCATCGCTGCTAACCGGCAGCGCATTACGCTCAACGACCTGACCAAACAGGCACTTGCCCATTATCTTCATGACGCCTCATCGACTCGCGCTGGCTGACGACCACTACCCTATCGCTCACGGCTTGAGCGGCAGCTCGCCAATGGCCGGACGGGCGAACAGGTAGCCTTGCTGCAGGTCGATCCCCAGCCCTTGCAGCGCCGTGCTTTCGCCGACGGTTTCCACGCCCTCGGCCACGACGGTGATGTTCAGCTTTCCGGCCACCAGCACGATGCCGGCCACGATGGCTTGCCGCACGGCGTCGTGATCCAGATCGCGGGTGAGCGCCATGTCGATCTTCAGCACCTTGGGCTGGAAGGTCGCCAGCAGGTTCAGGCCGGAATACCCCGAACCGAAATCATCGATCGCCGTGATGAAGCCCTGTTTCTCGTATTCGGTGAAAATCGACTGCAGGTGCAACGGGTCATCCACACGCTCGCCCTCGGTCACTTCGAACATCAGCCGATTCAGCGGAAAGCCGAACTCGCGGGCGGCCTCGAGCGTGGCGCGGATGCACGTTTCAGCGCGATAAACGGCCTTGGGCAGGAAGTTGATGCTGAGCAGGCAATCGGGCAAATCCAATAGACCCCAGCGCGTGGCCAGCTCGATGGCCTTGACGCGGCAAGACTGGTCGAAGCGGTAGCGATTGCCATCGTTGACCTGACTCAGGATGCTGAAAGCAGACTCACCGTTGATACCACGCACCAAGGCTTCATAGGCCCAGGGCTGCCCACTGCGCACGTTGAGAATCGGCTGAAAGGCCATGGTGAAGTCGAAACCCAGGGCATCCAGGTTTCGACAATCGGAGCAACCAACCGCCTTGAACGGTTGAGGGAAAATGATCGAGCTCATGGCGAGGCTCCGTGGGCAAAATGCGAATGATAGCGTAATGCCACTTTGACAGCTTGTAACCTCGTTAGGTCCATTGGCAGGGCTGAGCGGTCAGCCCAGCACGACCAACCGATCCGGCAACTCGTTGCGAGGATGGGTTAGGGGTACGTGCTCACGTAATACCTCACCGCACGCCTGGATACAACCCACAAAGCCCTCCATCGTTTCACCCCGCTTGACGCGCGCGGTGAACGCTTCGACGATCGCATGCCAGGTGTCATCGCCAACACGGCTGGAAATGCCCTCGTCCACCAGGATTTCCACGTACCGCTCGGCTTCCGAAACGAAGATCAGTATCCCCGTCGCACCCTGGGTATGGTGCAACTTGCGCTCCAGGAACTGCCGACGAGCCATGTTCGCCGCTCGCCAATGCCGCACCCGCCGCGGTACCAGCGCAGTGGTCAGCGCCGGAATGCGAAACAGCAGCCCCAACACGATGAACGTGGCCCACTGCGCCAATAGCAACTGATGGGCGTTCAGCCAGCCAGGGTAGTAGTTGATCAACCCCGGCAGCAGCAACGCCGCCAGCCCCGCCCATAGCAACGGGATGTAGGTGTAATCGTCGGATTGCGGTGCGAGCACCGTGACCAGTTCGGCGTCGGTGTGCAGTTCGGCCTCGGCAATCGCCGTGGCCACGCGCTTCTGCGCGCTTTCGTCCAGTAATGTCATGCTGCGTACCTGCTCGATTTACCAGCCACCCGATGCACCTCCGCCGCCGAAGCCGCCGCCACCGCCACCAAAACCGCCACCACCGCCGCCGCCGAAACCACCGCCGCCACGGCCACCACCGAGCACGCTGCCCAGCACTGCACCTGTGAGTACCGAACCACCGCCGCCGCCTCGACCACCGCGCCCGCCTCCGCCGCCACCGCGAATCATCACGATGACGATAATGATCAGAATCAGGAACGCCGGCCACGGCAGCCGTTGCTGGTCGTGGCCTTGCGCCTGCGCGCTGCTGCGCTGAGGCTCGGCCAATGGATCACCGCCCAGCACCTGCAGCATGGCAGCCGCACCGGCGCGTATGCCACCAGCGAAATCACCCTGGCGGAACGACGGCACGATCACGTTATTGATGATGATCGAAGACTGCGCATCGGTCAGCTGCCCTTCCAGGCCATAGCCGACTTCGATGCGCACCTTGCGTTCGGCCTTGGCCACGATCAGCAGGGCACCGTTATCTTTGCCCTTCTCGCCGATGCCCCACGCGCGTCCGAGCTGATAGCCGTAGTCGGCGATGTCCGTACCTTGCAGATCCGGCACGGTCACCACCACGACCTGCTCGGAGGTCGCCTGCTCGTGGGCTTCTAGCATCTGGCTGAGCTGGGTGCGGGTCTGCCCATCGAGCAGGCCCGCCTGGTCCACCACCCGGCCGCTGAGTGTCGGAAACTCCAACGCCCCGGCAGTGGCGACCCACAGCAGCATCAGCAGCGGCAGGCACCGCCATGGCTTCATTGGAACTTCACGCTCGGCGCTTGCTCGGCATTGGGTGCCGTGGCCTTGAAGTTCTCGCGAACCTTCTGGTCACGGTACATGGTCATCTGCCACAGCTTGCCGGGGAAGGTACGGATCTCGGTGTTGTACTTCTCGACCGACGCGATGAAATCACGACGTGCTACCGCGATGCGGTTTTCGGTGCCTTCGAGCTGCGATTGCAGCGCCAGGAAGTTCTGGTTCGACTTCAGGTCCGGATAACGCTCGACCGTCACCATCAAACGGCTCAAGGCACCACTGAGTTGCTGCTGAGCCTGATCGAACTGCTGCAGCTTCGCCGGATCGTCAAGGGTGTTGGCATCGACCTGGATCGACGTGGCCTTGGCACGGGCTTCGATCACCCGGGTCAGGGTGTCCTGCTCCTGCTTGGCGTAGCCCTTCACCGTTTCCACCAGGTTGGGGATAAGGTCGGTACGGCGCTGGTACTGGTTCTCCACCTGAGCCCAGGCCGATTTCACCTGTTCGTCATATTGCGGAATGTTGTTGACGCCGCAGCCACTAAGCAGCGTGGTGAACATCAGCACGGTCAACAACCGTGTGCGCAGGGAAATGGTCATGGTGGGGTCAAGCTCCTTGAAAAGCCGCGCAATCATGCGCAGCAACGCGCCGCAACCAGGTGTGGGTCGACGCTTGAATAGGTGAGGTTAGCAGGCCTAGAGAGACGAAACGCCAAATCGCAGGCAAAGAAAAGCCCGCCGACGGGGAGGAAAGCGGGCTTGAAGAAGGAGCAAGGTCAACATTACGCCCGTGAATGTAAATGCCGTGTGAAACGGATGTGAACGGACGGTTAGCTGCACTTTTCTCCTTTTTCACGACATCAACGACCGTCTGCGATCTTGCGTTCGATCTCGGCGGTCTTGCGCTGCAACGTCTCGGCGTCCTGTTCCTTCTCCTTGATGGAGGTCGGCGTGATGACCTTGTCGACGCCTTCGGTCGCCGGAGTTTCGTTTTCGATATCCCGCTCAACCACGTTCACCGGCTTGCCGCTCGCGTCGAGGGTAGGAGCTTTTGGCTGAATTTCATCGCGTGTGGTCATGGTAGGAAGCCTCTGATGATAGTTAGTGATTCGAGGCTTTGCAGGCGAGGTAAGTTCCTGTGCATAACTTTTGACCGCACGTTACCCACAGGTATGGGTCACAGTCTCTTTGGGAGGAAAAGCCATGGCCATTTCAGTGAAGAAGCTCGAAGGCGATGACGTCCCCGAGCAATACCGCGCGCAAGGCATCGACCCCGTGTTTCAGGTGCAGGACGCCGACGGCGAATTGCACATACGCGTCAATGACGTGGAAGCCGCTGCGCTGGCGGTGGAATTCAGCGAGCAGGACAAGCGCAGCGAATAATCGCCTAGGGCGTGCAGAACCTGACCGGTTCGCACGCCCTGCTCGCTGTCCGGACTCAATTGCTCAGCAACCAGACGCCAGCGCTGATCAATCCCGCCATCAGCGTTCCGCCAAACAGAGCGTATTCCAGTTTGCTGCGATTCAACGCAGCGATCACATGCTCGACATACGCCTCGATGTCCGCCGCCCGGCGACGCATTTCCAGACCTTCGATCACGTCCTGCACCCGCGCGTCGAGCAATGGCGACACGCACAGGTAGACCGAAGCGTAACTGGCCAGAATGATGAAGAAGTATTTCACGGTTGGCTTCCTTGCCCATGATGAGAGGCGGGCAATTGCCGGATCATGTAAAACATGCGAACCAAAAACAATGATTTTTTCCCATGACCGTCTTCTACCTCAAGCTGCTCATCACCCCACTGCTCATGCTCTCCATTTCCCTGGCAGCCCGGCGCTGGGGCACCCACATCGGTGGGCTGCTATCAGGGCTGCCGGTGACCTCTTCCGTCGTCATGCTGTTTCTGAGCCTTGAGCAAGGCCCTGGGTTCGTGGCGCTGGCGGTGCCCGGTGCTTTGGCGGGCTTGGCGGCGATTCAAGCGACCTACTTGTTCTACCTGGCCGTGACCCGTCGCCTTTCCGCTTTGCTCGGCTGCCTCGCAGCACTAGGTTTCTACGTCGCTACCGCCCTGCTGATGAACTGGCTGGGATCGCCGTTGGCGTCCATCGCGATAACGCTGTGCCTGATTGCCGCGCTGATCGCGGCCACTGCAAACACTGAAAAACACCCGGGAAAACCCGTGCCGCTGCCCAAATGGATCATTCCCATGCGGATGCTCACCGCCACCCTGCTGCTACTGCTGATCACCGCAGGCGCGCAGTGGCTAGGCCCCGTCGTCAGTGGCTACCTTGCGCCCATTCCCATCATCGCATGGCCCCTCGCGGTTTTTGCCCATGTGCAAGGCGGGCGCCAGGAGCTCGCGGTAATCGTACGAGGCAACGCGATTGGCGCCGTCGGCGTAATCGGCTTCTACCTGAGCTTGCAGGGCATGGTGCAGCAACTGGGCATACTGCCCGCCGTGGCGACAGGCGTGGTGTTGGCGGTGGTGATAACTGCCTTTGTGGCGCGGCTGACCAGAATGCGCGCATAACGACTGTCGATGCCCCGCAGGCAAGCCGCCGACGCACGCTGCGTTACGCCATGTCCGCCGTGTGGACGAAGCACAACTTATTGCCCTCGGGATCCCGGCAATACGCCCCGAAATAGTCCTGCGCATACTGCGGCCGCAAGCCCGGCGCCCCTTCATCCGCGCCGCCGTTATCCATCGCCGCCTGCCACGCCTCCCGCACCTGCTGCAGCGACTTCGCTGCGAAGCTCACCTGCATGCCGTTGCCCGATGTGGCTGGAAGGCCGTTGAACGGGAGTTGGACGTAGATCTGCGGCCATGGCTGGCCTGGCCGCTGCCAACCGACGCCAGCCGGCCCACCGTCGTTTTCCTCGGGGATGCGGATAAGGCCCAAGGCTTGGAATACGTGGTCGTAGAAGGCGACCATTTTTGGCAGGTCGCGGGCGCCGATTTGGATGTGGCTGAACATGGGGGGCTCCTGGGCCGACGTAGTGTGAAGGGACAGGGCCAAGTTGCATGGCTGGCCGTGCTAACCCAATCCATCCTGCCTTGATTTTAGATTCCCATCGAGCGTACATTCGCACCGTCGCTGCAAAATCAGCGACCGGGTTTGGTCGCCCGAGTAGATAAAGGCGCTACAGCGCCCCATCACGATTGCAGGCGCTTTTTTTGCGCACGCAGCCTCGTGTCATGGCGGCTGTGCGCAGGACACCCTCGGGTGTGCCGGATTCCTTTATCGCCGGTCGACCAACCTTCGTACAGCTGCCACCCACTCGTTTGGTCGCGAGCGTGGCTGCGCTAACCAGATAAAGGAACGTCTTATGAAAGCTTATTTTCTGCGTGTGGCCTGTTCACGCTCCGATGCCTGCGCGCCATTTCATGGCAGGGGTAAACGATGAACAAGCCCTCGAATCGACTCGCCCACATACAAACGGATCTGCAGTGCTGGCTCAGTGCAGACACTTCTGCCGATGCTTTCGAAGATATGAATGGAAGGCTTTTGGCGCTTGCCGAGGGCGTTGCCGTGTTGCAGGAATCGGTCAGTACCTTGAGCGAGGTGAACGGGGCACTGGAGGTCGTGCTGCAGCTGCTGTTCGATGCCGAGGCAGAGAAGATTTCGTGCAATCACCTTTACTGCTTGATGGAGCCGATTCAGGGGAAGCTTGATGGGGCTTTGGAGCGAATGGGGGGTGTGATCTAGCGCGGGGGGGATGGGTCGTAGTGCGCGGGGGTGGGAGGTTGCCGATGCTGCTTTGGGTGGCTAGGCGGGGATTGGATGGTGCCGGAGATAGGAATCGAACCTACGACCTTCGCGTTACGAGTGCGCTGCTCTACCGACTGAGCTACACCGGCGTTTCTTTAAAGATAAATGCAGTCACGCACTAGCAGTATCTTACACACTTGCTAGTGCATGATTGCAACGGTAATTACTGCAACGCAGCACCGCTCAGATTGTTGCAAGCCCGATTAACATAATCGGTAACAGGAGTAACAGTCACCTTACAGACCCAAGTAATATCCGCATCGGTCAAAGTCGGCGTCATTACTACGGTCGTGGTAGTCTTGTAGTTGATAGTTAAGACACCAGAAGCGCATGTTACAGAGTTTGAGCTCACATCATCGCAAAGGGCAGTACCAGTCTTTCCTGCACTGTGGTTGATAGCAACCTTGCTCTTTTGTCCGTCGCCCGTTGCAGAAGCGTTGGCGATTTCTGCTCGAGCTGTATAATTCTTGTACGCTGGCAATGCGACAGCAGCAAGAATACCGATGATTGCAACCACAATCATCAACTCAATCAAAGTGAAACCTTTTTGAAGCTTGGCCATGGTCCGTCCTCACAGAGCGAAATTAGATGGTGCAAAAACGATCATCATGACTTGTCGTATTGCATTGAAACATATCAAGCATCAACCGTGCCAACTCCACAGCCCACAAACTACTAATGGGAAGATGTAATGCGACAATCATTTGAACCACCAAAAGGCCCATTCTGACAATTTTTGTCACTCTCCTTTCCTAGATCAATCTGTTTTTGAAACCTATAGGCCGTAGGGGTTTACATAGAAGAGCATTACCCCGCGATTACACCGTCTACTCACCACTTGACAAGTAAGGCCATTACACCAAATTTGGCACCATCGCTCGACTACGCTATAAACCACGGATTGTCCGTACTCGGTGCCCCCATGAACGATATCGTCCTCACCGGCTTGGCCAAGCAATTGGTCGTCGCTGAACTCCTGACCGACAAGGCTGCACAGCAGGCCTATCAGCAGGCTCAGCGTAGCCGCGTCCCTCTTGTTCACTACCTGGTACACAACAAGCTAGCTAAAAGCCGCGACATTGCAGAAATTGCGGCCGATCAGTTCGGTGTGTCCTTTCTGGATCTGGCGGCAGTTGATCGTGAAGCTCAGCCTCGAGGGTTGGTGAGTGAGAAGCTGGTTCGCCAGCATCATGCCCTGCCACTTTGGCGACGTGGCAATAAACTGTTCGTAGGCATTTCGGATCCAACCAACCATCAGGCCATCACTGACATCCAGTTCAACACTGGCCTGACAGCCGAAGCCATTCTCGTTGAAGACGACAAACTGACCGACGCCATCGAGAAGTTTTTCGAGAGCGGTACCACGGGCCTTGAAGAGCTCAGTGATGTCGACCTGGACGGTCTGGATGTTGAAACCGTTGACGATAATAAAAACGACTCCATCGGCGGCCAGGACGCCGACGACGCTCCCGTCGTGCGCTTCGTCAACAAGATGTTGCTCGATGCCATCCGCGGCGGTTCGTCTGACCTGCACTTCGAACCCTATGAGAAAGCCTATCGCGTCCGGTTCCGGACTGACGGCATGCTCCGCGAAATCGCGCGTCCGCCGATCAATCTGGCAGGCCGCATTGCGGCACGTCTCAAAGTCATGGCCAGCCTCGACATCTCCGAACGTCGCAAACCACAGGACGGCCGGATCAAGATGCGCATCTCGAAGAGCAAGGCCATCGACTTCCGGGTAAACACGCTCCCGACACTGTGGGGCGAGAAGATCGTGATGCGTATTCTCGACCCGTCGAGTGCGCAGATGGGTATCGATGCGCTGGGTTATGAGCCTCATCAAAAAGAGCTTTACCTTCAGGCGTTGAAGCAACCGCAGGGGATGATTCTGGTTACCGGCCCGACAGGTTCGGGTAAAACTGTGTCGCTTTACACCGGGATCAACATTCTTAACACTGTGGACATCAACATCTCGACGGCCGAGGACCCCGTGGAAATCAACATGGAGGGTATCAACCAGGTCAACGTCAATAACAAGCAAGGATTGGACTTCGCCCAAGCGCTACGTTCGTTCCTGCGTCAGGATCCCGACGTGATCATGGTCGGTGAGATCCGTGACCTGGAAACGGCCGAGATCGCGATCAAGGCCGCACAGACCGGTCACCTCGTGCTTTCTACCCTTCACACTAACAGCGCAGCAGAAACGCTCACTCGTTTGCAGAACATGGGCGTGGCTGGCTTCAATATTGCAACATCCGTCAGCCTGATCATTGCGCAGCGGCTTGCGAGAAAATTGTGTCCGCATTGCCGCAAGGAAGCGGACATTCCGCGCGACGCACAGATCGAGGAAGGTTTCGCCCCGGAGCTGATAGGGACCTTCAAGATCTACGAACCCGTGGGATGCGAGCAGTGCAACGGCGGCTATCGCGGTCGGCAGGGCATCTATGAAGTGGTGAAAGTCACCAAAGAATTGCAGCGCATGATCATGGAAGCCAGCAACGCTATCGAGATCGCAGCACAGATGCGTAAGGAAGGTTTCAGCGATTTGCGAGCGTCAGGTCTGGTCAAGGTTATGCAAGGGGTCACCAGCCTTGCCGAAGTCAACCGAGTCACCAAGGATTAAGCAATGGCGGTCAAACCAAAGGTCAACGTTTATGCCTGGGAAGGGATAGACCGCAAAGGCACCAAGATGTCGGGGGAGCTGAGCGGCCATAATCCAGCGTTGATCAAGGCGCAGTTGCGCAAGCAGGGGATAAGCCCAGGCAAGGTCAAGAAGAAGGGCACCTCGCTATTCCGAAAAGGCAAACGGATCAAGCCTGCCGACATTGCTCTGTTCACTCGGCAGATGTCGACCATGATGCGTGCTGGTGTGCCATTATTGCAGTCGTTCGACATCATTTCCGAAGGTGTCGATAACCCTAATATGCGTAAGCTCGTGGACGAGATCAAGCAGGAAGTTGCCGCAGGTAACAGCTTCGCCTCGTCACTGCGCAAGAAGCCGGAATACTTCGACGATCTCTACTGCAACCTCGTGGATGCCGGTGAGCAGGCTGGTGCCTTGGAAACCTTGCTGGATCGCGTGGCTACTTACAAAGAAAAGACCGAGCAGCTCAAAGCCAAGATCAAGAAAGCGATGACCTACCCCATCGCTGTAGTAGTTGTTGCCATCATTGTTTCCGGAATCCTGTTGATCAAGGTAGTGCCGCAGTTCAAATCAATCTTCGAAGGCTTCGGGGCAGAACTTCCAGCGTTTACTTTGATGGTGATGGGTATGTCCGACATGGTTCAGGAATGGTACCTACTGCTGCTGGCAGGGTTCGTTGGTTTGTTTTTCGGTTTCAAGCATGCCATGAAACGCAGTCCCAAACTGCGTGACACTGTAGATCGCGGGTTGCTCAAAGTGCCGATCGTAGGCGCTATTCTGTACAAGTCGGCCGTGGCTCGTTACGCACGCACGCTTTCCACCACATTCGCGGCCGGCGTGCCACTGGTGGATGCGTTGGATTCGGTGTCAGGCGCTACCGGCAACGTCGTCTTTAAAAACGCCGTAAACCGCATCAAAGCCGACGTTTCCACCGGCATGCAGCTCAACTTTTCCATGCGCTCGACGGGCGTCTTCCCCACCCTCGCCATTCAAATGACCGCCATCGGCGAAGAATCTGGCGCGTTGGACGACATGCTCGACCGCGTAGCGACCATTTACGAAGCCGAGGTCGACAACATGGTCGACAGCCTTACCAGCCTCATGGAACCCATGATCATGGCCGTACTGGGCGTAGTGGTCGGTGGCCTGGTTATTGCGATGTACCTTCCCATCTTCCAACTCGGCTCCGTCGTCTAACATGCTCCTAATTGAATTCCTGGCCAGCCCGCTGGCCCTGATGGCCTGTGCCCTCCTCCTGGGCCTCATCATCGGCAGCTTCCTCAACGTCCTCATCCACCGCCTTCCCATCATGCTCGACCGCGACTGGACCACGCAGTCCCGGGAGATGCTCGGCTTGCCGTCCGAGCCCAAGGGCGCTACCTACAACTTGCTGCTCCCCCACTCTGAATGCCCGCACTGCGCGCACAAGATCCGCGCGTGGGAGAACATTCCAGTGGTGAGTTACCTGATGCTGGGGGGCAAGTGTGCCAATTGCCGGGCGAAGATCAGCTTGCGTTATCCGCTGGTCGAGTTGGCCACGGGCATTCTCAGTGCGTTCGTGGTGTATCACTTCGGCCTGGGCTGGGAGGCGGCGGCGTTTCTGGTGCTGACCTGGGGGCTGCTGGCGATGAGTCTGATTGATGCCGATCATCAGTTGCTGCCGGATGTGCTGGTGCTGCCGCTGTTGTGGCTGGGGTTGATCGTCAATGGCCAGGGGTTGTTCACCAACCTGTATGACGCGCTGTGGGGCGCGGTGGCTGGGTATCTCAGCTTATGGCTGGTGTATTGGGTGTTCAAGTTGATCACCGGCAAGGAAGGCATGGGCTACGGCGATTTCAAGTTGCTGGCCATGCTGGGGGCCTGGGGTGGCTGGCAGATTCTGCCGCTGACCATTCTGTTGTCGTCGCTGGTGGGGGCGGTGCTGGGGGTGTTGATGTTGCGGATGCGCAACGCGCAAACCAGTACCCCGATCCCGTTCGGGCCTTATCTGGCCATCGCGGGGTGGATTGCATTGCTGTGGGGTGATCAAATAACCACTTCATACATGCAGTTTGCCGGGTTCCGATGACAACAGCTGTGGATAAACCTTGGGTGCTGGGCCTGACCGGTGGCATTGCCAGCGGCAAGAGCGCCGCAGCGCAGCGCTTTGCCGAGTTGGGCGTGCACGTGGTGGACGCCGACCAGGCCTCGCGCTGGGTGGTGGAGCCGGGGCGTCCGGCGTTGGCGGCGCTGGCCGAGCGCTATGGCGCGGCGCTGTTGCAGGCCGATGGCAGCCTGGATCGCGGGGCGCTGCGCAAGGTTATCTTCGAGGATGCGCAGGAACGTCGTTGGGTCGAGGCGTTGCTGCATCCGCTGATCGCCGAGGAAATCGCCCGCTCGCTGGCATCGGCGACTTCGCCCTATGCGGTATTCGTGTCGCCGCTGATGGTCGAGTCCGGGCAGTACCGTATCACTCAGCGCCTGCTGGTGGTGGATGCCCCGGAAGCGGTGCGGGTCGTACGGACCTTGCTGCGCGATCACACCACGCCTGAGCAGGTTCAGGCGATTCTGAAGGCTCAGGCGAGCCGCGAGCAGCGGCTGGCGCTGGCGGACGATGTGCTGGTCAACGACCGCGACCTGGCCTGGCTGCACTCGGAAGTCGAGCGGCTGCATACTTTTTATCTGACTTTGCGTGGAGGCCGAGAATGAGCCAACCCTTGACCGTTGATTGCCCAACTTGCGGGGCGCCGGTGGAATGGACGGCAGCGAATGCGAACAGGCCGTTTTGTTCTGACCGTTGCAAGCTGATTGATTTGGGGGCGTGGGCTGCCGAGGAGCACAAGATTCCGGTGAGTCCGGATGCCGAGGATGAGTTGTTCAGTGAGGATTTGCCACCGCGCGGGCATTGAGGCGGTTTGTTGAACGCGGATCGCGGTTTGTGTTTGGTGCAGTCTGGGACATCGCGTTTACCGCCGACGCGGCTCGCGCCGCTGCTACAGAGGCGGGGTCTGTAGCAGCGGCGCGAGCCGCATCCAGGCGCACCACGCAGGCGGAGCTTGTAGCAGCGGCGCAAGCCGCGTCCGGCCACACCCGCGCAGGTGAAGTCTGTAGCAGCGGCGCAAGCCGCGTCCGGGCGCACCGCGCAAGCGGACTCTGTAGCAGCGGCGCGAGCCGCGTCCGGGCACACCACGCAGGCGGAGCCTGTAGCAGCGGCGCAAGCCGCGTCCGGGCGCACCGCGCAAGCGGACTCTGTAGCAGCGGCGCGAGCCGCGTCAGGCCCTACCGCGCAGTTGCGGTCATGCCAATTCGAACAACACTTCCTGCGCGCCCTCCCACAGGGTTTTCACGCCCAGGGCGCGTAGGTTTTCCTTGCCCTGCACGACGGTGAGGAAGTGATTGCCCGCCAATTGCCCCATCTTGCTGGCGAAGCAGCACGACCCGTAGGCCAGCAGGATTTCCGTCTCGCTGTACGGCCCCGGATAAAACAGCACGTCCCCTACCGATGGGTGGCTGGTGTGGTTTTCGAACCCGACCGGCGCATCGTCGCGCAGCAACTGAAACTCGCCCAACGGCACCCAGCATGCCTCGCCGCTCCAGCGCACGTGGATGATCTTCTGTCGATAAGGCAACAGCTTGAGAAACGCTTCCACCGTCTGCGGTGCGTCAGGATGGGTTTCGGCCAAGAATTCATAGCCGCCGGAGGTGATCTTGATGCTGGGCATGGTGCAGCTCCTGGAAAAATCCCATCCTTACCCATTGCCGGGCGATTTTGAAGCGCTGGCCATTATTCTTTTCGTCGCACAGGCGGGCTAAGCTAGGGCCATGGATGACTCCGACTACCTGCGTTTGCTCACCAGCCAGGCCGAGCAGGCCAACGCCTTTCTTTCCAATGCGCGCAAATGGGAGCGCGAGCGTTGGGTGTGCGAGCGTCTTTTGCAGGGCCTGAACATCACCTACCGCGACGACGAGTTCACCCCTGCTGGCCAGGAGCCCCCGGACGTGCTGTTTCGTGAAGCCAGTTTCGAGGTGTTTTTCGTGCTCGATGAAGGTCGCCGGCTCAATGATGAATGGCGCGAAGAGTTGCAACGCCGCCGCAGCGCCTTCTCGCTCAGCCAACTGGTACGCCGCGAGGCACGCCCCAAGCGCATCCGGGCGCCCGAGTTGCTGCAGCGGTTAGCACCCACCTTGCGCAAGAAAGCCCACAACTATCGCGAGCGCGGCCTGGACCTGGGCGAGCTGGACATCATCGCCTTCGCCAGCCTCAAGCGCGAAACCCTGGACTTGAACAGCCACTTTCCGCCACCGACTGAATTTTTACGTCAGGGCTGGCGCTCGCTATCGTTGGTTGGCCCGACCTTCGCGCGGGTGTTGTTCGCGCATCCGGATGCACCGGATTTTCTGCGCAACAACTTGGGCCGCAGCATCGTTTTCGATGTGGGTATCAGTTTGTGAGCGTGCCGACCTGTCGGCCATGGCGTATCCATGGCGCGAATGATACAAAGCGCTATCGTCCGCACCGCCTGTCAGGAACCCTGTAGCCTTGCCAGCGTCTGAAACGTCTACCTCTTCAAGGTTCCATGCCCAGCCACGTGAACCGCGCCCCATGGGTCGGCGGTCATCTGTGCGTCCTTCAGCAGCGAGTCGAGCGCCCGCTCCTTGCCTGGATGACGCCACAGCCGGGCCTGTCGAACCCTCTACCTCAAGGTGTGGAGCTATGAGCTGCCTTGCGCTCGCCCCCCTTGCAGACCTACCGAATTCCTTGACCTTATGAGAGCTTTCCATGACACATCGCATCGTTATCGTCGGCGGCGGCGCCGGCGGCCTGGAACTGGCCACCAGCCTGGGCAAGACCTTGGGCAAGCGCGGCACGGCCAGCATCACGTTGGTGGACGCCAACCTGACCCATATCTGGAAACCGCTGCTGCATGAAGTGGCTGCCGGCTCGCTGAACTCGTCCGAAGATGAACTCAACTATGTGGCCCAGGCCAAGTGGAATCATTTCGAGTTCCAGCTGGGTCGCATGAGCGGCCTGGACCGGGCGGCCAAGCAGATCCAGCTGAGCGCCACCCTGGATCCGGAAACAGGACTTGAGCTGGTACCGGCGCGCAGCATTGGCTACGACACGCTGGTGATCGCCGTAGGCAGCACCACCAACGACTTCGGCACCCAGGGTGCAGCCGAGCACTGCCTGTTCCTGGACACGCGCAAGCAGGCCGAGCGCTTCCATCAGCAGTTGCTCAACCACTACCTGCGTGCGCACGCCGGCCACGATGAAAGCCGCGCGCAGATCAGCGTGGCTATCGTTGGTGCCGGTGCTACCGGCGTCGAGCTGGCGGCCGAGCTGCACAATGCGGCCAAGGAACTGGCGGCTTACGGCCTGGGCCGCATCGCACCCGAGAACATGCGCATCACCTTGATCGAAGCCGGTCCGCGGGTACTGCCGGCGTTGCCGGAGCGCATCGGCCAGCCGGTGCACCAGACTCTGGAAAAACTCGGGGTGACGGTGCTGACCAATGCCGCAGTAAGCGAAGTGACCGCTGAAAGCCTGCTGACTAGCAGTGGCCAGGTGATCCCAGCTAGCCTTAAGGTCTGGGCGGCGGGAATTCGGGCTCCGGGTTTCCTGCAGGAGATCGATGGTCTGGAAACCAACCGTATTAACCAGTTGGTGGTGCGTCCGACCCTGCAGACTACTCGCGACGACGATATTTTCGCGTTCGGTGACTGCGCGGCGTGCCCGCAGCCGGGTACCGATCGCAACGTACCGCCGCGCGCTCAGGCGGCCCACCAGCAGGCTTCGTTGCTGGCCAAGTCGCTGAAGCTGCGCATCGAGGGCAAGGCCCTGCCGGAGTACACCTACAAGGATTACGGCTCGCTGATTTCGCTCTCGCACTTTTCGGCGGTGGGTAATCTGATGGGCAACCTGACCGGCAGCGTGATGCTGGAAGGTTGGCTCGCGCGGATGTTCTACGTGTCGCTGTACCGGATGCACCAGGCGGCGCTGTATGGCCTGTTCCGCACCGGTATGTTGATGCTGGGCAGCCGTATTGGCCGTGGCACCGAGCCGCGATTGAAGCTGCATTGATGGAGGATCGGCCGCGTTACGTGTGACGTGACGCGGTGATGCCGGACGCGGCTTGCGCCGCTGCTACAGGGGCGTGCGAGCCGCGTCATTGGCGATGCGGTGTGTTTGATAAAACGCGGTGGGGCCGGACGCGGCTTGCGCCGCTGCTACAGGGGCGTGCGAGCCGCGTCATTGGCGATGCGGTGTGTTTGATAAAACGCGGTGGGGTCGGACGCGGCTTGCGCCGCTGCTACAGGAGGGGTGTATTGAATTGGGGGCAAAAAAAAAGGCGCCTATGATAGGCGCCTTTCTTCGAATATGGTCGGGGTAAGGGGATTCGAACTCCTGACATCCTGCTCCCAAAGCAGGCGCGCTACCGGACTGCGCTATACCCCGGTACAAAAAAGGCACCCCGGAAGGCGCCTTTTCTGCTGCCCACCGGTGTTAATCGGTGGGGCTTTTTAAGATTCGATCCAGCGTACCGGAATCAAAAATGGTGGGTCGTGTGGGATTCGAACCTACGACCAATTGGTTAAAAGCCAACTGCTCTACCAACTGAGCTAACGACCCAAATATGGTCGGGGTAAGGGGATTCGAACTCCTGACATCCTGCTCCCAAAGCAGGCGCGCTACCGGACTGCGCTATACCCCGATATGAAATTTGGCTCCGTGACCAGGACTCGAACCTGGGACCCAATGATTAACAGTCATTTGCTCTACCGACTGAGCTATCACGGAACTATCAATTTCAGAACATCTAAAGCCAATTTCAGTACATCTACAACTGCTGCAGCTTCAAGCCTGCATCACTACCGCCTTGAACTCTTCGACCCGTTCGCATCGCTGCGTTCATGTCTCTGAGGCGCGCTATTCTACAATCTTCAAAACCCCTGTCAACCCTTTAAATTGCTTTCAAGACACTGATTTGCAACTTTTTTTTAGAACCGGGTGAAGCGTCTGGTTCTGCGGGATGACCGACAGCGGGGCGCACTTTACAAGCCTTGAAACGAAAATGCAACGGTAAATCAATGGGGTGTGTCATGTCGGGCCTCTTCGCGGGCAGAGCCCGCTCCCACAGGAACGTTGCATACCTGTGGGAGCGGGCTCTGCCCGCGAAGAGGCCCTCACTGCCCCTCCATCAATCAAGCAAACACAATCTCATCATCCACCACCGACGCCTGCACCGAGGTCCCCGGCAGGAACTTGCCCGAGAGGATCAACTGCGCCAGCGGGTTCTCGATCCAGCGCTGGATCGCGCGCTTGAGCGGCCGCGCGCCATACACCGGGTCGTAACCCACAGCGATCAGCTTATCCAGCGCCTCGTCGCTCAGCTCCAGGCTCAGGTCGCGCTCGGCCAGGCGGCTGCGCAGGCGGGCCAGCTGGATCTGCGTGATACCGGCAATCTGGTCGCGTGCCAGCGGTTCGAAGATCACCACTTCGTCGATCCGGTTGACGAACTCCGGACGGAAATGACTGGTCACCGCATCCATGACCGCCGCACGTTGCGCCTCGCGATCGCCGACCAGTTCCTGGATCCGCGCCGACCCCAGGTTCGAGGTCATGACGATCACAGTGTTGCGGAAGTCCACGGTGCGGCCATGACTGTCGGTCAGACGTCCATCCTCGAGCACCTGCAAGAGAATGTTGAACACGTCCGGGTGCGCCTTCTCCACTTCGTCCAAGAGCAACACCGAGTACGGCTTGCGACGTACCGCTTCGGTCAGATAGCCGCCTTCTTCATAGCCCACGTACCCGGGTGGCGCGCCAATCAGGCGGGCCACCGAATGCTTCTCCATGAACTCGGACATGTCGATGCGCACCATGGCCTCCTCGGTGTCGAAGAGGAACTCGGCCAGCGCCTTGCACAGCTCGGTCTTGCCGACCCCGGTGGGGCCGAGGAACATGAACGAGCCGCTCGGACGGTTTGGGTCGGACAGCCCGGCACGCGAACGACGTACCGCGTTCGACACGGCCACCACCGCCTCTTCCTGGCCGATCACGCGTTGATGCAACAGGCTTTCCATCTTCAGCAGCTTGTCGCGCTCGCCTTCGAGCATTTTCGACACGGGAATCCCGGTCCATTTGGACACTACTTCGGCAATTTCTTCCTCGGTCACCTTGCTGCGCAGCAACTGGTTGTCGCTCTTGCCATGCTGATCGACCATCTGCAGGCTGCGCTCCAGGTCCGGGATCACCCCGTACTGCAATTCGGCCATGCGGCTCAGGTCGCCACGCCGACGTGCGGTTTCCAGCTCCTGACGGGACTGCTCGATCTTCTGCTGGATCTGCGCCGAGCCCTGCACTTCGGCTTTTTCCGACGTCCAGATCTCCTCCAGGTCGGCGTACTCGCGTTCCAGCCGGGCGATTTCCTCGGTCAGTTTTTCCAAACGCTTGATCGCGGCTTCGTCGTCTTCTTTCTTCAGGGCCTGGGACTCGACCTTGAGCTGGATCAGGCGACGCTCCAGGCGGTCCAGCACTTCCGGCTTGGAGTCGATTTCCATGCGGATACGGCTGGCCGCCTCGTCGATCAGGTCGATGGCCTTGTCGGGCAACTGGCGGTCGGTGATGTAGCGATGGCTCAGCTTGGCTGCCGCGATGATCGCGCCATCGGTGATCGCCACCTTGTGGTGAACCTCGTAGCGCTCTTTCAGGCCACGCAGGATGGCGATGGTGTCCTCCTCGCTCGGCTCATCGACCAGCACCTTCTGGAAACGCCGCTCCAGCGCCGCGTCCTTCTCGATGTACTGGCGGTACTCGTTGAGCGTGGTGGCGCCTACGCAGTGCAGTTCGCCGCGCGCCAGGGCCGGCTTGAGCATGTTGCCGGCGTCCATGGAGCCCTCGCCCTTGCCGGCGCCGACCATGGTGTGCAGCTCGTCGATGAACAGGATGATCTGCCCTTCCTGCTTGGACAGTTCGTTGAGCAACGACTTCAAGCGCTCTTCGAACTCGCCACGAAACTTGGCGCCGGCAATCAGCGCGCCCATGTCCAGGCTCAGCAAGCGCTTGCCGCGCAGGCCATCGGGCACTTCGCCATTGATGATACGCTGGGCCAGGCCTTCGGCGATGGCGGTCTTGCCCACGCCAGGTTCGCCGATCAGCACCGGGTTGTTCTTGGTGCGACGCTGCAGCACCTGGATGGTCCGACGGATCTCGTCGTCACGGCCGATCACCGGGTCGAGCTTGCCTTCTTCGGCGCGCTTGGTCAGGTCGACGGTGTATTTTTCCAACGACTTGCGCGACTCTTCGGCGTTGGGGTCGTTGACCGCCTCGCCGCCGCGCAGGTTGCTGATGGCGTTTTCCAGAGCCTTCTTGCTGACGCCCTGCCCTAACAGCAGTTTGCCGAGCTTGCTGTTGTCGTCCATGGCGGCCAGCAGTGCCAGCTCGCTGGAGATGAATTGATCGCCCTTCTGCTGCGCCAGCCGGTCGGCCTGGTTGAGCAGGCGCGCCAAGTCCTGAGACATGTTGACGTCGCCAGTGGGGTTCTGGATTTTCGGCAGTTGGTCGAGCTCTTTGCTCAACGCCTTGCGCAGGCTGTTGACGTCGAAACCGACCTGCATCAGCAGCGGACGGATCGAGCCGCCCTGCTGGTCGAGTTGCGCCTGCATCAGATGCGCAGGCTCGATGGCGGGATGGTCCATGCCAACGGCCAGGGATTGTGCGTCGGATAACGCGAGTTGAAGCTTGCTGGTCAAACGGTCTATACGCATGAGTCACCTTCCTGAAAGGGGCAGGCCGGAGCGATGGACACACCTGATGAAGAAAACCTGCCGGGGATGACAGTTAGATGGGGGGTGTTAGGGAAGATTCAAGGACGGGGGTTGTGGGTCTGGATGAGCAGCGCCGGCTGCCAAGCTACGGCTCCAGCCACACCAGTGAAGCGAATCGCCCGGTGACCGATGCGCGGCGATAGGAAAAGAAGCGCTCGTCTTCCACGGTGCACAATCCCCCGCCATACACCGCCGTCACCCCGACCGCCGCCAGGCGAATCCGCGCCAGCGCATAGATGTCGGCCAGGAACTTGCCAGGTGCGGCACCCGGTGCGAACGCATCGGCAGCTTGCGGATGGATGGCCATGAAGGTCTCACGCACCTCGGCACCGACTTCGAACCGGCGCGGGCCAATGGCCGGCCCCAGCCAGACCATGACCTGCTCGGGCGGCTCGCTGAAGCTGTTCACCGTCGCTTCCAGCACTCCGGCAGCCAACCCGCGCCAACCGGCGTGGGCGGCGGCCACCTGGGTACCCGCCCGGTTGCAGAACAGCGCGGGCAAACAGTCGGCAGTCATCGCCGTGCAGGCGATTCCGGGGGTGGTGGTCCAGCTCGCATCCGCCTCGAGCACTCGAGTGGGATCGGCATCGACCACGTGCACGCCATGCACCTGGTTCAACCAGGCGGGCAGGATGCCGAAGTGGGCGGTCAGGCGCAGGCGGTTCTGGACCACGGATTGGGGATCGTCGCCCACGTGCGCGCCCAGGTTCAGGCTCGCATAGGGCGCCGCACTGACGCCGCCTTCGCAGGTAGTCACGCAGGCCCTGACCGATGCCGGAGCCGGCCAATCGGGAAACAGCAGGCCCTGCGTGAAAGTGGTCACCCGATGAAGGCCTCGCGGTCCTGCTTGAGCAGCGACAGCAGCCAGACGAAGTCGTCGGGCAGTGACGATTCCCAGCCCATGCGCTCGCCGGTCGTCGGATGATCGAGCTCGAGGAAGCGCGCATGCAGGGCCTGGCGCGGAAAGGTTTTCAGTGCATCGACCATGGTCGCGCTGGCTGCAGGCGGAATGCGGAAGCGACCGCCGTAGGCCTGATCGCCCACCAACGGGAAGTTGATGTGCGACATGTGCACACGAATCTGGTGGGTACGCCCGGTTTCCAGCTTGACCCGCACGTGGGTGTGGGAGCGGAAGCGTTCGAGCACGCGGTAATGGCTGACCGCCTGCTTGCCACCTTCCATCACCGCCATGCGCTGGCGCTGCTGGCCGTGCCGACCGATCGGCGCGTTGATCTTGCCACCGGCGGTGACCACGCCGATGACGATGCATTCATAGATGCGGCTGACCGAACGGCTCTGCAGCTGCGACACCAGCTGGGTCTGCGCCTGGATGGTCTTGGCCACCACCATCAGACCGGTGGTGTCCTTGTCCAGGCGGTGGACGATGCCGGCGCGCGGCACGTTGATGATGTCCGGCACATGGTGCAGCAGGGCATTGAGCAGCGTGCCGTCGGCGTGGCCGGCGGCCGGATGGACCACCAAGCCGGCCGGCTTGTTGATGACAAGGATCTGGTCGTCTTCATAGACGATGTCCAGCTCGATGTCCTGGGCCACCCATTCACCCTGGGCTTCCTGCTCGGCATTGAGCTCGAGCAGGGCACCGCCATGCACGGTATCGCGCGGGCGCAGAACGCCCCCGTCCACGGTCAGGCGGCCCTCCTTTATCCAGGCGGAAAGGCGCGAGCGCGAGTGCTCAGCGAATAATTGGGCGGCGACTTGGTCGAGGCGTTGTCCGCCCAAATCGGACGGTACCTCTGCGCGAAGTTGTATGATCTCGGACATGCTCGGACTAGGCGGCGGCACAGCCTTTGGTTTCGGCTGCACGCTTGTGGTTAAATACGGCGTCTTTTGCCCCGGGGGTTCCACGGGGTGCTCATCATAACAGGACGGCCACGCCCGAGACAGCGGCCGTTTATAGGGACGCTAGCCGCCATGCAAGTGAAACACCTGCTGCTGATCGCCATCCTCGGACTCACCGCGGCCTGTTCTTCGACCAAAGAAGTGGTCGATGAAAACCTTAGCGAAGTCGAGCTGTACCAGCAGGCGCAGGCCGACCTGGACAACAAGAGCTACACCAGTGCCACGGCCAAGCTCAAGGCGCTGGAGTCGCGTTATCCGTTCGGCCGCTATGCCGACCAGGCGCAGCTCGAGCTGATCTACGCCAACTACAAGAACTCCGAGCCCGAAGCGGCAAAGTCGGCCGCCGAGCGTTTCATCCGCCTGCATCCGCAGCACCCGAACGTCGACTACGCCTATTACCTCAAGGGCCTGACCTCGTTCGACCAGGACCGTGGCCTGGTGGCGCGCTTCCTGCCGCTGGACATGACCAAGCGTGACCCCGGCGCTGCCCGCGACTCCTACAACGAGTTCGCCCAGCTCACCAGCCGTTTCCCCAACAGCCGCTACGCGCCCGATGCCAAGCAGCGCATGATCTACCTGCGCAATCTGCTGGCGTCCTACGAGATCCACGTGGCCGACTATTACCTGACCCGTCAGGCCTATGTCGCCGCCGCCAACCGTGGCCGCTACGTAGTGGAAAACTTCCAGGAAACGCCGTCCGTCGGCGACGGCCTGGCGGTGATGACCGAAGCCTACATGCGTCTGCACCTGGACGACCTGGCGGCCACCAGCCTGGACACCTTGAAGACTAACTACCCGGATCACCCGAGCCTGGAAGACGGCAAGTTCGTGCCCCAGCAGGACGAACAGGACAACCGCTCGTGGATCTCCAAGGCCACCCTGGGCTGGATCGGCTCCAACACCGACCCCCTGCCGCCCGGCGAGACCCGCGCCAACCAGGACGTGCAACGCCAGTACCAGGAAGCGCGCGACGCCATTCCGAAGGAACTGCTGCCACCCGAAGACGGCGGCACCGCCGACCAGCAGCAGCCGAACGCCGAAGAAGGCAAGAGCCGCTCGTGGTTCAGCTACGCTACCTTTGGTTTGTTCGACTGAAGGCTGAGTAATAGCGAAGAAAGGGGCCTCATTCAGATGGCCCCTTTTTTATTGGAATAACCGCAGGCACTGTCCTTCTGGCGGAGGGCATTTGTATGTGTATGCCTGTGGGAGCAGATATATGCCTGTGGGGCAGATGCATGCCTGTGGGAACAGATATATGCCTGTGGGGCAGATGCATGCCTGTGGGAGCGGGTCTCTGCCCGCGAAGGGCTCACTGCGGTCTGCCTGATACACCGCAGGGCCCCTTTCGCGGGCAGAGACCCGCTCCCACAAGGTGGGGCGTTGGTATGGCCTACCCTCTCCCGCCGCTTGCTCCGCATCGGGCTCGCTCCTACACTGCGCCATCTTCCCTGGCAAAGCTGACCCTCCCATGATTCGCCTGATTTTCTGGATTGCCATCGTGTTCGCAGCCATTTGGCTGTGGCGCAAGTTCAAGACTCCGGCGCGCGCGCGTCGCGAGGACAACAAGCCAGCCTCGCTGACCATGGTTCGTTGCGCCCAGTGCGGCGTGCACCTGCCAGAGGACAGCGCGTTGCGCCGCGACAGCCACTGGTATTGCAGCCAGCCTCATCTGGAGCAAGGGCCCGGCAACGGTGCCCGCTGAAGCGCAGTTTCTCGGCGGCGCCCAGGCGCAGCGGATGCTGCGCCTGTACCACCTCTACCGCTTGACCATCGGCCTGTCGCTGGTCCTGCTGATTTCCAGCAACATGGACAACCGCCTGCTGGAAGTCGCCGATGGCGAGCTGTTTCGCGCCGGCAGCTGGCTCTACTTGATCCTCAACATCCTGGTCGTGGTGCTGATGGGCAACCCGCGCCGGGTGCTGCCCGTTTTCAGCTTGGCCACCGCCGACGTGATCATGCTCGCAGGCTTGTTCTATGCCGGTGGCGGTACGCCCAGCGGCATCGGCAACCTGATGATCGCCTCGGTGGCCATGGGCAACCTGTTGCTGCGCGGCCGCCTCGGCCTGTTGATCGCCGCGCTCGCCACCATTGGCATCATCTACCTGACGTTCTACCTGAGCATCTCCCGCCCGGCCGCCGCCAACGATTACCTGCAAGCGAGCACCTTGGGCGTGCTGTGCTTCGCCGTGTGGTTCGTGGTCCAGGGCTTGAGCCGGCTGCTGCGCACCAGCGAGAACCTGGCCGAACAGCGCGCCAGTGACGTCACCAGCCTGGAAGCCTTGAACTCGCTGATTCTGCAGCGCATGCGCACCGGTATCCTGGTGCTGGACACCGAGCTGCGTGTGCAACTGGCCAACCAAGGCGCGCTGGCCCTGTTCGGGCGCATGACGCTCAACGGCGAACTGATCGCCGACCATTCAACCGACCTGATCGAACGCCTGCTGCAGTGGCAGACCAATCCGGCGCTGCGCGTCAAAAGCCTGAAGCTTTCGCCGACCGGCCCGTCGATCCAGGCCAGTTTCATTGCCCTGCGCCGTGGCAACGAGCAGCAGCAGACCCTGGTGTTTCTCGAAGACCTGTCGCAGATCGCGCAGCAAGCACAGCAACTCAAACTGGCTGCACTCGGCCGCCTTACGGCCAGCATCGCTCATGAGATCCGCAACCCGCTGGGCGCCATCAGTCACGCCGGGCAGTTGCTGCAGGAGTCCGAAGACCTGCCCGTGGCCGACCGGCGTTTGACGCAGATCATTCAGGATCAATGCAAACGCATGAACCTGATCATCGAGAACGTGCTGCAACTCTCGCGCCGTCGCCCAAGTGCTCCGCACCCACTGGACCTCAAGGTCTGGCTGGAAAAGTTCGTCAGCGATTTTCGCGCCACCGCGCGCCCCGGCCAGCAACTGCACATGTACGTCAGCGACGGCACCCTGGAAACTCGCATGGATGCCAACCAATTGGCCCAGGTGCTGAACAATCTGGTCGAAAATGGCCTACGCTACAGCGCCCAGCAGCAGGGGCAGGCACAGGTGTGGTTGAATCTTTTCGTGGAGCCAACCAACGGCCTGCCGATCCTCGAGGTGCTGGACGACGGCCCTGGCTTTGCCGCCGATCAGTTACAGCACATGTTCGAGCCTTTCTTCACCACCGAAAGCAACGGCACCGGGCTGGGCCTGTATATTTCCCGCGAGCTGTGCGAAAGCAATCAGGCCCACCTAGACTACAGGGCACGTGAAAAAGGGGGGAGTTGCATGCGTATTACCTTCGCCCACCCGCGCAAACAGGGATGACTATGAGCGCCAGGCAAAAAATTCTGATCGTGGATGACGAGCCGGACATTCGCGAACTGCTGGAAATCACCCTCGGCCGCATGAAGCTGGAAACCCGCAGCGCGCGCGATGTCACCGAGGCCCGTGAATGGCTGGGCCGCGAATCGTTCGACCTGTGCCTGACCGACATGCGCCTGCCAGACGGTACGGGCCTTGAGCTGGTGCAGTTCATCCAGCAGCGCTATCCGCAACTGCCGGTGGCCATGATCACTGCCTTCGGCAGCCTGGATACCGCCATCAATGCACTCAAGGCTGGCGCCTTCGATTTCCTCACCAAACCGGTCGACCTGCCGCGCCTGCGTGAGTTGGTGGGCACCGCGCTGCGCATGCCGGCGCCCGCCCCTGCCGGCAAGGAACCGAGCATCGACCAGCGCCTGCTCGGGGATTCGCCGCCCATGCTGGCTCTGCGCAAACAGATCGGCCGTCTGGCCCGCAGCCAGGCCCCGGTGTACATCAGCGGTGAGTCGGGCAGCGGCAAGGAACTGGTCGCCCGGCTGATTCACGAGCAAGGCCCGCGGGCCGATCGACCGTTCATTCCAGTGAACTGCGGGGCCATCCCGGCCGAGCTGATGGAGAGCGAATTCTTCGGCCATCGCAAGGGCAGCTTTACCGGTGCCACCGAAGACAAGCCGGGACTGTTTCAGGCCGCCCATGGTGGCACGCTGTTTCTCGACGAGGTGGCCGACCTGCCGCTGACCATGCAGGTGAAGTTGCTGCGCGCCATACAGGAAAAAGCTGTGCGGGCAGTGGGCGGGCAGACCGAGAACGTGGTCGATGTGCGCATTCTTTGCGCGACCCACAAGGACCTGGCGGCCGAAGTGGCGGCCCAGCGTTTTCGCCAGGACCTTTACTACCGTTTGAATGTGATCGAGCTGCGGGTGCCTTGCCTGCGCGAGCGGCGTGAAGACATTCCGCTGCTGGCCAGCAGCATGCTGACGCGCCTGGCGCAAGGCAGCGGCCTGCCACCGGCGCAATTGACCCCAGCCGCTCTGGAAACCCTCAAGGGCTACCGCTTTCCCGGCAACGTGCGTGAACTGGAGAACATGCTCGAACGGGCCTACACCTTGTGTGAGGACGACCGCATCGAAGCGAGCGACCTGCGCCTGAGCGAAACGGCGGCCAGCGTGGACACCGGTGAGCCCAGCCTGGCCCGGATCGACAACCTGGAAGATTACCTGGAAAGCGTGGAGCGCAAGCTCATCCTGCAAGCCCTGGAAGAAACCCGCTGGAACCGCACGGCAGCGGCGCAGCGGTTGAATATGTCGTTCCGTTCGATGCGCTACCGCCTCAAGAAGCTGGGCCTGGATTGATTCCCTGCCACCGCGTCGACACCGGACGCGGCTCGCGCCGCTGCTACAGGGTTTACGGTGCGCACGAATGAACGCGTCGATAGCGCACGGAGTGCGCCCGAATAACCACGGCAACGGTGCACGCGGTATGCCCGAATGACCACGTCGGCGGTGTACGCGGTGTGCCCGAATGACCACGTTGACGATGCACGCGGTATGCCCGGATGACCACGTCGACGATGCACGCAATCCCTGTAGCAGCGGCGCGAGCCGCGTCTGCGGTATGCACGGTGTGCCTGAATGAACGCGGTGGGGCCGGACGCGGCTCGCGCCGCTGCTACGGGGCGAGGCGGTGCTGGGGTGCGTAAGGCGCTGGATCGATCACGGCATCACGGCCCACCATCAGATCCACCAACAGACGACAAGAAGCCGGCGCCAGCACCAGCCCGTTGCGATAATGTCCGCAGTTCAGCCACAGGCCAGGATGCTGCGGCAGCGCACCAATGAACGGCACCCCGTCCGGCGAGCCCGGACGCAATCCGGCCCATTGCCGCACCGGCGTGGTATCGGCCAGGGCCGGTAGCAGATCCACCGCCGAAGCCATCAGGCTTTCCAGCGCTTCCGGGGTTGGAGTCTTGTCGAAACCCGCATGCTCCAGGGTGCTGCCAATCAATACGTGCCCGTCGCGACGGGGAATCGCATAGCGCCCCTTGGCCAGCACCATGCTCGGCAGAAAGTCGGCAGCGCATTTGTACAGGATCATCTGGCCCTTCACCGGTTCCACCGGCAAGCCAATGCCCAAGGTCTGCAACAACTCACCGCTCCATGCCCCTGCGGTCAGCACCACCTCATCGGCCCGCAGCTCGCCTTGCGGCGTTTGCACACCCACCACGCGCTTGCCGTCGAGCAGAAAACCCTGCACCTCACAGTGCTCGCGCACGCTCACGTTGGGCAGCGCATTCAGCGCCGCTTTCAACGCCTTGACCAGCCGCGGGTTACGCACGTTGGCGACATCGGCCATGTGAATAGCCCGCTCGAACCCCGGCCCCAGCGGTGGCACGGCTTGATAGGTAGCGCAGATATCCACAGCCGCCAGCGGCCGCTGATTGCGCCGCGCCCACGCCAGCGCCTCGGCCTCGTCTTCCAGGTCCAGCCAGTACAGCCCGGTCGTGTGCACCTCCGGGTCGATGCCCGTCTCGACAGCCAGACGCTGCCCCAACTGCGGATAGAAATCTTGCGACCAGTGCGCCAAGGCAGTGACCGCAGGGCTGTAGCGCCAGGGATACAGCGGTGAAACGATGCCACCGCCCGCCCAGGACGACTCCTGCCCCACCGCACTGCGATCGATCAAGGTGACGCGATCCACATGGGCAGCGAGGTTGTAGGCCGTCAGCAGGCCAATGACGCCGCCGCCGACAACCAGAACATGGTCAGACATGAAACGATTCCAAAGAAGGCTCAACGGCCCCAGCAGGTGGCGGAAGTGTTGCCGGCGGCCATGCCGGTATTGGTGCGCGTGCCGGTTTGATTGATGACGAAACTGCCGCACTTGTCACCGACCATCATGGTGCCGGGCTTCGGCGCCGCCGTCAGGCTGAACGTGGTGGCATCTTTTACCGTCACGATGTTGTACCAGGCATTACCCGCCACGTCCGGGACGTTGGCGTAACTGCCAGTTCGGGTGAACCCTCTTTCAAAATTCTGCGCACCTTCGGCCAGCACCTGGCCAATCTCGACCCGGTGCGTGCGTTTAACGTACTCGGTGTAGCTGGGGTAGGCAATGGCGGCGAGGATGCCGACGATGGCGACCACGATCATCAACTCGATAAGGGTAAAGCCCTGTTGCCTGCGCATAGGAACACTCATTGTCGTTGTTGCCACATGATACGGCGGTTGATGTTGCTGCCGGGATCGGTGACTGCGTTTTTCCCGTCGCCACTTCCACCTCCACTTGGCGCTCCAGCGTCCCCTGTGTTCGGTAGCTGGAACGCAACCATATCGTTGCCGGCAGCATCCTGATAGCTCACAAAAGACGCTACGTTGACCAGACCACCGCCGATCACCAAGCCGGAAGTGGACTCAAGCCCTCCGAAGATATTGAAATTGGTGATCCGCTGACCAGACTCGGCATCCACTTCCATCAGCTTGCTGGAGCCCGCGCTGGAGCAAGGATCTGTCGTGTCGAGAATCGCCGTGGTGAAGTACACGCGCCCATCGAACAGCAACGCGGGATACAGCACCCGCTCGCCGGTGGCCGTGGTGCCATAAGTCAGCGGCATGTACCACCCTTTGCGCGTGTTGTAATCCACCGTGTTCTGGCTGGTATAGACTTTGTTGCCAGTAATATTGGTGATGGTCTGGCGTTGCAATGAAGACTCGGTGTAGTTGGCGGTCGAACCATTGGCGTCGACGATTGCATAGAAGGCCTGAGTAGTCGTCGTGGTCTTGTCGGCTACTTCGTTTAGCTTTCCGGTACCGAAGAAAATGATCTGGCGGCCCTGAGTGTAACTACCGATGGTAGGTTGCGCGGTGATCGGCTGACTTGCCCCGCCGGAAGCCGTGAACAATGGCGAGCCGGAAAAGCCGACGGTACCGTTTGTGGTGTTGGTGAAGTCGAACTTCCACATGCGGCCCTTGAGGTCGCCACCATACGCATACTGCACGACTCCTTGGCTATTGACCTCCAGCGCCACAGAGGACAAACCGTTATCGGTTTCGCCTGAAACGACCACAGGCGTTTGGATCTCACTGATCAGCTGACCATTGGACACATCAACGACAAACAACGAAGCCCGCCCAGAAGTACTGCCATAACCATTGGAGATGAAGGCAGCCCATTTGCCATTACTCAAACGGGCAACTTCGGGCTTGCCGTAGGCATAGCCGATGTTGCCATAGCCTGCCGTAGTATTCGAAATTTCCCAAAGCGCTCGAACCGTATTGCTGCCAGCTTGAAACAACTGCAGCGCGTAGTAAGTCCGCCCACCGGCGCCGACCCCTCCCAAGGCAAGCGTCCGCCATGAAGTGCCGATCTGCGCGTCGGCAACCGTCAACTGGCCATCGTTGAGAAACTTGTGGCCTGTACCGTTGATGTAAGCCGGGTCGGCCACGTAACGCAGATTGGACAGCGTGCTTGAGGGCAAATAGGCGTATCGGCGACTCCCATCGGTGTTGAGCACGCTCGTCATACCATCGTTGCTGCCGACCACGAGGCTCGCCGTCATGGTGGACGCCTTGGTGTTCAGGTATTGGGTGTAGCTGAAATCACCCGTGGTGTCCGTGGCAGAAATGGCCGTGGGCGAAGCGTATACCAAAGGTGAATTGATGATATCGCCCAGCAACACCGAGCGAACCTTCAAGCCTGTCTTGTTGGTCCCTTTAGTCCACTCCACCAGATCATTGTTGGATACTCCGCTAGGCAACCCTGTGGCGAGCGTAAGCTGCTGCCCCAAGGAGAAATTGCCAAGTGACAACGCTACGGGCTGCGCCGTAGCGGTATTGAAGGATTGGAAAACGGTACTGCCTGCAGATGTAACCTTTGTATCGGTTGACCACAGCAAGGTAGACGTTGGCGAACCTGCGCTATCTAAGCTATACGCACGTACCGTGCCCCGCCAGTCGGTAGGATCGTAGAAGGTCTGGTAGTACTGCGAAGACGCCGTGAGATTGACCGAATTGACGGTAGCACCGCCGCCAGAACCTGCCTTGGAAGCAATGTCATTGAGCGCAGCGGTCAGCGCGGCACTAAGCCCTGCAGCATCGGTCGCCTGGTAATACTTGCCTTGGCCATAAAGCTCGGCGGCATCTCTTAGCATCTGGTTATTGGCCGCAAAACCTACCGTATAGGTAGACATGTTCTGCTTGGGAAAATCTGCCGCATCCCAACTTTTCCCAGCAGCATCCGTACCGCTCGAGCGCATGTCGATGTCATAGGCAAATTTGGCGATGTCATCCAGATACAGGGTATCGCCCTCGCCGTCACCGTTGAGATTGTCCCCGTCATTGGCACTGTTGCCGTCCCAGTTCGGGAGGCGCGCGCCACCTAAAGGGTCATTGGTGGGAAAGGTGCGATCGTAGGTAGGCAGACCGTCGGTAATGACCACGCCATAGTTCTTCTGGCAACGGTACTGGATGGGGCTCGTGTAGGTACTGGGCGTACTGTTGTAATAAGGCGACATGCCCCTGAAGTAGCGCGTGATCTCGTAATAGGTCTCTGCCAGTGGAGTGTTGGCAATGGCACCCAGATCGTCGATCGCACTTTGCAGCGCCCGATAGTTGGCAGGGCCTGCCGACGTGCTGGCGCTGATATCGGCAACGTTGCGCGAAATAAAACCGCCGGGGCCGGAATCACCCGTGCGCGGCGGATTGAAGGTAGCCAGGCCAATGCGCAATGAGCGGTTAGCATCGACGATCGCTGTAGCGGCTGCGCGCGCTACGTTGATGCGGTAGTCCTGGGGAATGGAGTTATCCGTATAGTTTCTGGTTGTTGTACCGCTGGGCAACTGGTCGATCAAATACGAAATGTACCGGGCTGAATAGCGAGTATTGCCGTTGCCGACCGGGTCAGGTAGGCGAAGACAGTACTTGACGCCGTTGGGGCGCAGAAAACCGGAATAGTTGAAGGCACAGGCCCCTTGGCGAAACGAGCTGTAGAACAGGTTCTCGTTATCCATGTCGACGTTAAAGTACTGGTTGCATGAGTTGCTCGCACCGCAGATGTAGATCTGGGTACGGGTGACAGACTGGTCGAACCCGGTGGCACGAATGAGGTTATCCATACTGCCGGAATCGTCCACCATCAACATGACGTTGGGCGCAACTGACCCTGAGCTCAGCAGAGGCGAGTCCGAGGGCGTGAATGCATATAACGGCGCGCTAACATACAGACCAGCCAGCAGGCCCAGCACGAGCTTGAACACGCCGTGCCTACTACTTCTGCTTGGCATAAATACTCTCCAACACGGTTCGCGAAGTACCCTGGATGCCCACCCCGGTAATGCGATACAGCTCGTAGTATGTTTTCTGGGTATTGATCGGCAGGCCACTGGCGATGATCGCCGGATTATTGCTAGCGCCCACTTTTTGAATCGCGTAATAGCCTTGCCCGGACTGAATCCATACCACGCCATTGGCCGCATTGTAACTGCCTGTACCAATAGTACCGGCCGTAGTAGGTGGCGCACAGGTGGCAGCATCTTGACAGAAGGCCAGCGTATACGCGGCAGGCTTCACGGTGTTTTCGCCAAGTCGCAGCATCGCCTCGGCTATCTGGAACGAACCATTGCGCAGGACCACACTGCCCGCCATCTTTTCCTGCAAGGTGGCATTCTGCATAGACGAGACGCCTATCAAGGTCAGCAACAGCAAAAAGATCAGGCAGACCACCAGCGTCATGCCACGTTGCCTGCCTGGGTGAGGATCAGTGGGTCGAAACATCATGGGCGCCTCGTCACAGCAGCCGATTCCTCAGCGCAATTACTGTATTGAACGTTCGGGTCTGGGCGCGCGAGTTTGGCGCAGCCGCTTGATCCGCCACCTGCAAACTGATGCGCACGCTGCGAATGAGGTCGAAGTTGGTCGGGGTCGCCACATAGGTGCTGGCATTGAGATTGGCTACCGATGAGGCCATGCCGAAAGTCACGTCGAACGCCAGCACGTTGCTGATCAACGGGCTTTGGTTGGTGGCCGAATTACCCGCCAGCACCTGATTGTTGGCAAAGGTATAGACAATCCGACGTATCGGGATAACTTGCTGGCCAGCAACTACAGTAGGCAGGCCTGCCGGTACGTAGGCCGTCGAAAAACTGCGGCAATCGGTAAGAATGTTCCAGTCGGGATTAGCGCCGTTGTTGCCCACGTCGGCAGTGATCAGCGTGAGGATCACGCTGTTGTTGGTGCCACGGGTGATGGTGATCGGTGCAGCGTAGGCAACAGTGAAGTTTTTGGTAGGTGTGCTGTCGAGCGGATTCGCCTGGCATCCAAAGAACCCTGTCATGCGGATTTCCTGGGCCATCTTGCTCATCAGAAAGCGTCCATCCTCCTGAATGCCCGCTGCGGCATTCTGGCTTTGGTAGGTGTTCTTCGCCGCAAGAAAAATCTGGGTGACACCCAACACGATCACCAGCCCCAACGTCATGGCGACCATCAGCTCTATGAGGCCGATGCCTCGGGATGAGCGTCTCATTTGATCCCCTTGTCGATGGCCACACGGCTGGTCAGCGTGAACGTCTGCAGGCCATCGCCGCTGCTCTGCACATTGGAAACGTTCGCTGTGTTGGTCGCGCGCGCGTCGCTCCATTGCACGGTGATGGTGACCACACGGTTGTTCACAGCGATGCTGCTGCCGGCGCTGACACCGCCGATGGCCTTGGCATTGGCGGCGAAGTCGGCGAGGTCCTGTGCGCGTGTATCGCTCATGTTGCCCGTTGGCGCAGCATCGAGGTTGGCTAGCACGTAGTTGCCGTCGGGGTTGGCTCGGATACGGTCCATCATGTCGTAGGCAATGAAGCTGGCCTGGCTGGTGAGGGCCGAGCTGTCGGTGAACTTGAGGGCATTGAGCTGCAAGGCTGCGGCCCCCAGCAGACCGATCCCCATGATCAGCAACGACACCAGGACTTCGATCAGGCTGACCCCGGTTTGCCCGGTGCGCATGCTCATGGACAGGTGCCCCCCAGTATCACTCGCCCGTTGGCGCAAACGCCTATCGCCTTGGTGTAGGTGCCTCGGGTGTAGGAAAACGCCACTGCCGTGACTGGATTGGCCAACGCGCCCAAATTGTTGTACTCGATGTTGGCAATGTTCTTGGGTAGTACTGCAGCTGCTGTCGCCATGGGTGCGATTACCCGCAATACCGGGTTGGTTACCGCACCTGCATTGACCACCTGAATATCGAGACGGCTGGTCCAGTCGTTCGCGATGGACGGCGTGACACGTATGCTCGCGCCCCGGTTTATCGCTTCGAGGCGCGCATAGTTCAACGCACGATACAAATCCGTCGATTCGGTGTCGGCCTTGGTGTTGTTCATCAAGCTGATGAATGAAGGGATGCCCACGGTCACCAGTATGGCCAGCACCGCAATGGTGACCATCAGCTCGACCAGCGTAAACCCCTTGTAACCATGCCGCATTGGACGCCTCCCCCAAGAGCACTGACTATAAACCAGCGCTCGCGCGGTTCAGTGCGGGCACAGGATATACGGTTGTTCTAGAGGGATCAGCGCCTATCGCAGGCAAACCCAGGGAGGGTCGGCATGAACAGCAAAGGAGTGACATTGGTGGAGCTGGTGGCGGTGCTTGCAGTGGTTGGGGTACTGGCGGCGATCGCCACGCCCGCTTTGCATGGGATGCTGCAGGAACAACGGCGTAAAGTGGTGGCTCAGGAGTTGGCCTCCACATTGCGCCAAGCCAGGGCAGAGGCCATCCTCAGGCACACACCGGTCGTTGTGCGCGCATCCTATCAAGGCTGGGGATGGGGTTGGTTTACCATGCTGGACATCCGCGGACTGCGCACAGCCAGGGGGGATGTCCTGCATAGCCATGGGCTAGATGGCAAGACGCCTATCATTGGCAACCGATGGGTGCGCAAAGAGGTGCGCTTCGACAGCTTCGGTGCACCTGTCGGGGTGGGACGCCAATCGAATATCGGATCATGGTTTGTATGCGACCCGAAGCGGGCCAAGCTACGCTGGCGGGTGGTGATCAGTTGGGCCGGCAGAGTCAGAATCACGGACAAACCCGATCCCGACAGTGCCAACCTGTGCACCCGATAAGCTAGCTGATCGCCTTCACCCGCAACTCCTTGGGCATCGAGAACGTGATGTTCTCCGGCCGGCCAATCAGCTCGTCGGCGCCGGTCGCGCCCCAGGCATGCAGTTGCTCGATGACGCCGCGCACCAGCACTTCGGGTGCCGAGGCGCCGGCGGTGATGCCGATGCGCTGTACGCCGTCGAACCAGCTTTGCTGCAGGTCTTCGGCACCGTCGATCAGGTAGGCCGGCGTGCTCATCCGTTCGGCCAGCTCGCGCAGGCGGTTGGAGTTGGAGCTGTTCGGGCTGCCCACCACCAGCACCACGTCGCACTCGTCGGCCAGTATCTTGACCGCGTCCTGACGGTTTTGCGTGGCGTAACAGATGTCGTCCTTGCGCGGCCCACCGATGGCGGGGAAGCGCGCGCGCAATGCGTCGATGACCCGACTGGTGTCGTCCATCGACAGCGTCGTCTGGGTTACGAAGGCGAGGTTTTCAGGGTTGACCACGTTCAGCTTGGCCACGTCTTCCTCGTCTTCGACCAGGTAGATGGCGCCGCCGTTGCTCGCGTCGTATTGCCCCATGGTGCCTTCCACTTCCGGGTGCCCGGCGTGACCGATGAGAATGCACTCACGGCCGTCGCGGCTGTAGCGGGCCACTTCGATGTGCACCTTGGTGACCAACGGGCAGGTCGCGTCGAACACCTTCAAGCCACGCCCGGCGGCTTCCTGGCGCACGGCCTGGGAAACGCCATGGGCACTGAAGATGACGATGACGTCGTCGGGCACCTGGTCGAGCTCGTCGACGAAGATGGCGCCGCGGTTGCGCAGGTCTTCGACCACGAATTTGTTGTGTACCACTTCGTGGCGGACGTAGATCGGCGCGCCGAAAACTTCCAGCGCGCGGTTGACGATCTCGATCGCTCGGTCCACACCCGCGCAGAAGCCGCGGGGATTGGCGAGTTTGATTTGCATGCTTGCCTCGGTGCCCTTAAAGGGCCGTGACCGAAAGAATTTCCACCTCGAAGGTCAGGGTCTTGCCTGCCAGGGGGTGGTTGAAGTCTACCGTCACTTCACGGTCGTCGAATGCCTTTACCACGCCCGGCAGTTCGGTATTGGCGGCGTCGTTGAAAATCACCAGCAAGCCTTCGGACAGCTCCATGCCCTCGAACTGCGAGGCCGGCATGACTTGCACGTTCTGCGGGTTGGGCTGGCCGAAAGCGTTTTCCGGCAGCACCTTGACGGTACGTCGGTCGCCGGCCTTGAAGCCGAACAAGGCGGCCTCGAAGCCCGGCAACAGGTTACCGTCGCCCACCTTGAACGTGGCCGGCGACTTGTCGAACGTGCTGTCGACGGTATCACCGTTTTCCAGGTGCAAGGCGAAGTGCAGGGTCACTTCGGTGTTTTCCCTGATCCGCTGTTCAGTCATGCACCGTTTCTCCGCTTTTCTTGCTCTTGAACATATCCAACGCCAGCATGATCGCACCGACGGTGATGGCGCTGTCGGCCAGATTGAACGCCGGGAACCGCCAGCGATCCTGCCAATGGACCAGAATGAAGTCGACCACATGGCCCAGCACGACGCGGTCGAACAGGTTGCCGACCGCCCCGCCCAGCACCAGGGCCAGGGCAATCGCCAGCCAAGTGTCGTCGCGGCCCAGGCGTTTGAGCCAGACCACCAGCACCACGCTGACCACCACGGCGATCAGGGTGAACAGCCAGCGCTGCCAGCCGCCACTGTCCGCCAGGAAGCTGAAAGCGGCGCCCGTGTTGTAGGCCAGGGTCCAACTGAGCAGGTCGGGGATGACCACGATCTGCTCATACATCTGCAGGGTGCCGTCGAAGTAGAACTTGGTGGCCTGGTCCAGCACCATGACCAACACGCTGAGCCAGAGCCACTTCAAGTGACCGTAGCGACCGAAAGACGCCGACGAATCAGGCATAGTGACGCACCTCGCCTGCACCGCTGATGTTGTCGACGCAGCGACCGCAGATTTCCGGATGCTCGGGGTTCACACCCACGTCGTCACGGAAATGCCAGCAACGGGCGCATTTGACGCCGCCCGACTTGACTACCTTAAGCTTCAAGCCAGCCACTTCGGTGACCACTGCATCGGCCGGGGCCTGGGCGAACGGCGCCAGGGTCGCGCCCGAGGTGATAAGCACGAAGCGCAGCTCGTTGCCCAGCTTGGCCAAGTCGGTGTTCAGGGCGTCTTCGCTGTACAGGGTCACTTCGGCCTGCAGGTTGCCGCCGATGGCCTTGGCCGCGCGCTGGTTTTCCATTTCCTTGTTGACCGCCGTCTTCACCGCCATCACCCGTTCCCAGTAGGCGCGGTCCAGCTCGACGCCTTCGGGCAATTCGCTCAGGCCCTGATACCAGGTGTTGAGCATCACCGACTCGTTGCGCTCGCCGGGCAGGTACTGCCACAGCTCGTCGGCGGTGAACGCCAGGATCGGCGCGATCCAGCGCACCAGCGCTTCGCTGATGTGGTACAGCGCGGTCTGGCAGGAACGCCGGGCGACGCTGTTGGCGCCGGTGGTGTACTGACGGTCCTTGATGATGTCGAGGTAGAAACCGCCCAGCTCCTGCACGCAGAAGTTGTGCACCTTGGAGTAGACGTTCCAGAAACGGTACTCGCCGTAATGCTCTTCCAGTTCGCGCTGCAGCAGCAGTGCACGGTCCACGGCCCAGCGATCCAGGGCGATCATCTGATCGGCTGGCAGCAGGTCAGTGGCCGGGTTGAAGCCGCTGAGGTTGGAGAGCAGGAAGCGCGCGGTGTTGCGGATGCGGCGGTAGGCATCGGCACTGCGTTGCAGGATGGTGTCCGACACGGCCATTTCGCCCGAATAGTCGGTGGCCGAAACCCACAGGCGCATGATGTCGGCGCCCAGGGTGTCGTTGACCTTCTGCGGGGCGATGACGTTACCCAGCGACTTGGACATCTTGCGGCCGTTCTCGTCCACGGTGAAACCGTGGGTCAGCAGTTCGCGGTACGGCGCGTGATTATCGATGGCGCAGCCGGTCAGCAGCGAGGAATGGAACCAGCCACGGTGCTGGTCGGAACCTTCCAGGTACAGGTCGGCGCGCGGGCCGCTTTCATGGCCCATGGGGTGCGAGCCGCGCAGCACGTGCCAGTGAGTGGTGCCCGAGTCGAACCAGACGTCCAGCGTGTCGCTGATCTTGTCGTAGTTGGCGGCCTCGTCGCCCAGCAGCTCGGCGGCGTCCATCTTGAACCAGGCTTCGATGCCTTCGACTTCGACGCGCTTGGCCACTTCTTCCATCAGCTCGACGGTGCGCGGGTGCAGCTCACCGGTGGCCTTGTCGAGGAAGAACGGGATCGGCACGCCCCAGTTGCGCTGGCGCGAGATGCACCAGTCGGGACGGTTGGCGATCATCGAGTGCAGGCGTGCCTGGCCCCAGGCCGGAACGAACTTGGTCTCTTCGATGGCTTTCACCGCGCGTTCGCGCAGGGTGTCGCCTTCGACCGGCGGCTTGTCCATGCCCACGAACCACTGCGCGGTGGCGCGGTAGATCAGCGGGGTCTTGTGACGCCAGCAATGCATGTAGCTGTGGCTGACCACTTCGGTGTGCATCAGCGCACCGACTTCGGCCAGCTTGTCGACGATGTTCTGGTTGGCCTTGAAGATGAACTGGCCACCGAAGAACGGCAGCGACTCGACGTACACGCCGTTGCTCTGCACCGGGCTGATGATGTCGTCGTTGGTCAGGCCGTATTGCTTGCTTGTGACGAAGTCGTCGACACCATAGGCCGGGGCGCTGTGAACCACGCCCGTGCCGGCACCCAGTTCGACGTAGTCAGCCAGGTACACCGGCGACAGACGATCGTAGAACGGATGACGGAAGTTGATCAGCTCCAGCTTGGCGCCCACGGTGGTGGCGACGACCGAGCCTTGCAGGTTGTAACGGGCCAGGCTGCTTTCCACCAGTTCTTCGGCGAGCACCAGCAGGCGATCACCGACGTCGACCAGCGCGTAGGTGAACTCGGGGTGCACGTTGAGCGCCTGGTTGGCCGGGATGGTCCACGGGGTGGTGGTCCAGATCACGATGCTGGCCGGTTTCTCCAGGCCTGACAGACCGAAGGCATCGGCCAGCGCTTGCTGATCGGCGATCGGGAAGGCGACGTCGATGGTCGGCGACTTCTTGTCGGCGTACTCGACCTCGGCCTCGGCCAGGGCCGAACCGCAATCGAAGCACCAGTTCACTGGCTTCAGCCCCTTGAACACGAACCCATTGCGGACCATTTCCGCCAGGGCACGGATCTCGCCGGCCTCGTTGGGGAAGCTCATGGTCTTGTACGGGTTGGACCAGTCGCCCAGCACACCCAGGCGGATGAACTCGGACTTCTGCCCTTCGATCTGCTCGCTGGCGTAGGCGCGGCACAGTTCGCGGGTCTTGTCGCCGCCCAGGTTCTTGCCGTGGGTCACCTCGACCTTGTGCTCGATCGGCAGGCCATGGCAGTCCCAGCCCGGCACGTACGGCGCATCGAAGCCGGCCAGGGTCTTGGAACGGATGATCATGTCCTTGAGGATCTTGTTGACCGCATGACCGATGTGAATATTGCCGTTGGCATAGGGCGGGCCGTCGTGCAGGACGAACTTGGGACGGTCCTTGCCAATCTCGCGAAGCTTCTGGTACAGGCCAATGCTGTCCCAGCGCTGCAGAGTTTGCGGCTCGCGCTGGGGCAGGCCGGCCTTCATTGGGAAGGCGGTGTCCGGAAGGTTTAGCGTGGCTTTGTAGTCGGTCATTTCAGGCTCTTCAATTTAAGCGGTTGGCTTGGCCCAGTGGGCACGCGCGGCGGCGACATCCGCATCGATCGCCGACTTCAGCGCCTCAAGCGAGGCGAAACGCTGCTCATCACGCAGCTTGTGGTGGAACGCCACCGTTAAATGCCGGCCATAGAGGTCACCGGCAAAGTCCAGCAAATGCACTTCCAGGTGGGCACTGCCATCACCTGCAACGGTTGGCCGCACGCCTATGTTGGCGACTCCCGGCCAGGTCTTGCCGTCGATGTCGACACTCACCAGGTACACCCCGGTGAGTGGCACGCGACGGCGCTTGAGTTGCACATTGGCAGTGGGCCAGCCCAGTTGGCGTGCCAGCTTCTGCCCATGCAGGACCCTCCCCTCGATAGAGAAGGGCCGGCCGAGCAGTTGCTCGGCACGTTCAAAATCGGCTGCGGCCAGGGCCTTGCGGACCTGGGTGCTGCTGACGCGCAGGCCGTTCATCTCGACGGTCTGCGCCGCTTCGACGGTAAAGCCCTGGAGGCTGCCGGCCTGGGTCAGGAAATCGAAATCCCCGGCCCGGTCGCAGCCAAAGCGGAAGTCGTCACCGACTTCGAGGTGCTTCACATCCAGACCGTCGATCAGGATGGTATCGACGAACTCCGAGGCGCTGAGCTGGCTCAGGCGCTTGTTGAAGGCCAGGCACAGCACCAGGTCGACCTGCTCGTCGGCCAGCAGCTGCACCTTGTCGCGCAGCCGGGCCAGACGCGCCGGTGCGGTCTGCGGGCTGAAATATTCGCGCGGCTGCGGTTCGAAGATCACCACGCAGCTGGGCACGCCCAACTCCCGGGCACGCTCGCGCAGCCGCGCCAGGATAGCCTGGTGGCCGCGATGGACACCGTCGAAATTACCAATGGTGACGGCGCAGCCCCGATGCTGGGGCCGCAGATTGTGAAGGCCTCGAACCAGCTGCATAACGCGCTTCTTGCTCATAAAGTGGTCGATTATACCCATACCCACGCGCCGACGACAGGCAACAGCGTGCATGGATGTTCGCTATCGTGCAAAACCGCTGGCAGCCACGGACGGCCGGCGTGCCCGTGGGTCATGCCAGCCCGCGGCGGGCGAAGTCCTTGAGGCGGAAGCCCATGGCCAACAACATCCCGAAATACACTAGCACGCCTGTCAACACCAGCAGCCCCAGGCGCAGGAAGCGTTCGAGCATCTGCCCGTCGGCCCATGCCGGCATGTACTGCAGCATCACCAGCAAGACGCCAGCCATGGCCAGCACGGCCACGCCCAATTTGCACAGAAAGGCGGTCCAGCCGGGTTGCGGCTGGAACAGGTCCTGCTGGCGCAGCTTCCAATACAGCAATCCCGCGTTCAGGCAGGCACCCAGGCTGATCGCCAGCGCCAGACCGGCGTGCTGCAGGTGGCTGATGAGCAGCAGGTTGAAGACCTGGGTGGCCACCAGCGTGAAAATCGCAATCTTCACCGGCGTACGGATGTTCTGCTGGGCATAGAAACCGGGCGCCAGCACCTTGATCAGGATGATGCCCAGCAAACCGATGGAATAGGCGATCAGCGCACGCTGGGTCATGGCCGCATCCAGGGCGCTGAATTTGCCGTACTGAAACAAGGCCACGGTCAGGGGCTCGGCGAGCAGCGCCAAAGCCACTGCGCAGGGCAGCACCAGCACGAAGCACAGACGCAACCCCCAGTCGAGGATGCGCGAATATTCGTGGCGGTCCTTGTTGGCGTAGGTCTTGGCCAGGGTGGGCAGCAGGATGGTGCCCAGGGCCACGCCCAGCACGCCCGAAGGCAGCTCCATCAGGCGGTCGGCGTAGTACATCCAGGAAACCGAGCCTGCCACCAGGAAGGAGGCGAAGATGGTGTTGATGATCAACGAAATCTGGCTGACCGACACACCCAGAATCGCCGGCAGCATCTGCTTCATCACGCGCACGGCGCCGGTATCGCGCAGGCTCACGCGCGGCAGGACCAGCAAACCGAGTTTTTTCAGGTGCGGCAGTTGATACAGCAGCTGCGCCAGCCCCCCTGCCAGCACGGCCCAGCCGAGTGCCATCACCGGTGGGTCGAAATACGGCGTGAGAAACAGAGCGAAGAGGATCATCGACACGTTCAGCAACGTGGGCGTGAAGGCCGGCACCGAGAAGCGGTTGTAGGTGTTGAGAATGGCGCCGACGAAGGACGACAGCGAGATCAGCAATATATAAGGAAAGGTAACCCGCAGCAGATCGGTGGTGAGCTGGAATTTTTCCGGAGTATCGGCAAAGCCCGGCGCGGTCGCCCAGATGACCCAGGGCGCAGCCAGGATGCCCGCCACCGTGACCAGCGCCAGGGCCAGGGTCAGCAGACCGGCGACGTAGGCGACGAAGGTGCGCGTGGCCTCCTCGCCCTGCTGGCTCTTGTACTCGGCAAGAATGGGCACGAAGGCCTGTGAGAACGCGCCTTCGGCGAAGATTCGACGCAGCAGGTTGGGCAGCTTGAAGGCGATGAAAAAGGCATCGGTGACCATGCCGGCGCCGAAGATGCGCGCAATGATGGTGTCGCGGACGAAGCCCAGCACCCGCGAAACCATGGTGATGGAGCTGACCGCGGCCAGGGATTTGAGTAGATTCATCGAAAGTTTTTCATGCCCGTTGACGAAGAGCAGGCCCATATCCGGCCCAGGTGTGCGATACTCCGCGCCGCATCAGCAGGCAGAGCCAAAACCTCGCGAGTGTACAGGTCACGGGCCAGAAGTGAATCACTTCGACACCGACCGACCACTTAGCGGATCGTTTCACGTACCCTTGACAACCAACTCGTTGATGGGCATGATTCGCGGCCTTATTTGTTTGCTATTTCAAAAAGTCTTTCGAGGAGCTCGACGGTGGCCAACTCACCTTCCGCCAAAAAACGTGCAAAACAGGCTGAGAAGCGTCGCAGCCACAACGCCAGCCTGCGTTCCATGGTTCGCACCTACATCAAGAATGTAGTCAAAGCCATCGACGCAAAAGACGCAGAAAAAGCACAAGCTGCTTACGTTCTGGCCGTGCCAGTTATCGACCGTATGGCCGATAAAGGCATCATCCACAAGAACAAGGCTGCTCGTCACAAGGGTCGTCTGAACGGCCACATCAAAGCACTGAACCAGGCTGCTGCTGCCTGATCAGCTGTACGATGTAGAAAAAGCCGACCCCAGGGTCGGCTTTTTTGTGCCTGTGTGAATGAGGCGATATCGATGTGGCCCCTTTCGCGGCCGATGACCGCTCCTACGGTGGCTTGTATTTTCATCCGTAGGAGCGGTCATCGGCCGCGAAAGGCACACCGCAATTATTCGGTCGTCCAGGGGCGAATGGGGATGGCGGTCACGGCGTTCTGCGGGCTGCCTTCGATCATGCGATCGCTGTAGACCAGGTACACGAGCGCGTTGCGCTTCTTGTCATGGAAACGCACGACCTGCATGGTCTTGAACACCAGCGACGTGCGCTCCTTGAACACCTCCTCGCCCTCCTTCAAATTATCCGGCAGCTGGATCGGCCCGACCTGGCGACAGGCAATGGAAGCCTCGGCGCGATCTTCGGCCAGGCCCAGACCACCCTTGACCCCGCCCGTCTTGGCGCGCGATAGGTAGCAGGTCACACCCGGCACCTTGGGATCGTCGAAAGCCTCGACCACAATCCGGTCGTTCGGGCCGACGACCTTGAACACGGTGGACACCTGGCCGATTTCCTCGGCACTCGCCAGCATCGGCAGGCACAACATGGCAGCCGCAAGGGCTTTGAGCACTTTCATCGAAGCATTCCTGTAGGGATCAAACGAGGATCAGGTTGTCGCGATGCACCAGCTCGGGCTCGGCCATATAGCCCAGCAAGCGCTCGATGACGTCCGACGACTGACCGATGATTTTCTGTGCTTCCAGGGCACTGTAGTTGGCCAGGCCGCGGGCGACTTCGCGACCATCGGGCGCCACGCACACCACCATCTCGCCACGCCTGAAACTGCCTTGCACCACTTTCACGCCCACTGGCAGCAGACTCTTGTGGCCACCCGTCAGGGCTTGCACGGCACCTTCGTCCAGCACCAGGGTGCCGCGGGTCTGCAAGTGCCCAGCCAGCCACTGCTTGCGCGCAGCGAGCATTTCTCGCTCGGGAGACAACAGGGTACCCAGGCGCTCGCCGGCCTTGAGCCGGTCGAGCACGCGCTCGATACGGCCACCGACGATCACCGTGTGCGCGCCGGAGCGAGCCGCCAGGCGTGCGGCGCGCAGCTTGGTCTGCATGCCACCCCGTCCTAGCGCGCCACCGGTACCGCCGGCCACGGCGTCGAGCGACGGGTCGTCGGCGCGCGCCTCGAAGATCAGCTGGGCATCGGGATTGGTGCGCGGGTCGGCATCGAACATGCCGTCGCGGTCGGTGAGAATGACCAGCAAGTCCGCTTCCACCAGGTTAGCCACCAAAGCAGCCAGGGTGTCGTTGTCACCGAAGCGGATTTCGTCGGTGACCACGGTGTCGTTCTCGTTGATGACCGGCACCACGCCCAGCTCGACCAGGGTACGCAAGGTGCTGCGCGCATTGAGGTAGCGCTTGCGATCGGACAGGTCGTCGTGGGTCAGCAGGATCTGGGCGGTGTGCCGGCCGTGCTCGGCGAAGCTCGATTCCCAGGCTTGCACCAGCCCCATCTGGCCGATGGCGGCGGCTGCCTGCAATTCGTGCATGCCACTGGGGCGCTTGGCCCAGCCAAGACGGCTCATGCCGGCCGCCACCGCGCCGGAAGACACCAGCACCAACTCGACCCCGGCGTTGTGCAGGGCAACCATCTGCTCGACCCATACGCCCATCGCCGCGCGATCCAGACCCTTGCCGTCCGCGGTCAGCAGCGCACTGCCGATCTTCACGACCCAGCGCTGCGCACCCGTCACCTTGCTCCGCATCATCTGCCAACCTTTGCCCGGTAGAAAAACAAAAACGCCGCTCATGGTGAGCGGCGCTTAGTTTAACACTGGAGATCACTGTGGGAGCGGTCATCGGCCGCGAAGAAGACACCGTGGAGTGCCAGGCACACCGCGGTGCGCCCTTCGCGGCCGCGGACCGCTCCTACAGGAGCGGGACCTGCACCCATACGCACTAGTCGCGGACGTAGATGATTTCCGGGCCGTCTTCGGCATCTTCTTCTTCCCAGTCGTCATCGTCGCCGATGTCGTGGACGCTCTTCACGCCGCTGCGACGCAGTGCGCGCTGGTCGTCCAGGGCCTGCAGTTGCGCGCGGGCCTCATCTTCGATGCGCTGATCGAGCTCGGCCAGCTCATCGGCATAGGCCGGGTCGCGCGCCAGACGATCGGCGCGGTCTTCCAGGTAACGCATGATGTCGCGGCTCAGGCGCTCGGTCCCTTCCTTGGCGATGGCCGAGATCACATAGACCGGACCTTCCCACTCCAGGCGATCGACGATTTCCTTGACCCGTTCTTCGTGCTCTTCTTCCAGGATCTGGTCGCACTTGTTGAGCACCAGCCAGCGCTCGCGCTCGGCCAGTGACGGGCTGAACTTGACCAGCTCGTTGACGATCACCTCGGCGGCGTCGGCAGCACTGGTTTCATCCAGCGGCGCCATGTCGACCAGGTGCAGCAGCACGCGAGTACGCGCCAGGTGCTTGAGGAAGCGAATACCCAGGCCGGCGCCGTGGGAAGCCCCTTCGATCAGACCGGGAATGTCGGCCACCACGAAGCTCTTCCAACGGTCGACACTGACCACGCCCAGGTTCGGCACCAGGGTGGTGAACGGGTAGTCCGCCACCTTGGGCTTGGCGGCGGACACCGAGCGAATGAACGTGCTCTTGCCCGCATTGGGCAGACCCAGCAGACCGACGTCGGCCAGCACTTTCATTTCCAGCTTGAGGTCACGCTGCTCGCCGGGCTTGCCCGGACTGGTCTGGCGTGGCGCGCGGTTGGTACTGGACTTGAAGCGAGTGTTGCCCAGACCGTGCCAGCCGCCATGGGCGACCAGCAGGCGCTGGCCGGCCTTGACCAGGTCACCGATGACTTCCTGGGTGGAAGCGTCGATCACCGTGGTGCCTACCGGTACGCGCAACTCCATGTCTTCGCCCTTCTTGCCGGTGCAGTCGGTGCTGCCGCCGTTGGCGCCGCGCTCGGCATCGAAGTGACGGGTGTAACGGTAGTCGACCAGGGTGTTGAGGTTTTCGTCGGCGATCATGTAGATCGAGCCGCCATCACCACCGTCGCCGCCGTTGGGGCCGCCATTCTCAATGAATTTTTCGCGGCGAAAGCTCATGCAGCCATTGCCACCATCACCCGCCTTTACGCGGATGGACACTTCATCTACAAACTTCATGAAAAATACGCCTCTCGCCGCAAGGGCGAGCTAATGAACCTGAAACGTAAGGCTCTTGCAAAAATGAGCGCGGCAAACCCGTCAACGACTCTCGCACCGACAGCCCATGCAAACCTTTGCAAGAGACTCACTCCAAAAACGAAAAAGCCCCGTCGCAAGACAGGGCTTCTCCAGCGACGTCGCGATTAGGCTGCGACAACGCTCACGTAACGACGACCGAAGGCGCCCTTTACTTCGAACTTGATCACGCCTGCGACTTTCGCGAACAGGGTGTGATCCTTGCCCATGCCAACGCCGTAGCCAGCGTGGAATTGGGTGCCGCGCTGACGCACGATGATGTTGCCTGGGATGATAGCCTGGCCGCCATACATCTTCACGCCAAGGCGTTTGGCTTCTGAGTCGCGACCGTTACGGGTACTACCACCAGCTTTTTTGTGTGCCATGAGTCAATTCTCCTAGTGAGGAATTAGGCTGAAATTAAGCCTGAATACCGGTGATTTTGATCTCGGTGTACCACTGGCGGTGGCCCATGCGCTTCATGTGGTGCTTACGACGACGGAACTTGATGATGCGGACCTTATCGTGACGACCTTGGGAAATCACTTCAGCCACAACGGTAGCGCCGGCAACCACTGGAGCGCCGATGTTCACGTCGTCGCCATTGGCGACCAACAGAACGCGATCAAAGGTAACGGATTCGCCGGTGGCGATTTCCAGTTTTTCGATCTTCAGGTATTCACCTGGGGCGACCTTGTATTGCTTGCCACCGGTAACGATTACTGCGTACGACATGGTATTTCTCCGATAATCCTGCTCACCCAGCTCTTTATAAGTAGAGTGTCGGCTGGCATGGCTGCATGGGTTGGAACGCCCCAAATGCAATTGCGTAAGGCAGGTGCTGCCCAGGAAGTTCAGGGTGCGCGATTGTACGCAAGCCGCGATGCGCTGACAAGAGGCCGCCAGTCGCCTTGCGGGTTGGACGCGCCTGGCATAATGACCCTCGCAGACTGCAACCGACCCTCCCCCGCCCGGCACACGGGGGCGCCGGGCCATGGACGCGCCTTGACACGCTCCGACCCGCGTCCTAGCATGCCGCGCAACCCTTCTGGAGCGACTCTCGCTGATGCAACCCCAAGCTTTCCACCGCGCGGTGGCGGACGATTTCAGCGCCGTCGACGAGATCATCAAGAAGCAGCTGACCTCGCGCGTGCCGCTGGTATCGACGATCAGCGACTACATCACCTCCTCCGGGGGCAAGCGCCTGCGCCCGTTGCTGGTGCTGCTCGCCGGCAAGGCCCTGGGCCATCAGAGCGATGACCTGCGGCTGTTGGCAGCTACCATCGAGCTGCTGCACACCTCGACCCTGCTGCACGACGACGTGGTCGACATGTCCGGCATGCGCCGTGGCCGCTCTACCGCAAACGCCAAGTGGGGCAATGCCCCGAGCGTGCTGGTCGGCGACTTCCTCTATTCGCGCTCGTTCGAAATGATGGTCGAGCTGGGCTCGATGTCGGTGATGAAGATTCTCTCCCACGCCACGCGCATCATTGCCGAGGGCGAGGTGTTGCAGCTGTCCAAGGTACGGGACGCCAGCACCACCGAAGAAATCTACATGGAAGTGATCCGCGGCAAGACCGCGATGCTCTTCGAAGCCTCGGCGCACAGTGCCGCGGCGCTCACCGGCGCCAGTGCCGAGCAGTGTGAAGCGCTGCGCACGTTTGGCGATCACCTGGGCGTTGCGTTCCAGCTGGTCGATGATCTGCTCGACTACCGCGGCGACGCCGAGACCCTGGGCAAGAACGTGGGTGACGATCTGGCCGAGGGCAAGCCGACCTTGCCGTTGATCTACACCATGCGTGAAGGCAATGCCGAGCAGGCGGCGCTGGTGCGTCAGGCGATCCAGAAAGGCGGGATCGAGGATCTGGAACGCATCCGTGTGGCGGTCGAGGACTGCGGCGCGCTCGATTACACCGCGCAATTGGCCCGCGATTACGTGGCCAAGGCCATTGCCCAACTGGAAGTGCTGCCAGCCAGCCAGTATCGGAATGCGTTGGTCGAGCTCAGCGAGTTTGCGGTGGCGCGTACGCATTGATTCGTTGGTGAGGCCTTCGCGGGCAGAGGGCTCGCCGCCCGCCCCGCTCTCACAGTTACTCCTCTCTGCGGTAGCCCTTTCCTACAAGGGCTTCGCCTGCAAAAACCCTATATACTGCGTGCCTTTATTCCCTACCCCCGAGGAATCTCGTGAGCACGCTGCCACCCTGCCCCAAATGCCAATCCGAATACACCTACGAAGACGGCACCCAGCTGATCTGTCCCGAGTGCAGCCATGAATGGTCGGCCACTGGCGAAGACACTGCCGACGGCGATGCCTTGGTGATCAAGGATTCGGTGGGCAATGCACTGGCCGACGGCGACACCGTTACCGTGATCAAGGACCTCAAGGTCAAGGGCTCTTCGCTGGTGGTCAAGGTGGGTACCAAGGTGAAGAACATTCGCCTGTGCGACGGTGATCACGATATCGACTGCAAGATCGACGGCATCGGCGCCATGAAGCTCAAGTCCGAGTTCGTCCGCAAGGTCTGAGGCGCTGGCCGACCAATGGTCCGGGCCGCCGCCAGGCGGCCGGCATGGCTTTCGGGGGCGCAATGCCCGCCGATGGCAAATAGTCTCTTGCTATTATTTGAATAAGAATTATTCTCATTGAAACCCTTTCAAGGAGAATTGCCATGACCTATCTGATCGATGCCTGGCTGGACCGTCCACATCCTTACCTGCGCATTCTGCATCGCGATACGGGCGAAGTCTGTGCCGTGCTTGGCGAAGACGCGTTGGACGAACTGCGTGATCAGGGGGATCTGGATCTGCACGGGTTGAGCTCCAGCGAGCCGGTGGTGCTCAAGGAGTTGGTGCGTAATCTGTTTCTATTCTGCTATGCGCGGGCATTGCGGCCGATGGGGGAATTGCATTGAGGGGGCGGGGTGTCTGAGGGACCGCATGTACCGCCGACGCGGCTTGCGCCGCTGCTACAGGGGTCGTGTGGAGCAAGGGGGGGTCGCGGTGGGGCCGGACGCGGCTTGCGCCGCTGCTACAGGAGCGCGTATCTGTGTAGCAGCGGCGCGAGCCGCGTCGGCGGTCGTGCGGTGTGGCTGAAGCACACCCGACGCGTTACAGGACTTCGAGCAGTTCCACGTCGAACACCAGCACGCTGTGTGGCGGGATGCTGCCGACGCCCTGGGCACCGTAGGCCAGCTCGCTTGGAACGTGCACGCGCCACTTGCTGCCGGCAGGCATCAGTTGCAGGGCTTCGGTCCAGCCGGCGATCACACCGTTGACCGGGAATTCAGCCGGCTCGCCACGGTTGTAGGAGCTGTCGAACACGGTGCCATCCGTCAGGGTGCCGTGGTAGTGAACGCGCACGGTGCTGTCGCCGGACGGCTTGCTGCCTTCGCCGGTGCTCAGCACTTCGTACTGCAGGCCGCTGGCGGTGGTGGTGATTTCGCCGCGCTTGGCGTTTTCCGCCAGGTACGCTTTGCCTTCACCGGCCGCCGCTTCTGCCTTGGCCTGCTGCTCGGCCTGCATGATCTCGCGGATGACCTTGAAGCTGGCATTCAGCTCTTCTTCGCTCACACGGCTTTCATGGCCACGGAACGCGTCGGTCAGGCCGACCAGGATGGCTTCCAGGCTCACGCCCGGTGGCGGGTTGTCGCGCAGCTGGCCGCCCAACTGGCGGCCAATGCCATAGCTCACGCGGGTTTCGTCGGTCGACAATTGTACTTCGGACATCACACTGCTCCGCTGCGGGGCCGCGCCAGGATCTTCATGCGGGGATGAAGGGCGCGCCCGGATAAAAGGGCGAGCAGACTAGCACACTGCGTGCCCGCACTTCAGCCGGGCACGCTGTGCCAACGCATGCCACAGGTGTGGTCAGTGCTTGGTCAGCTTGTCCAGATAGCCCATGGCGAAAGCCGAAATGACGAAGGTCATGTGGATGATCACGTACCACATCAGGTACTGCGGTTCGATGTTCTTGGCATCCATGAACACGCGCAGCAGGTGGATGGAGGAAATCGCCACGATCGAGGCCGCAACCTTCATCTTCAGCGAAGACGAATCCATCTTGCCCAGCCAGCTGAGCTTCTCGACGCCCTCTTCGATGTCCAGCTGCGAAACGAAGTTTTCGTAGCCGGAAATCATCACCATCACCAGCAGGCCACCCACCAGTGCCATGTCGATGAGCGAAAGCAGGACCAGAATCACTTCCGATTCGGCCATGGCGAAGATGTTGGGCAGGACGTGGAAGATTTCCTGGAAGAATTTCAGGGCCAGTGCCAGCAGTCCCAACGACAGGCCGACGTAGATGGGCGCCAGCAGCCAGCGCGAGGCGTACATGGTTTTTTCGATGAAGCGTTCCATTGAGGCTCACAGGGTGGTGGAAATTGGAGCCGATTATAGCCACGCCCATGACAAAGCACGACGTGCGACGGTGTGTCGCAGTCGTTCGCAATACAGACAGGTCAATGTTCCGGAAACTGGCAACGAACGCTGCGCGTGCCGCGCTGACCGTTGATAGCGCGCAACTGGCGTTGCAGATGCAGTGCCCAGGCCTGTGGATCATCGCTGAGGGTGTAGCCGTGCAGGGTCAGGCTTTCGACAATGGCGTCGAGCACCGTTTCGGCGGCCAGCGGGCCATGAAAAGGTCCCTGGGCCTTGAGCGCGGAGGGTTGCTCACCTGCCATCCCGGCAGCGAACAGCAAGGTCCACAGGCCGTTGTCTCCCGCCAGCGGGCGGACGCTGCATTCGATCCGGGTCATCAGGCCCAGACATTGACGGTTGAGGCTCAGGCTGCGGGCCATGGCCACCCTCCTCGGACAGACACCACCGGCCCTCGTGTTCGGAACGACGCGTGAGGGCCATGATTCGAGCATAGAAGGTATTCTCAGGTGGCCACAGGCCAGCTGACGGGTGGCTCATACACCCATCGACTGGCCTGCAACGAGCGACCCCTCCAGCATCTACACCGTCGGCCGAACTTCGACGAGCTCTTCCAGGGCGTGCTCTTTCTCGGCTTCCTTGAAGTCTTCTTCGCTGATCATTTCAGCGATCACCCGCAAGCGTTCCACTACACGGGCGTTGATGCTGCCCTCGGGAAACTCGCCGTTCTCGTCAGGCTCGCCGGCAGGCTCGCCTGCCAGCAAGCTCAGCGCCTCGTCGGCCTGGCGCACGGCGTAGACGTGGAATTTGCCGTCGCGCACCGCCTGCAAGACCTTTTCGTCGAGCATCAAGGTGGCCACGTTGGCCTGGGGAATGATCGCGCCCTGCTCGCCGGTCAGGCCACGGGCCTCGCACAGACGGAAGAAGCCTTCGATCTTCTCGTTGACCCCGCCCACGGCCTGCACTTCGCCAAACTGGTTGATCGAGCCAGTGATCGCGAAACACTGCTTGAGCGGCATCTTCGACAATGCCGAAATCAGGGTGCAGGCTTCGCCGAGGGAGGCGCTGTCGCCATCCACATATCCGTAGGATTGCTCCAATGCGATGCTCGCCGAAATGGCCAGGGGAAACTCCTGCGCGTAGCGACTGCCCAGGTAGCCGGTGAGAATCATCACGCCCTTGGAGTGGATCGGCTGGCCCAGGTTGACCTCGCGTTCGATGTCGACGATGCCACTGCCGCCCGGGTACACCGTGGCCGAAATACGCGCCGGTACACCGAACGCCGAATCGCCCACCTCCAGTACCGTCAGCCCGTTGCACTTGCCCACCGCAGCCCCGGTGGTGTCGATCAGGATGATGCCGGCCAGCATGTCGTCTAGGATGCGCGCCGAGACCCTACCGGTACGCGTGGCCTTGGCCTTGAGCGCACGCTCGATGTGGCCGGCGTCGGTGCGTTCTTCGTTGGCCAGGTGACGGATGAAGTCCGCCTCGCTGACCAGTTGGAACAGATCGCCGATGCGCGCCGACAGACGCCCCTGGTTTTCCGCCAGGCGAGCGCTGTAGGTGGCCAGACGCGCTACGGCATCACCGGTCAGTGGCGCCATGCCCTCCTCCGAGGTGCGCGTCTTGAGCAACTGGGCGAACTGCTCCAGGCTCTCGTCGACCATGGGGATGTCTTCGTCGAAGTCGACCAGCACGCGAAACATCTCCTGGAAGTCGGGATCGTGGTCCTGCAGCGCGTAGTAAAGCTGGCGAGCGCCGATGATGATGACCTTGACCTGCAACGGAATCATCTGCGGTGTCAGGGTGACGGTGGCCAGGCGGCCGAACTCGCCCAGTGGCGACTCCATCTTCAGCTTTCGTGATTGCAAGGCGCGCTTGAGCGCATCCCAGACGAAGGGCTCGCCGAGCATCTTCTCGGCTTCCAGGATCAGGAAGCCACCGTTGGCACGGTGCAGCGCGCCAGGGCGCAGCTGCTTGTAGGTGGTGTAGAGCGCGCCCTGATCGGTGCTGTATTCGATGCGGCCGAACAGGTTGTCGTAGGTGGGGTGCGGTTCGAACACCACCGGCGCGCCGCCGCTCTGGTGATGACCCACTACCAAGCTGGGGCTGTACTGCTCTTCCAGCAACTTGCGCGCCTGGGCGTCGGCCTTGCTGTCGTCGACCAGTTGCTCGACCACGGTCTTGAGCAGGTTGACCTGGATGGCCTGCAGGTAGCCGCAGACCGCAGCGTTCTCGGCATACTTTTCCGACAACGGCGCCAACAGTGGCTGCAAGGCCAGGGTAATGGTCTCTTCGTTGAGCTGACGCAACTGGTTGCTCGATTCGCGCTTCCATTGCGGCAGGCTCGCCAGCTCCTCATTGAGGCGCTCTTCCAGGTTCGATATGTCGGTGTGGAAACGCTCGCGATCGGCCTCGGGCAACTGGGCGAATTCGGCTTCGTCCAGGGCCTTGCCGTCGAGCATCGGGGTAAAGGCGATGTTGCTGCTGTCGCGGTACAGCGCGATGTCCTTTTCCAGCGACAGCTTTTCGATCACATCCAGGGCGCGGTCATAGCGCTGATTGAACGCACGGTCGATGGCGCTCTTGCGTTGCTGGTAGGACGGGTGCTCGAACACCGCCGGAAAGGTCGCCAGCAGGTTGTCGATGAGTGCACCGATGTCGCCGATGAAGGCGCCGGCGCTGCCGGGCGGCAGTTCGAGGGCGCGGGGTTCGCGCGGCTCGTCGAAGTTGTTGACGTAGACCCAGTCGGCCGGGGTCTGCAGGCGCTTGCCTTCGGCCTTGAGGTAGCGTTTGACGAACGAGAAGCGGCCGGTGCCGGGCTCGCCCATGACGAATACGTTGTAGCCGGGGCGAGGCATGGCGACGCCGAACTGCAAGGCCTCGACGGCGCGCTCCTGGCCCAGGACGCCACGAAAGGGCTCCAGGTCGTTGGTGGTAGTGAAGTTGAACTGTTCAGCGGAGAACGGGCGGGTCAGTGCTTCGGGTGCAAGACGCAGGCTGGCAGCTACGGAATCGGGCATCGGGCATCCTTACTTCGGCGGGACAGATGCGGTCATTCTGGGCGCTTCTGTGGCGACGGCGCAAGCTGCAGCGGGGCCTTGTCGCGCAGGCTGCAAGTTACTCATTTCGTGCGGAACTGCAACGCTTGCCTAAACTCCAAGTTACGCGGTCGGCCCAATAACCGACCCGTCCTGGTTCTCCAGGCATTAGACCCTCAGTAAGCACATCAAAAAGAGAACAACGCTATGAAACGGATTCTGCTGGGTACTCTGTTCGCCGCCGTCTCGATCAACGCCATGGCGCAAGCGCCCGGCGGTCCGGATTGCGGTTGGGGCAACATGTTGTTCGAAGGCCAGCGCGGCACGCCTGCGCACTTCCTGGCTTCCACCACCAACGGCACTTCGGGTAACGCCACCTTCGGCATGACCTCGGGCACCAACGGCTGCTCGACCAACGCGGCACTGACCTACGGCGGTAAATCCTGGATTGCCATGAATGGCATGATGGACGAGCTGTCCGAAGACATGGCCAAGGGCCAAGGCGAAGCACTGACCACCTATGCCGTGGTACTGGGCGTCGCTCCTGAAGACCGTGCCTACTTCCAGTCGGTCACCCACGAGCACTTCCAGCAGATCTTCAGCAGCGCTGACAGCACCGCTGAAGACGTACACAGCAACACCATCGCTGTCCTGAAAAACGATCCACGTCTGGCCAAATACGCCACCCAGGCTTAAGCTCGACCCGCCCGCTCCTTTCGGAGCGGGCATCCCCCTTCCGATTTCGCCGAACTAGTTGCCGACCATGCTCAAACGCCTTGCCTTCCTGGCGCTCTGTGTGTGCGCCCCGCTGCACGCCGCTCCACACATCGACGCCCAGCGTCTGCAACAGCTAGCGAACGAGCCCTACTGGATTTCCGTCGGCCATTACGAGCGCGGCAAGCTCGGCGGCTGGCGCAGCTATGTCGATGACCGCAAATTCTTTCTGGCCGAGGATGGCGCGCACCATCCCGATGCCGAACTGCAGGCCACGCTGCAGGCCATCTACGCGCCTGCGGCCAGCGGCGACAAGCATGCGCAGTGCGTATTTCCTGCGCGTACCCGCTGGTTGCGCGAGCAGCTTGGGTTGACCGACTTGCCGAACGTGGACTGTGCCGAATTCAGCAAGTGGATCTCCGACGTTGCGCCCCACAGCGCCGTGTTGATCTTCCCGGCCGCGTACCTGAACAGCCCATCATCGATGTTCGGGCACACCTTGCTGCGCATCGATCAGGCCGATGTGCAGAGCAACAACACCGCATTGCTCAGCTATGCGATCAACTTCGGCGCCTATGTCGAAGGTGGCGACAACAGCATTCTCTATGCCTGGAAAGGTCTCGCCGGAGGTTATCCGGGCTTGTTCGCCCTGGTGCCCTATCAGGAAAAGCTTTCCGAGTACCGCAGCCTGGAAAACCGTGACCTGTGGGAGTACCGGCTCAACCTCACGCCTGAAGAGACCGGACGCATGGTCGAGCACGTGTGGGAACTCAAGCAGGTGCAGTTCGATTATTTCTTCTTCGACGAAAACTGCTCCTATCGCCTGCTCGAACTGCTTCAGGTGGCCCGTCCCGGGCTCGACCTCACTTCGCAGTTTCCGCTGACGGCCATTCCTACCGACACGGTCAAGGCAGTGAAGGCGGCCGGCCTGGTCGAGAAGATCGATTACCGCGCTTCCCGCGAGCGGGAGCTGCTCGAGCGCGCCAAACCGCTCGACAGCAACGAGCAGCAGTGGGTGCAGAAGATCGCCGCCGACACGGCGCAGATCGACAGCGAAGGCTTCCAGGCCTTGGGCAGGGACCGCCAGGCATTGATCCAGGATGCCGCGTTTCGGCTGGAGCGCTACCGCGCCACCGGCCAGGAGCGCGACCCGGCGCGGACCCAGCGCAGCTTCCAACTGCTGCGTGCGATCAATCGCAATCCGCCACCGCCGCTGGCCATCGACCGCCCCGGCTTGCCCGAAGACGGCCACCAGTCGCGTACCTGGAGCGCGGGCGTTGGCACCCGTGGCGATACCGCGTTTGCCGAGTACGGTCTGCGCATGGCGTATCACGATCTCAACGACAACGCCGAAGGATTCCCGCTGGGCGCACAGATCGAGATTCTCGGCCTGAAAGTGCGTCAGTACGAAGGCAACAAATGGCAGGTGCAGCAATTGGATCTGGCCACCATCCGCTCGCTGACACCGCGCAACGAGCTGTTGCAGCCGCTGTCCTGGCAGGTCACGGGCGGTCTGGAACGAGTGCTGGGCAAGCATGGCGACGAAAACCTGGTGTCCCATGTCAACGGCGGCGCAGGCGGCACCTGGCAGCTGAGCGAGCACATGCTGGGCTTTGCCCTGGGCACTGTGCGGGTGGAGCATAACAATGACTTCGCGCAGTTCGTGGCGCCGGCAGCGGGGTTCAACAGCGGTGTGCTGTGGAAGAACGCGCTGGGTAATTTCAGCCTCGAAGGCAAGGGTGACTATTTTACCAACGGCGAGGTGCGTCGCAGCCTGAGTCTGAACCAGCAGTGGGAGGTTTCCCGCAACCTGGGGCTGCGCTTGAGTGCCCAGCGTGACTTCAGCCATATGAGCTCGCCGCGCAACGAGGTCATGCTCGAGGTCAAGTGGTACCACTACTAGTCAGATGCACCAGGCTATTTATCTCGTAGGTACTTCTGCCCAGCGGTCCTGGGTACGACGGCGTCGAATGCAACTATGACTGGATATTGCGGCCTAACTTCTACAAGCAGTGGTAACTGTAGGAGTCATGCTGGCTTGCGACATGGGTTCAAGTCACATGCTGTCATTGGATTCGCGGCACTCCTGCATTCGGGGCGACCGACACCGCCCATAAGGGAGGACTATCATGAGCAGGGCATTCGTCAATGAAGACCACGCCGCCGCCCAGGCGACTCAACCCGTAGAACGCCTGATCAGCACCCAGCCCAATTACGTGACCGCCAGCGGGCTGGCCCAACTGCAGGCGCGGGTTACCGAAGTACAAATATTGCAGGCCGAGCAATCGGCCATGGGTGAGCGCGCCGACCGCCAGCGCATGGCCGATCTGGAACGGGACATGCGTTACTACCAGCATCGCTTGCAGCATGCGCAGGTAGTCGCACCCATCACGTCCACGGCAAAGGTGCAGATCGGCAGTTGGGTGACCTTTGCCGATGAGCAAGGTGATGAGCAGCGCGTATGCCTGGTGGGTGAAGACCAAGCCGACGCAGGCGTTGGACTGATCAACTGGGCTTCGCCCCTGGGGCGCGCGCTGTTGGGTGCGGAAGTCGGTGAAGAGCGAGTATGGCGGCGCCCCGCAGGCGATCTGACCGTGGAAATCATGGGCATTCAGACAGGCCCCTGAGCCACCGATCGCCTACATTTGCCGGACAAAAAAATGGGGCCCTTTGCGGGGCCCCATTTTCGTTTACGCCAGCTTCTTGTGACGAACCCGGTGCGGTTGGGCAGCCGCTTCACCCAGGCGCTTCTTGCGATCGGCTTCGTACTCGGTGTAGTTGCCTTCGAAGAACACCGCCTGGGAGTCATCCTCGTAGGCCAGGATGTGCGTGGCCACGCGGTCCAGGAACCAGCGATCGTGAGAGATCACGATGGCCGCGCCTGGGAAGTCCAGCAGGGCTTCTTCCAGGGAACGCAAGGTTTCCACGTCGAGGTCGTTGGACGGTTCGTCGAGCAGCAGGACGTTGCCACCCTCCTTCAAGGTCAACGCCAGGTGCAGGCGGCCACGTTCACCGCCCGAGAGGTCCTTGACGAACTTCTGTTGATCGCCGCCCTTGAAGTTGAAGCGGCCCACGTAGGTGCGTGAAGGGATCTCGTAGTTGCCGATGCGGATCTGGTCGGAGCCGTCGGAGATCTGCTGGAACACCGACTTGCTGCCGTCCAGGTCGTCACGGCTCTGGTCGACACAGGCCAGTTGTACGGTCTCACCGATTTCGATGGAGCCCGAATCCGGCTGTTCCTTGCCCATGAGCATGCGGAACAGGGTCGATTTACCCGCACCGTTACCACCGATGACGCCGACGATCGCGCCCTTGGGCATGGCGAACGACAGATTGTCGATCAGCACGCGGTCGCCGTAGCCCTTGGTGACGTTCTTGAATTCGATGACCTTGTCACCCAGGCGCGGACCGGCCGGGATGTAGATCTCGTTGGTTTCCGACCGCTTCTGGAATTCCTGGGACTGCATTTCTTCGAAACGCTGCAGGCGGGCCTTGGATTTCGACTGGCGGGCCTTGGCGCCCTTGCGCACCCATTCCAACTCTTCCTTCATGGCCTTTTCATGGGCCGACTGCTGCTTGGATTCCTGGGCCAGGCGGTCGGATTTGGCTTCGAGCCAACCCGAATAGTTACCCTCGTAGGGAATGCCGGCGCCGCGGTCGAGTTCGAGGATCCAGCCGGCGACGTTGTCGAGGAAGTAACGGTCGTGGGTAATCGCGACCACAGTGCCGGGGAAGTCGTGCAGGAAGTGCTCCAGCCAGGCCACCGAGTCGGCGTCCAGGTGGTTGGTTGGTTCGTCGAGCAGCAGCATGTCGGGGGCCGAGAGCAGCAGGCGGCAGAGGGCCACGCGGCGTTTCTCACCACCGGACAGGTGCTCGATCTTGGCGTCCCAGGCCGGCAGGCGCAGGGCGTCGGCGGCGACTTCCAGCTGACGTTCCAGGTTGTGGCCGTCGCTGGCTTGCAGAATGGACTCCAGCTTGGCCTGTTCGGCGGCCAGCTTGTCGAAGTCGGCATCGGGCTCGGCGTAGGCGGCGTAGACTTCGTCCAGGCGGGCCTGGGCGTCCTTGATCACGCTGACCGCTTCCTCGACCACTTCGCGCACGGTCTTGGTCGGGTCCAGTTGCGGTTCCTGGGGCAGGTAACCGACGTTGAGCTCGGGCATGGGGCGTGCTTCGCCGTCGAATTCCTTGTCGACACCGGCCATGATCTTGAGCAGGGTAGATTTGCCCGAGCCGTTCAGGCCGAGCACGCCGATCTTGGCGCCGGGGAAAAAGGACAACGAGATGTTCTTGAGGATTTCCCGCTTCGGCGGAACGACTTTGCTCAGCCGATGCATGGTGTAGACGTATTGAGCCATGGAATGAACCTGGATAAAGAAGGTGCGAGATAGAGGATGGAAGCTTGGGCCCCCGCAAGGTGTTCAAAGCTACCGGAATGCGGGAGTCAGGGCAAACCGGTGCGCACCTCAGCAATAGCACTCGGCGGCCACGGATTATGGCGTAATACCGCAGTGCCTGCGGACGCGGCTTGCGCCGCTGCTACAGGGATAGTTTGGGCGTTGTAGCAGCGGCGCGAGCCGCGTCGGTGGTCCATGGGGTGCGCCTGGCACCACCCCGCCGCGACAGAAGCCTAGCCGGCCTCGGGGGCTACAGCTTATAGTGCGAGGTGTAACACGCATGATTCATGTGCCCATGTTCGGGCACACGCCTATGCCTGCCCCCGACTGTCATATCGCAGGATGTTCAGCTTGTCCAATCTCAATCAGCCGTCCTCCTTGCGCCCGCCTGTCCAAGGGTCAGGTACTCCGCTACACGGCTCGTTGAAGGGCGCGCTGGCGTTTCTGGTCCTGATGCTGCTGATGCTGCTGTTCTGGCAGTTGTTCGACCAGTTCCAGCGCACCCAGGCCGACCAGCGTCAGCACAGCATCGACTACAGCGCGGACCTGGCCGATCACGTCAATCTGAACATGGCGCTCAACGCGCAGATCGTGCTCAACCAGTTGCTCACCACCCAGCCCTTCCCCAGCGCCCGGGAACGCGCCGAAACCCTGGGCCGCGTGCAGCGCTCGGTGCCCGAACTGCAAAGCCTGGCCTGGCTCAGCGGCGATGCACGAGTCATCGCCGATACCCTGGCGCAAGTGGACGACGAGGCGTTCATCACCACGCTGGTAAGCCGCCTGGATGGTGACAGCCACTACTACACCAACAGCCCGGCCGCCGACCTGGTCTACCTGTTGATCCGCCAGCCTGGCGAAAACACCAATGGCTACTGGCTGCTGCGCATGAACCCGATCGTCATCGGCCGGCTCATCCATCAGGTCGAGCGCGAGCAGAACCCCAGTTGGGTATTGGAAAACCACGCGGACAAGCACGTCATCGGCCGCGCCGGCCCTGCCCCGCTCGGCGTCTCCGAACTGAGCGCCACCGAGCTCGACCAGAGCGTGCTGGTCACCCAACTGAGCCACAGCGACTGGCAACTGCGCAGCCTGTTCGATGCAAGGCAGGCGCGTTTGGCACTGCTGCCACCTTTGATAGGCAAATGCCTGCTGGGCCTGCTGGTGTCGCTGGTGCCATTGCTGGCGCTGTTGAGCATGCGCCGCCGCCAGCGTGAACTCAACGAAGAGCGTCGCCGCTATCAGGACATCTTCGAAGGCGCCGGGGTGGCGCTGTGTGTGCTCGACCTGTCGGGCGTGCTGGCGTTGTTCGAGCGCTTTGGGTTAAGCGCGCACACCGATCTGGCGCAGTGGCTGCAGGACAATCCGGCGCTGCATCAGGACCTGCTGCAGGCGCTGCGCGTTACCGAGGTTAACCACGTTGCCTTGCGAGTGTTGCAGGTGCACACCAGCGAACAGGCGTGGCGCAAGCTGATCGAAAGCTGTACGGACCAGGACGCGGGCATCGGCTATCAGTTGATCGCCGCCCTGCTCGAGCGCCAACAGCAGCTGGATCTGGAAATCCGTCTGGACAACCAGCAAGGCCAGGATCAGTACCTGTGGGTAACGGTCCGCTTTCCCGAACGCGCCGAGGACTACCATGCGGTCATTCTCAGTATTACCGACGTCACCAGCCATCGGACGGCGAGCGAATCGCTGCGCCAGAGCGAAAAACGCCATCGCATGCTTGCCGAGAGCATCAGTGACGTGATCTTTTCGACCAACAATCGCCTGGAGCTGAACTACGTCAGCCCCTCGGTGCAGACCGTGCTGGGTTTCGATGCGGACTGGGTGCTGCAGAACGGCTGGCAGAGCATGCTGGCCAATCCCGCACAGATGACGGGTATCAATGCGCTGTTGGCCCAGGTGCATCAGGCCCTGCACGCGCCGGCCGAGCTGGCTGCCCTGCGCAGCGACCTGAAGACGCAGGTCTTCATGTTCGACTGCCTGCGCCACGATGGTCGCAAGATCCCCATCGAGCTGCGCCTGGTGTTGATCTGGGACGCCCAGGGTATGTTCGAAGGCATCCTGGGCGTGGGACGCGACGTCAGCCAGCAGCGTCGGGCCGAAAAGGACCTGCGCATGGCGGCCACGGTATTCGAGCACTCGACATCAGCGATCCTCATCACCGACCCGGCCGGCTACATCGTGCAGGCCAACGAAGCCTTCAGCCGCGTCAGCGGTTATGCCGTGGCCCAGGTGCTCGACCAGCTGCCGAACATGCTGACCGTGGACGACCAGCAGGAAGCCCACCTGCGCTACGTGCTCAAGCAACTGCAACTGCGCGGTACCTGGGAAGGCGAAGTCTGGCTCAAGCGGCGCAACGGCGAGCACTACCCGGCGTGGGTCGGCATCACGGCGGTGCTCGACGACGAAGGCGACTTGGCCAGCTACGTGTGCTTCTTCAGCGACATCAGCGAGCGCAAGGCCAGCGAGCAGCGCATTCATCGCCTGGCCTACTACGATGCGTTGACCCACCTGCCCAACCGCACGCTGTTCCAGGATCGCCTGTACAACGCCCTGCAGCAGGCCGAGCGCCAGCAGTCTTGGGTGGTGCTGATGTTCCTCGACCTCGACCGCTTCAAGCCGATCAACGATTCCCTCGGCCACGCTGCCGGTGACCGCATGCTCAAGGACATGGCCACGCGCCTGCTGGGCTGCGTCGACGACGACGACACGGTGGCGCGCATGGGTGGCGACGAGTTCACCCTGCTGCTGCAACCACGCGCGACCCGCGAGCTGGCCTTGAACCAGGCCATTCATGTGGCAGAGCAGATTCTCGGCAGCCTGGTGAAACCCTTCGTGCTGGAAGGCCGCGAGTTCTTCGTCACGGCCAGCGTGGGCATTGCCTTGAGCCCGCAGGATGGCGGCGAGCTGAGCCAGCTGATGAAGAACGCCGACACCGCGATGTACCACGCCAAGGAGCGCGGCAAGAACAACTTCCAGTTCTACCAGGCGGACATGAATGCCACCGCGCTGGAGCGTCTGGAGCTGGAAAGCGACTTGCGCCACGCCCTGGAGCAGGAAGAGTTCGTGCTGTACTACCAGCCGCAGTTCAGCGGCGACGGCAAACGCCTGACCGGTGCCGAAGCCTTGTTGCGCTGGAACCACCCGCGGCGTGGCCTGGTGCCGCCGGGCGAATTCATTCCGGTGCTCGAGGAGCTGGGGCTGGTGGTGGATGTCGGCGACTGGGTGCTGGCCGAGGCTTGCCGGCAGCTCAAGGCCTGGCATGTGGCCAAGGTGCGGGTGCCCAAGGTGTCGGTGAACATTTCCGCGCGGCAGTTCGCCGATGGCCAGCTGGGCAAGCGCATCGCCCGAACGTTGGAAAGCATCGGCCTGCCGCCGGCTTGCCTGGAGCTGGAGTTGACCGAAAGCATTCTGATGCGCGAAGTCAACGAGGCCCTGGTTATTCTCGACACCTTGAAAAACCTGGGCCTGAGCATCGCCATCGACGATTTCGGTACCGGGTATTCGTCGCTCAACTACCTCAAGCAGTTCCCCATCGATGTGCTGAAGATCGACCGCACCTTCGTCGACGGCCTGCCTTCGGGCGAACAGGATGCGCAGATCGCCCGGGCGATCATTGCCATGGCGCACAGCCTGAACCTGTCGGTGATCGCCGAAGGCGTGGAGACCCACGAGCAGCTGGAGTTTCTTCGCGAGCATGGTTGCGACGAGGTCCAGGGCTACCTGTTCGGCCGACCGATGCAGGCCCATCGTTTCGAAGCGCAATTCAGCAACGACGCACTGTTTCTGTTTCAGTGATCCCATCCGGGCCCGGTGGGAGCGGTCTGTGGCCGCGAAGGGTACATGCGGTGTATCAAAAAAACCGCGGCGCCCTTTTCGCGGCCACTGACCGCTCCCCCGCTATGCCCAGGTGGGAGCGGACATGAAGCCCGCTTGTCCAGGCAATGACTGCCTTTCATATGCCAGACAAAAGCCGATGGGGTAGAATGCTCGCCTTTCCCAACATCCCGATCCTTGAGGACCGCCATGTTCAGCCGTAGCCAGACACTCGCCAAGTACGATGCCGATCTCTTTGCCGCCATGGAGCAAGAAGCCCAGCGCCAGGAAGATCACATCGAGCTGATTGCCTCGGAAAACTACACCAGTCCCGCTGTGATGGAAGCCCAGGGCTCGGTGCTGACCAACAAGTACGCCGAAGGCTATCCGGGCAAGCGCTACTACGGCGGCTGCGAGTTCGTCGACGTGATCGAGCAGCTGGCCATCGACCGCGCCAAGGAGCTGTTCGGCGCCGACTACGCCAACGTCCAGCCGCACGCCGGTTCGCAAGCCAACAGCGCGGTCTACCTGGCCCTGCTGCAGGCGGGCGATACCATCCTGGGCATGAGCCTGGCCCACGGCGGTCACCTGACCCACGGCGCCAGCGTTTCTTCGTCGGGCAAGCTGTACAACGCCGTCCAGTACGGCATCGATGCCCAGGGCCTGATCGACTACGACGAAGTCGAGCGCCTGGCTCTGGAGCACAAGCCGAAGATGATCGTGGCCGGTTTCTCCGCCTACTCGCAGATCCTCGACTTCCCGCGCTTCCGTGAAATCGCCGACAAGGTCGGTGCCTACCTGTTCGTTGACATGGCCCACGTGGCCGGCCTGGTTGCCGCCGGCGTGTACCCCAACCCGGTGCCGTTCGCCGACGTGGTCACCACCACCACCCACAAGACCCTGCGCGGCCCTCGTGGCGGCCTGATTCTGGCGCGTGCCAATGCCGAGATCGAGAAGAAGCTCAACTCGGCGGTGTTCCCAGGTGCCCAGGGTGGCCCGCTGGAGCACGTCATTGCCGCCAAGGCCGTGTGCTTCAAGGAAGCGCTGCAGCCTGAATTCAAGACCTACCAGCAGCAGGTCGTGAAGAACGCCCAGGCCATGGCCAAGGTGTTCATCGACCGTGGTTTCGACGTGGTTTCCGGTGGTACCGAGAACCATCTGTTCCTGCTGTCGCTGATCAAGCAGGACATTTCCGGCAAGGACGCAGACGCGGCGCTGGGCAAGGCATTCATCACCGTCAACAAGAACTCGGTGCCCAACGATCCTCGCTCGCCGTTCGTGACCTCCGGCCTGCGCTTTGGTACGCCTGCTGTGACCACTCGTGGTTTCAAGGAAGCCGAGTGCCAGGAACTGGCCGGCTGGATCTGCGACATTCTGGCTGATCTGAACAATGAAGCAGTGATCGATGCCGTGCGCCAGAAGGTCCAGGCCATCTGCGCCAAGCTGCCGGTTTATTCGGCGTAAAAGCCGACGGCGTTCTTGTAGCAGCGGTGCAAGCCGCGTCGGGCTTCACCGCGTTGTGTCAGATATTTCGCGGGGATCGCCGACGCGGCTTGCGCCGCTGCTACAGGGGGTGCGTTAAGCTTGCGTTTGGTTGCACCGCGTTGTGTCAGATACTGCGCGGGACCGCCGACGCGGCTTGCGCCGCTGCTACAGGGATCGCATCATTTTGTAGCCGCGTCCAGCGTCGCCCTCTGTAGCAGCGGCGCGAGCCGCGTCCGGCGTCGCCGCGGTGTGTCGGGTACGTGGGATTCAGAGCTGGTCGAACCCGGTGCGGATCTTGGCTTCGGGTAGATCATCGGCAATGAACACCATCACGCTTTCGCGTACCTCCCCCGGGGCCCATTCGGTGTCCCAGTCGAAGCCGTAGAGCTTCAATACGCCCTGGAACACCAGGCGTCGTTCTTCCCCTGCTATGTTCAATACGCCCTTGTAGCGCAGCAACTGCTTGCCGTGCTCTTCCAGCAGTTCGTTCATGAAGCTGCTCAGCCGATCGATGTCCAACGGCTTGTCGGTGCGCAGCACCAGGCTGGCGATGCGGTCCACGCTGGGCCCCTGGTTGACCGGGCGCAACGCCAGGCCGGCATTGAGATTGAAGCCACGCACATCGAGCAGCTCCGCCAGATCGATGCGACCGTGTTCGACCACACGGATCGGCGCACGGCGGTTGATGCGGGTCAGGCGCTCGCTGAGCTCTTCAACCACCGAGGGCTCGACCAGATCGGTCTTGCTGAGCAACAGCCGGTCGGCAAAGCCTACTTGAGCCTGGGCAATGGTCTGGGCCAGGTGAATGCCGGCATTGGCGGCGTCCACCAGGGTGAGGATGCCATCCAGGATGTAGCGCTCGCGCAGCTCTTCGTCGATGAAAAAGGTCTGGGCGACCGGCGCGGGGTCGGCCAGGCCGGTGCATTCGATGACCAGACGATCGAAGGCGATCTGGCCATTGTCCAGGCGTTCGAGCAGCAGGTACAGCGCCTTGGTCAGGTCGGTGTGGATGGTGCAGCACACGCAGCCATTGGCCAGGGTCATGATTTGCACGGGTTCGTCGCCCAGCAACTGGGTGTCGATGTCGGCGTCGCTGAATTCGTTCTCGATCACGGCGATCTTCAGGCCGTGTTCGGCTTTGAGCATGTGGCGCAGCAAGGTGGTCTTGCCGGCGCCGAGAAAGCCGCTGAGGATGGTGACGGGAATGGGGGGGGCGGCTTCGGGCAAGGTTGTTGGCTCCACAATCATTTAAATGCAAATGGCCTCTTCGCGGCCACTGGCCGCTCCTACAGGGATATTCGATCACATGTAGGAGCGGCCAGTGGCCGCGAAAGGGCCATCACTCAAGACACATCTCTACGAGATGGCCTGCCTCAACAGCACTTGGGCCCACCCTTGCCGCCGTACCTGGCCTCCTGGCGTTCGCGGAAGAACGCCTCGTAGTCCATCATCGGCTTGTCCGGGTGCTTGGTCTGCATGTGCTCGACGTAATTGTCGTAGTCCGGCATGCCCACCATCAGACGTGCCGCCTGTCCCAGATATTTTCCCAACTTGCTCAGGTCGTTGAACATGGCGGCAGTCCTCGGTCATCACGCATTGGGGAACGGCTGGAACGGTGCTTCCTTGTCGGTACGTTCCTTCTTGCCCCAGGCGGCGACGCCGACCTTCAGGGCGAAGAACAGGATGCTGAAGACCACCAGCAGGAACAGTACGGTCAGGGTTGCGTTGGTGTAGGCGTTGAAGATCACGTGCTGCATCTGCTCTACGCTCTTGGCCGGCGCGATGACCTGACCCTGGGCCAGGGCATTGCTGTACTTGTTGGCCAGCGCGAGGAAGCCAACCGCCGGGTTGGCGTCGAACAGCTTGATGAACCCTGCGGTAGTGGTGCAGATCAGCAGCCACACGGCCGGCAGCATGGTGACCCAGATGTAGCGCTGGCGCTTCATCTTGATCAGCACGACGGTGGCGAGCATCAGGGCGATACCGGCCAGCATCTGGTTGGAGATGCCGAACAGCGGCCACAGGGTATTGATACCACCCAGCGGATCGATCACGCCCTGGTACAGCAACCAGCCCCACAGTGCCACACAACCGGCGGTGGCAATGACGTTGGCAGTCCAGGACTCGGTGCGCTTGAGCGCCGGAACGAACGAGCCGAGCAGGTCCTGGAGCATGAAACGGCCGGCACGGGTGCCGGCATCCACGGCGGTCAGAATGAACAGCGCTTCGAACAGGATCGCGAAGTGGTACCAGAAGGCCATGGTGTTTTCACCCGGCAGCACCGAGTGCAGGATCTGCGCGATACCCACGGCCAGCGTCGGGGCACCACCGGCGCGCGCCAGGATGGTGGTCTCGCCGATGTCATGGGCCACCGCCTGCAGCGCTTCCGGCGTGATGGCGAAGCCCCAGCTGCTGACGGCCGTGGCCACTGCGACCACGTCGGTACCGACCACTGCGGCCGGGCTGTTCATGGCGAAGTACACACCCGGCTCGATGACCGAAGCGGCAACCATGGCCATGATGGCCACGAACGACTCCATCAACATGCCGCCGTAGCCGATGTAGCGGGCATTGGTTTCGTTGTCCAGCAGCTTGGGCGTGGTGCCCGAGGAGATCAGTGCGTGGAAACCCGACACCGCGCCGCAGGCGATGGTGATGAACAGGAACGGGAACAGACCGCCCTTCCATACCGGGCCAGTGCCGTCGGTGAACTGGGTCAGCGCAGGCATCTTCAGTTCCGGCATGGTCACCAGGATACCGATGGCCAGGGCGATGATGGTGCCGATCTTGAGGAAGGTGGACAGGTAGTCGCGCGGGGCCAGAATCAGCCACACGGGCAGCACGGCGGCAACGAAGCCATAGCCGATCAGCATCCAGACGATCTGCACACCGGTGAAGGTGAAGGCCTTGGCCCAGACCGGATCGGCGGCAACCTGCCCACCCAGGTAGATCGACAGCAGCAGCAAGGCCACGCCGATGATGGAGATTTCACCAATGCGGCCCGGGCGGATGTAGCGCATGTACACGCCCATGAACATCGCGATGGGAATGGTGGCCATGACCGTGAAGATGCCCCACGGACTTTCGGCGAGCGCCTTGACCACGATCAGCGCCAGCACGGCGAGGATGATGATCATGATCAGGAAGCAACCGAACAGGGCAATGGTGCCGGGAATGCGGCCCATTTCCTCGCGCACCATGTCGCCCAGCGAGCGGCCGTTGCGGCGGGTGGAGAGGAACAGCACCATGAAGTCCTGCACGGCGCCGGCCAGCACCACGCCGGCGATCAGCCACAGCGTGCCGGGCAGATAGCCCATCTGCGCGGCGAGTACCGGGCCGACCAGAGGGCCTGCACCGGCGATGGCGGCAAAGTGGTGACCGAAGAGGATGTGCTTGTTGGTCGGGACGTAGTCCAGACCGTCGTTGTTGAGCACCGCGGGCGTGGCGCGGCGCGGGTCGAGCTGCATGACGTGGTTGGCGATGAACAGGCTGTAGTAGCGGTAGGCGACCAGGTAGATGGCCACGGCCGCGACGACGATCCATAACGCGTTGATTGCTTCACCGCGACGAAGTGCAACGACGCCCAGGGCACAGGCACCAATGATCGCCACGATCAGCCACGGAACGTGGCGGAACGCACTGCTATTGTTTTTCATATTATTGTTTCCAGCTCAGTGGATGAGTGTCAGCCTTACCGAGTCTAGCGATTTTTTGTCCGATGGCCATCCCCACGTTGGTCTAGAGCGGCGCATAGCGCAAGGTTCGCAGAGGTTTGCTGCTGGCTCCGAGCCACTGCGCTATAGTCCAGCAAAACTCGAGGACCCGACCATGACGCAAACCCCTACCGAACGCCGACGTTTCAAGCGCATCGCTTTCGACGCCAAGACCGAATTGCGCCAGGGCACCGAGCGCTGGCAGGTGAAGCTGCTCGACCTGTCGCTGAAGGGACTGCTGATCGAAAAGCCGTCGCCCTGGCTGGGCGATGCTGGCAAGCCGTTCAATGTGGATGTGAAGCTGGGGCCGCAGGAAGATGTGGTGATGGAGGTCAAGCTGGCCCATGACGACCATGGGCAGCTGGGTTTCGTGTGCACCCATATCGGCCTGGATTCGATCAGCCACCTGCGGCGGTTGATAGAGCTCAACCTGGGCGACCCCGAGGAGCTGGAGCGGGAGTTAGGGGCGTTGTTGGAGGTTTGAGAGAGCTTTCCGGACCGCACTGCTCTACAGCCGCGCATTGGTCGTGCATATGTGGGAGCGGTCTGTGGCCGCGAGGGAGTAATGCGGTGTATCAGGCAGATCGCGGTGCGGCTTTCGCGGCCGATGACCGCTCCCACAGGTACGGTCACAGGTGAATTCCGCCCTGTGGGAACGGGACTACACCAGGTGAGCCGGCAGGCCCCATTGGGCGGGGTCGAAGCCCAGTAGGCTCTGCAACCGATCATCGGCGTGGTGGTAGCGCTCCGGGGCCATGGCGGCATCGGGGACGGCGACGGCGAACATGCCGGCGGCCTTGGCGGCGGTGACGCCGAAGGGTGAGTCCTCGAACACCAGGCAGTCCTTGGGCTCCACGCCCAGGCGCTTGGCCGCGACCAGGAAGATATCCGGCGCCGGCTTGGCCGCGCCCACTTCCGGGTCGTCGGCGGTGACGATGGTGTCGAACAGCGCGAACCACTCTTCATGCAACGTGGTTTTCATCGCGAAATGCCCGCGGGACGAACTGGTGCCCACGGCGATCGGAATGTTGTGCGCCTTCAGATGCCGCACCAGTGCCTCGGCGCCGGCCATGGCCTGGGCATGGGGAAAGCGCTCGGCCATCAGCGGCGCGCGCGCTTCCATGAATTCGGCGGGCGTCAGGGGCAGGCCCAGGGTTTCGACGATGTAGGTCGACAGGTCGTTGGCACCCAGGCCGATGGTGTTCTGCTTGATGCTCCAGTCGAAGACCTTGCCGTACCGCTCGGCAATCATCTGCGTGACTTCGGTGTAGATGCCCTCGGTGTTCAGCAGCAAGCCATCCATATCGAAGATGACGGCCTTGACGGGGCCCATGCCCGGCACTGCAGTGTTCATGGGGCGTGCTCCGTTGTCGTTGAGAAGACCTCAGAGTACGGGTGCGGTCGGGGGTTGAGCAAGTCGCAGCGCCGACGCTTTTATCAAGCGCCAGCGCTGCAGTGGCTCACGGCGCCGACAAACTCCGAATCATCGACAACGTCAGGTACAACCGCGGCGCGATGCTATTGAGTTCGATGTACTCGTCATCGGCGTGCAACCCCGCGCCCACCACGCCCATGGTTTCCAGCACCGCAGGCTTGTCGCTGCCGGGCACGTAGGCGTAGCCGGCATCGGTACCGAAGCGCATGGCGATCGGTTCGATGGACTTGTCGATCGCAGCGTAGGCCTTCTGCGCCACTCCGGCCAACTGCTCGGAACCACTGTTCTTGGCCAGGGGCGGTCGGCCTTTCTCCAGGCGCAGGCTGACCTGGGTTTCGTCGATCAGTTGCTTGCGGATCAGGCGCTGACCTTGGGCAAGCACGCGGTCGGTCTCTTCGATGTCCGAATAGCGCATGTCGGCTTCGGCCGTTGCGATGGCGGGGATGATGTTGCGTTTCTCGCCCGCCTTGGCCATGGTCCAGTTCACGGTGGTGCCCTTGTCGGGATCACCCAGGTCCTTGAGCTGGACCAGCTGATGAGCCAGCTCGGTAAGCGCATTGCGACCCTCTTCCGGCGCGGAGCCGGCGTGAGACGAGCGCCCCTTGACCTCCAGCACCAACCCGTTGATGCCGTTGGTGGCGGTGGTCACCGCGTCCTTGTTCGGCGGTTCGTAGGAAAAAACGTAGTCGTGTTGAGCGGCCAGTTCGGCGATGACTTTTTTCGAGCCGGCCGAGCCCATTTCCTCGTCCGGGTTGAACAGTACGGTCAGCGTGCCGTAACCATCAAAGCCCTGGGCCTTGAGCAGTTTCAGCGCGTGCAGGATCATCGCCACCCCGCCCTTGGCATCGGCCACACCTGGGCCGTAGGCCCGCTCCTGGTCGGTGCGGAACGGGCGCTTGGCCGCAGTGCCGGGGCCGAACACGGTGTCGTAGTGGACCATGAGCAGGAAATTCTTGCTGCCGGTGCCCTTGAAGGTGCCGACGATGTTGTCGCCTACCGACGGCGTGGCCGGGGTGGTCTGGACCGTGGCGCCCAGCTCCTTGAGACGCTTGACGAGCAACGCGCTGATCGTCGCCAGGCCTTTTTCCTGGCCGGTACCGGTGTCGACCGAAACCAATTCCTTGACCGTCTCCAGGTAGCTGGGTTGTTCGGCCTGGGCTTGTTTGTAGAGGTCGGCGGCGGGTAGCTCGGCGGCATGGGTCGAAAGGGAGAACAGGCAGGCTGCAGCGATTGCGGTGATGCGGGAAGGGCGAACGAGCATGGGTCGAGAGCCTCGGGCAGGTGCGGTTTTTGTAGGCAGGATTGGCCTCTTCGCGGGCAGAGACCCGCTCCCACAATGAAACGGTGGGAGCGTCTGCTCCGATAGGGCAAGTCCTGACATCCAACAACCTTAGCCTACTGCGGCGTTCGCGCTACTCGAACAAGGCATCCAGCGCCTGTTCCAGACGTGTCACGGCAATGACCTGCAACCCTGGCGGAGCCTCTTTCGGCGCGTTGGCCTTGGGCACGATGGCGCGTTTGAAGCCGTGCTTGGCCGCTTCCTTGAGCCGCTCCTGGCCACTGGGAACCGGGCGCACCTCGCCGGACAGACCCACTTCGCCGAACACCAGCAGGTCGTGAGGCAACGGGCGATTGCGCAGGCTGGACATGATCGCTGCGAGCAACGCCAGGTCGGAGGCGGTTTCCAGCACTTTCACCCCGCCCACCACGTTCAGGAACACGTCCTGGTCGTGGGTGGGGATGCCGCCGTGCCGATGCAGCACCGCCAGCAGCATGGCCAGGCGGTTCTGGTCCAGGCCCAGGGTGACCCGGCGGGGGTTGGAAAGGTGGCTGTCGTCGACCAGCGCCTGCACTTCCACCAGCATCGGCCGGGTGCCTTCCCAGGTGGCCATGACCACGCTGCCGGGGACTTCTTCCTGGGCTCGGGTCAGAAAGATCGCCGAAGGGTTGGAAACTTCTTTCAAGCCCTTGTCGGTCATGCCGAACACGCCCAGTTCGTTGATCGCGCCGAAACGATTCTTCACGGCCCGCAGCAGGCGCAGACGACCATCGGATTCACCTTCGAAGTACAGCACGGTGTCGACCATGTGCTCGAGCACGCGCGGACCGGCCAGGGCGCCTTCCTTGGTCACGTGGCCGACCAAGAAGATGGCCGTACCGCTCTGCTTGGCGTAGCGCACCAGCAGCGCCGCGCTTTCACGCACTTGGGACACGCCGCCGGGCGCCGACTGCAGGTTTTCGGTGAAGATGGTCTGGATCGAGTCGATCACCATGACCTTGGGGTGCTCGACCTTGGCGGTGGCGATGATGGTTTCGATGCAGGTCTCGGTCATCACCTTGAGCTTGTCCTGCGGCAGACCCAGGCGCCGCGCACGCATGGCGACCTGTTGCTGCGACTCTTCGCCGGTGACGTACAGCGCGGGCATGCGCGTGGCGATGTTGCACAGCGTCTGCAGGAGGATGGTCGACTTGCCGATGCCCGGATCGCCGCCGATCAGCACCACCGAGCCATCGACCAAGCCGCCGCCGAGCACGCGGTCCAGTTCGGCGGAAGCGGTCGAGAAGCGCGGGATCTCCTCGATGCTGACTTCGGCCAGTGTCTTGAGCTGGGCCTGCTGCCCGGCCCAGCCGGTGCGGCCGCTGGGCGGCGCGGCGGCGCCGCTTTCGATGACCGTTTCCACCAGGGTGTTCCAGGCGCCGCATTCGCCGCATTGGCCGGCCCATTTGGGGAACGTCGCACCGCACTCGGTGCAGCCGTACATGCGCTTAGCCTTGGCCATGAAAATTCCTGTTCGAAAAGTGCGTTCATGATAATCGAGCGCGCTGTAATAGTGGGTAAATCAAGCCCTTGCAGCGCGGAAAAACGGCTAGTCTGTACTTTGACAAAACTTCTCGGGCGCAGCTGTGTCCCTTGCAGCAGGCGTGGAAAATGAAGCAATACGCTGACTTGGACTGCGTTGACCAACCTCATCTGTAATAAGGAATAACCTCATGAGCGTGCTAAGTGAATTCAAGGCCTTTGCGGTCAAGGGCAATGTAGTCGACATGGCCGTTGGTATCATCATCGGTGCAGCTTTCGGCAAGATCGTTTCATCTTTCGTCGGCGATGTGATCATGCCGCCACTTGGGCTGCTGATCGGTGGCGTGGACTTCAGCGACCTGGCCATCACGCTGCGTGCGGCGGTCGGTGATGCGCCGGCGGTGGTGTTGGCCTATGGCAAGTTCATCCAGACGGTGATCGACTTCATCATCGTGGCGTTTGCCATTTTCATGGGGGTGAAGGCCATCAACCGCCTGCGTCACCAGGAAGAGAAGAAGCCTGCGGCGCCTGCTGCGCCTTCCAAGGAAGAGTTGCTGTTGGGCGAAATTCGTGACCTGTTGAAAGAGCAGAATGGCAAGGGCACCGTGGTGACCACTGCACCGACGCCTGGGCCGCAGATCTGATACCGCGGTGAGGCTTTCGCGGCCGATGACCGCTCCCACAGAATGACCGCATCCATCCTGTGGTGGTGCATGGAAGATGGGGATCGCATCGATCCTGTGGGCCTGCATTGATGCTGGAGACCGCATCCATCCTGTGGGATTGCATTGATGCTGGAAACCGCATCGATCCTGTGGGGCTGCATTGATGCTGGAGACCGCATCGATCCTGTGGGGCTGCATTGATGCTGGAGACCGCATCGATCCTGTGGGGCTGCATTGATGCTGGAGACCGCATCGATCCTGTGGGGCTGCATTGATGCTGGAGACCGCATCGATCCTGTGGGAGCGGTCTGTGGCCGCGAAGGGTTGATGCGGTGAGTCAGGTAGACCTCGGTGAGGCTTTCGCAGCCACAGACCGCTCCCACGGGATGGCTGCTACCAGTAGTTCTCGACGGCGACCTGGCCAGGGCGGCGGCTCAGGCTCAGGTTCATGTCACGGCCCTTGAGCAGTTGTCGAGTGTCGTCGATCATCTGCGGGTTGCCGCAGATCATCACCCGTGAATGCTCGGGCGTCAGCTCCAGTGCGGCGGTCTTCTCCAGATCGCCGTTTTGAATCAGGTCGGTAATGCGACCGTGCAGTGTGCCAGGCACTCTCTCCCGAGTTACGATCGGGATGAACTGCAATTTGCCAGCAAACTCGGCCAGGTAATCACGCTGTTCAAGGCCGGCGATCAATTCCCGATACGCCAGTTCCTGGCCCTCGCGCGCGCTGTACACCAGCTTGATGTGTTCGAACTTCTCCCACACGGGAAAATCCTGGAGGATCGACACGAAGGGCGCCACGCCGGTGCCGGTCGCCAGCATCCACAGGTCGCGACCGTCGACGAAGCGATCCAGGGTCAGATAACCAGTCGCCAGCTTTTCCACCAACAACTCATCACCCGCGCGCAAGCGGCTCAGTTCACTGGTGAACTCGCCGCCTGGAACGACAATGGAGAAGAATTCGAGAAATTCGTCGTGAGGTGAAGACGCCATCGAATAGGCACGCCACACCACACTGCCGTCGGCCTTGGTGACACCCAGCCGGGCAAACTGGCCAGCGACGAAGCGGAAACCGGCATCGCGGGTTGTGCGCAGGGTGAACAGGCTGGGGGTCAGCGGCTGGACCTCGAGAATGGTCTGGCGAGTGAATTTTTCTGCGCTGGCAGTCATGGGGCGCTCCGGGGTTCAAGTGCCGGTATTTTCTCGCAAACTGCTGCAGATAAACACCGCTGGTTTGTGTGGCCACCGGGGAGCGTACCTGTAGGAGCGGTCTGTGGCCGCGAAAGGCTGATGCGATGGATCAGGTAGAGTGAGGTAAGGCTTTCGCGGCCGATGACCGCTCCCACAGGAACTGCATGCGATCGGGTAGAATCGCGCCTTTATTGCCGCTTTCGTGCCTTCCGCCATGCCCGTACTGACTTCGCCCTTCGCTGAACTCGATCTGATCCGCCAGCCCGATCAACCCAACGAGCCGTTGCAGGCGTTCGATGCTGCAGACGAGTATCTGCTGGCCTACATGGCCGAGCATCCCCTGCCTGCCCAGGCGCGGGTGCTGATTCTCAACGACAGCTTCGGCGCGCTCGCCATCAGTCTGCAAGGCTCGGTGCACCTGATCAGTAGCGGCGACTCATTCCTCGGCGCATTAGGGCTTGAGAAGAACCTGACGCGCAATGGCCTGCCATTCGACAGCATTGAGTTCGTCCCCGCCAGTGCGCCGGTGCAGGGTCCGTTCGACCGCGTGCTGGTGCGTGTACCCAAGACCCTGGCCCTGCTCGAAGAACAGCTGATCCGCCTGCACGGCCACCTGGCGCCCGGCGCCGAAGTGGTCGCTGCCGGCATGGTCAAGCACTTGCCCCACGCTGCAGGTGACTTGCTGGAAAAATACATCGGCACGATGCGACCGTCACTGGCGGTCAAGAAAGCGCGGCTGTTGATCGCCACTGCTGAAGGCAAGCCCGCGCCGATATCGCCCTACCCGACTCGCTATCAGTTGGACGAGCCCAGGCTGATGCTGCTCAACCACGCCAACGTGTTCTGCCGCGAAGGGCTGGACATCGGCACCCGCGCGTTCCTTCCGCACCTGCCGCGCAACCTTGGCGCGGCCCGGGTTGCGGATCTGGGCTGCGGCAACGGCGTGCTGGCCATCGTCAGCGCCCTGGCCAATCCGCAGGCCAGCTACACGCTGGTGGACGAGTCGTTCATGGCCGTGCAATCGGCGCAGGAGAACTGGCAGGCGGCCCTGGGCGCGCGTCAGGTCGAGGTACGTGCTGGCGATGGCCTTGCCGGCCAGGCGCCGCAGTCGCTGGACGTGGTGCTGTGCAATCCGCCGTTTCACCAGCAGCAGGTGGTGGGTGACTTCCTCGCCTGGCGCATGTTCCAGCAGACGCGCGAGGCGCTGGTCACCGGCGGCGACCTGTACATCGTCGGCAATCGCCACCTGGGTTATCACAGCAAGCTGGCCAGGCTGTTCCGCGGCGTCGAACAGGTGGCTGCCACGCCCAAGTTCGTGGTGTTGCGCGCGCGCAAATAAGCGCCCGGCACGCGTTTTTCAGGGCCAAAAAAAAGCCCTCCGCAAGGAGGGCTGTAAAAAGAGCACTGCCAGAGCAGCACTGATGGGATTCAGTGGGATTTCATCCCGGCCGCCGTCATGAACAGGCGGATCAACATGGCAAACACGCCCAGCGCGACGACGCTGCCGGCATAGATCACCACCAGCCAGCCCAAGCGTTTCCACAAGGGCTTTTTCTCTTCGCTGTGCGTAACGATCGGTTTCTCGCTCATGCTTCTACTCCTGCTCGACCCAGGCCTTGCAGCCTGGGCAGCGGCGGTTGGACTAGTGGTAGCCGTCTTCGTGGGTCACCTTGCCGCGGAACACGTAGTAGCTCCAGAAGGTGTACACCAGGATGATCGGGATGATGAACAGCGTGCCCACCAGGATGAAGCCCTGGCTCTGTGGCGGCGACGACGCTTCCCAGATCGAGATCGACGGCGGGATGATGTTCGGCCACAAGCTGATACCCAGGCCGCTGTAGCCCAGGAACACCAGCAGCAGGGTCAGCAGGAACGGCGTGTAGTGCGCGTTGCGTTTGACCGAGCGCAGCAGGCCGATAACCGTAGCCAGCACCAGGATCGGCACCGGCAGGAAGTAGAACAGGTTCGGCATGCTGAACCAGCGCGTGGCGATATCGCCATGGGCCAGGGGTGTCCAGATGCTGACGATACCGGTCACGATCAACAGCCCGTAGGTCAGTGGCGGCGCCAGCTTGTGCATGGCCTGCTGCAGGCTGCCTTCGGTCTTCATGATCAGCCAGGTGCAGCCGAGCAAGGCGTAGGCCACGATCAGCGCCAGGCCGCAGAACAGGCTGAACGGGGTCAGCCAGTCGAGGCCGCCACCGGCGTAGTTGCGGCCGACCACGGGAATGCCGTCGATGTACGCGCCCAGGGCCACGCCCTGGAAGAACGTTGCTGTCAGCGAGCCGCCGATGAACGCCTTGTCCCACACGTGGCGCTTGGCCGCGGTCGCCTTGAAGCGGAACTCGAACGCCACGCCACGGAAGATCAGGCCCATCAGCATCAGGATCAGCGGCAGGTAGAGCGCCGACAACACTACCGAATAGGCCAGCGGGAACGCGCCGAACAGCGCCGCACCGCCCAGCACCAGCCAGGTTTCGTTGCCGTCCCAGACCGGTGCCACGGTATTCATCATGACATCGCGGTCGCCTTCATCTTTCATGAAGGGAAACAGGATGCCGATGCCCAGGTCGAAGCCGTCCATGATCACGTACATCATGATGCCGAAGACGATGATCACGGCCCAGATGAAGGGAAGATCGATACCCATGCTTAGTGCCCCTTGCTCAAGGTGTCGGTTTGGCCTTCTTCCGTGCCTTCATGGGCAGCGGACAGAGGACGTGCAGGGGTGCGCTGGGTACCAGGACCGCCGGTGTTGATGGTTTCTTCGTGTGCCTTGGGACCCTTGCGCACCAGGCGCATCATGTAGCCCAGGCCCACGCCGAACAGCGAGAAGTACACCACGACGAACATCACCAGGGTGATGCTCATCTGCGTGACGCTGTGGTTGGAGGAGGCATCGGCGGTGCGCATCAGGCCATAGACCACCCACGGCTGACGGCCGATCTCGGTGGTGAACCAGCCGGCCAGCAACGCGATCAGCCCCGATGGCCCCATCCACAGGGTCAAGTACAGGAACGGACGGCAGGTGAACAGCGCGTCTTTCTTGCGCAGCCAGACGCTCCACAGACCGACGAAGATCATCAGCATGCCCAGGCCGGCCATGACACGGAACGACCAGAAGACGATGGTCGAATTGGGCCGATCTTCCTTGGGAAAGGATTTGAGCGCCGGCACCTGCTTGTCCAGGCTGTGGGTCAGGATCAAGCTGCCCAAGTAAGGAATCTCGACCGCGAAACGGGTTTTCTCCGCTTCCATGTCGGGCCAGCCGAAGAGGATCAGCGGCGTGGCTTCGTCACCCTTGTTTTCCCAGTGGCCTTCGATCGCGGCGATCTTGGCGGGCTGGTGCTCGAGGGTGTTCAAGCCGTGCATATCGCCGACGAAGGCCTGCACCGGGGCGACGATCAGCGCCATCCACATGGCCATGGAGAACATCCGGCGGATGGCCGGCGTATTGCGCCCGCGCAACAAGTGCCAGGCGGCCGAGGCACCGACGAAGAACGCCGTCGCAACGAAGGCGGCAATGGACATGTGCGCCAGGCGGAACGGGAACGAGGGGTTGAAGATCACCGCGAACCAGTCGACCGGAATCACCCGGCCGTCGACGATCGCGTGGCCCTGGGGCGTTTGCATCCAGCTGTTGGAGGCCAGGATCCAGAACGTGGAGATCAGCGTGCCGATCGCCACCATCAACGTCGAGAAGAAGTGCAGGCCACGGCCCACACGGTTCCAGCCGAACAGCATGACACCCAGGAAGCCCGCCTCCAGGAAGAATGCGGTCAGCACTTCATAGGTCAGCAACGGCCCGGTGACGGCGCCGGCGAAGTCGGAGAACCGGCTCCAGTTGGTGCCGAACTGGTAGGCCATGACCAGGCCGGAGACCACGCCCATGCCGAAGTTGACGGCGAATATCTTCGACCAGAAGTGATACAGGTCGCGGTAGGTGTCGTCACGGGTTTTCAGCCACATGCCTTCGAGCACGGCCAGGTAGCTGGCCAGACCGATGGTGATGGCGGGAAACAGAATGTGGAACGAGACCGTAAACGCAAACTGCATTCGGGCGAGATCGATTGCCTCTAAGCCGAACATGGGGCTTCCTCTATCAGGTGAACCGGCGCGGGCGAGCAGCCCATGCCTGCGGCCCCTGCGAGGGAAGCGCGGTCTGACTTGGTTCGGATGGTTTCCACGTCGCAGGGATTGTGGCCGTGTGGCCGCCATGCCGCGCCGGGCGAGGCGTTGACATGGATCAAGATACCCTCAAAGAGTAGACCTGTTTGCGCGTTTGACCCGTGTGGTTTAGTGCCGCACGACCGGATGTCGCACCCGGTTTACTTTTGTCTGGTATGGGGATTTATCGCGGTATCTGTTCTGTTGATGCTTCGCAGTTCGCAGATAGATAAGGATGCTCCCCCGTCGTACCCGTCACTGCACAGGACTGCGCTGAAGCGTCCGCACGGTCTCCCGCTCAGGAGCAATCAGGCTACGCGCCGGCACCTTTAATCCATGCTCCAATGGCAAGCCGAAGTGGTCACGGCCCAGCACCAGTGTTTCGCCCTGCCACTGCTCATACAGTTCAAACAGCGGCATACGAATGTGCCCTCGCGCAGGGTCTGCCAGCAATGCACTGCCCCGGCCTATGCCTTTGAGCACCACAAAATGATTGAGTGAGCGTTGCCTGAGCAGAATGATCACCGGACCTTTCAGCGAAGCCAATGCCTGGCGGGGCAATATCACACCTTCGGCCTGGTAACCCAAACGCTGAGCAGTGGTTTTGAGGTCAAGCAGAGAAAATCCCTGAGTGGCTCGCTCCACTGCCTGCTCCCGAGACAGCCTGCCAACCATGTCAGCGAGTACATCCTGCTCGTGCAGCGTTTCGCCAAAATACAGGTTGAGCAGAATGGTCAATGCCGCGGCCCCGCATGAATAATCCAGCGTCTGGCGCTCTATGCGTTCCATGCGCAATTCGGAAAGTGGCCGGGGTGCCTGAAACGGCGAAGCATTCGCCACAGTGGCCAATCCAAGGACGGAGACCAGACCCAACTCGGAATAACGCATCAATTGAACTTGCGCTTGAGGTTCAATGACATGGAAGCCGGTCCCGCGTCGTCATTGAGGCCCAGCATAACTTGAGGAGAAATTACCCAGTCCTCGTGCAGCCTATAGGACACATTGAAGGCAAGATCTGCCGGATCAATGTCAGTGCCTTTGATGGTTCGTCTACCTGCTCTCAGATTGGCGGTATAGCTATAAGAGAATCGAGCGCCTATGGACAGCTTCTCATTGAGTGCAAAGCCTGCGCCCAGGTAACTCCGCAACGCCCAGCCTGGCTTTACGGTGTAGCCATCGATGGTGTTCTCGAAAAAGTGTTGATAACTGAGCCCGCCAAACAGAATGGCCGGATCGGTGCGGCGCACCCAGGCAATGCCGGGCGCTACGCTCCAGTGCCCGGAGCCGTTGTTCAACGGATCCTTCCATCGGTTGGCTGCATCGTTGTAGCGTTTGCGGCCGGTGGGAGCACCGATGTCGAACGTAAACGAAAGCGCCGGATAGGCGGCGGTTTCGTCGAGCCACTGGTACTGAATTCCCATGCCTATGTCCGCCAGGTCCCACGCGCTGGAAGTGCTCACATACTCATTTGAAGAGACATCTTCGACGCTCGTATAAGAGAACGGCACTGTCAGATGCGCTTCGAGCCGGTCAAAAAGCCCTGCACGGAGCGTGGGTTCGAACTGCAGCACACGTGCGCTGTAGGAAGATTTCTGAAAATAACCAACGTCGAACAGATTGTGTTGCCGGCGGCTTTGCTTGTATACCAAGCCCATGTCGAGTTCATACTCGCCTGGCCCGAGCAAAACCGTGGAGCCCACCAGAAAATCCAGCGGCGGCGGGTCGGCACGCTCTCCGTATTCGATGTGGTCACGCGCTACTGCTGGTTCACGCTGTTCAATTAAGTTTCGCTGCAGTACAGCGATGTCGGCCAGCTTCAATTCGACCTCACCGAAAATTTCGGATGAAAGTCGCGTGACCCGGGCGCTTTCACTCACCAAGTGTCCTGAGGCTCGATCGCCGTTCTTGAACTGCACTTCATAAGGGTGATCGGTTTGCATTGACCCAATATCGGCGGTTCGGATGGTCAAGCCCATCGCGTAGGGAGTGCTGAAAACGCAGACATCCCCTTCGTAGCTGATTAACCTGCCAGACAGGCTGTCACCATTCTTCAGGTGCACCGTATCGGCTAACGTACCAGTAGTGATAGACAACAGGATGCTGGCACTCGCGAACAGACGCGAGAGCGGAAACAAGATAGCCATGGGCGTCCTTGCGATGGGTAGCAGAGTGAGCGCAGCCCCAAGCCGGGCTGCGCTTTCGGGTCACCAGCGGAACGTGGAGACCGGCCGCGACCATTGACTGGCACGGAAGCCATAGTTTTTCGGTGCATTGGTGTCGCGTTCAAAGGCCTGATAGTGATGCTCGATTTCGCGGGCATAGGCACGATTCCAGGCGTTCATACGGCTGGTGGAATCGGCGAGCCATACATCGCCAGCAACCAGCTCCTGCGTGCCCCCATCCCGATACCATTTGTTTTCATGCGGTGAATAACTGAATCCCTGATATTGATAGGCACGATAATCAGATTGACTGCCGCGCTTCTTCCAAGTGACCTGATGGGTCTTGATCCTCTGAGTAACGCTTGGCCGGGCCTGACCACCGATGCGGGCGGCACCTTTTATTTGCGCCATCTGCCCGTCGTCGAGTGCAGGCACATGCATGCCCGCACTGCGCACTGCTTCAAGTAAGGGAACTGCAGCATGATTGCCACCCGAACACGCTAGCAATACCGCACCCACTGAAATAGCTTTCCATTGCATGGACATCTTTTGTACTCCTTGATAAAAGCCTGGGAAATCAGACTTCTGATGATTCAACATCGGTCATGTAAAAGCCTATTTCACTGATAAGCTCCATCAAACGTGAATCCGCACGTATGACGTCGTTCATGTCTTGATGCAAGAGAGCTTCCAACTTAGGCGTTGTATTCATGAGCACATACTGGTCCAGCGCATCGAGCCCCCATAAACCATGAGCTTCCAGGACTGCTTGTTTTTTGACCTGCAGGCGCTCACTGAACTCTTTCATCTGGTCGTCTGTCGCATTGGGTGTGAGACGGGTCTCGAAAGTTTGCGAACCCACGACCTCGACAATGACGTTGGCAAAACCCATCATCCATTTGGGCACTTGACTCGTTGCCAACTCAGCGCGGCTTATTCCACATTCACCCAACTCTTGCCCCTGCGCCCGCACCCGCTCGATTTCTCTTTGTCTTTCGGCCATGCCCGTGGCCGCTGGAGAAAGGGTGACGCTGTCGTGCCTGAGGAGTGCGGTATTCGACACTTCCATCAATGTCTGACGAAAGTTACCCGTATCTTCAGGCGCCGACTTCGACCCTTGAGCTGGCGGTTTTGCAATTTGAATAGAGTCGATCTTCGATACATTCACCGAATGCCTCCTGACAATTGATATTCATTGCGGACGTTGGAAAAATACGGCATTGGCATCGCGTATTTGATCGTGGCGCAGCGGTACTTTAGCCGGATTGGCCATCTCACAGTCAAGCAAGGCTTCCAACCCATTGATTAGAAACTGTTACAGCACAGGATAAGTTCTTGGGATTATTCGGAAAGTTCTGTAGGAACATTTTGATAACGACTGCGACAATAACAGTATGCACATTGATATCACCTGCACAACTTATGGCGAGCAGACGAGTCAATAAGAAAGAAAGATATAAGGGATGTATAGCCTTACCATTTGCAGCAGTTCAAGGGCGATTCAGCCTGGTAGGCATTGACGTCCATTGCCCAGACGTCCTGAAAGCGTCCTGATAGAAGCCGCAGGCATGCACCATCTCCATGCCTGCGCTCGGACCCGTAAGTCTTACATCACCTTGTCCAAAGTAATGGGAAACTCACGAACACGCTTGCCGGTGGCGTGATAGATGGCGTTCGCCACCGCGGCGGCGACGCCGACGATGCCGATCTCGCCGACGCCCTTGGAGCCCAGGGCGTTGACGATGTCGTCAGGTTCGTCGACGAAAATCACGTCGATGTCGTTGATGTCGGCATTCACCGGAATGTGGTACTCGGCCAGGCTGTGGTTCATGAAGCGGCCCAGGTTGTGGTCGGTCTGGGTTTCTTCCTGCAGGGCCATGCCCAGGCCCCAGACCACGCCGCCGAGAATCTGGCTGCGGGCCATCTTTGGGTTCACTACACGCCCGGCGGCTACGGCGCTGACCACGCGGGTCACGCGGATGGTGCCGAGGTCTTCGTCCACTTCCACTTCGACGAACACCGCCGAATGCGTGGCCGTGGCGTAGCCTTCACGCTTCTTGTCCGGCTCGGCATCGACTTGTGCCTCGAAGGTGTCCGAGCCATCGATGTCGGTCAGGTTCTGCAACGACAGGTGATGACCTGGACAGCGTAGCTCGCCGTTCTCGACGAACACCTGCGCAGGATCTGCCTCGGCGAAGGCCGGCTGCACCTGGCTGGCGGCGTGGATCAGCTTGGCCTTGAGGGCCTCGCAGGCCTGCTGCACGGCGGTCCCGACCGACGACACGGTGAACGAGCCACCTTGCAGTGGCGCGGTGGGCAGCGACGAGTCGCCCAGCTTGAATTCCACGTCCTGTGCAGCAACGCCCGCTGCCGCAGCGGCGATCTGGGTCATGACCGTGTAGGTACCGGTGCCGATGTCGGTGGTTGCGCTGCTGACCACCAGCTTGCCTTGCTTGTCGATTTTGGCCTTGGCGCTGGCCGGCATCTGCATGGCTTCCCACACGCCACCGGCCATGCCCATGCCGACCAACTGGTTGTCGCGGCGCATGCTGCGCGGCTCGACCGTGCGCTGGTTCCAGCCGAAACGCTCGGCGCCCTGCTGGTAGCAGGCCTTGAGCTCCTTGCTGGAGTACGGCTTGCCTTCGTTCTGGTTGGTGTCGGAGAAATTGACCAAGCGCAGCTGCACGGGGTCGATCTTGGCCGCCACGGCCAGTTCGTCCATCGCGCATTCCAGGCCGATCAAGCCCAGGGCGGCTCCCGGAGCACGCATGTCGAGCGGGGTGAACACGTCCAGGGGCACCAGGTTATAGGTCAACTTGACGTTGTCGCAGTGGTAGAGCATGCCGCTCCATTCCACGACGTGCTCGGTGAAGTCCTCGAAGCGCGAGGTCTGGCCGGTTGCGGTATGCCCTACCGCCTGCAGCTTGCCGTCGGCACTGCAGGCCAGTTGCAGCTGCTGCACGGTGCGTGGACGGTAGCCGAAGGTGAACATCTGCTGGCGGGTCAGGGTCACGCGCACCGAGCGCTTGAGGTGCAGGGCGGCCATCACGGCCAGTGGCAATTGGTACTGGGGACGCAGGCCGGAACCGAAGGCACCGCCGACGAAAGCGGCCATGACGCGGATCTTGTCCTTGTCCAGGCCGAACACGTTGGACAGATAGGTCTGGCAGTTCTGCGTGCTCTGGGTCTTGTCGTGGATGACCAAGCTGCCATCGGCTTGATAGAGCGCGGTGCTGGCGTGGGGCTCCATCGGGTTGTGGTGCTCGACCGGGGTGTCGTAGGTGGCGTCGACCTTGATTGCTGCCGCGCCGAACTGGCCAGCGAAATCGCCGCGCGGCTCAGGCAATTCGGCCGGTGCCGACTTGGCGCCGGACAATTGGGCGTGCAGGTCGGTCTGGTGAGCTTCCTGGGCGTACTCGATGTGCACCAGGGAGCCGGCATGGCGTGCCAGTTCCAGATTGTCCGCGACGACCAGCGCCAGCGGCTGGCCGCTGTAGAGCACGTTGTCGTTGTACAGCGGGCGAAACGGCGAGCCGTCGGCGGCATCGTCGTCTTCGTATTTTTCATCGTAGCTGGCCAGCTTCGGCCGGTTGGTGTGGTCGATCACCGCCACCACGCCCGGCAGGGCCAAGGCCTTGGACGCATCGATGGACAGCACGCGGCCGTTGGCGATGGTGCTGGAGACGACGCTGCCGAACAGCAGGCCATCTTCGGGGAACTCGCCAGCGTAGCGCGCCTGACCGGTCACCTTGAGCAGACCGTCGACGCGGTCCATGGGTTTGCCAAGTGTGCTCATCGCTGCATCTCCCCTTTGGCGGCATCGCTCAGGGCACGGACTATCGCGCGGCGGGCCAGCTTGATCTTGAAGGTGTTGTGCTGCAGGCCGCGAGCGTCCTGCAACAGGGCATCGGCAGCTTTGCCAAAGGTTTCGGCGGTGGCGGGCTGGCCGATCAGCAGGCGCTCCACCGCCTCATCGCGCCACGGCTTGTGGGCGACACCGCCCAGTGCCAGGCGAGCGTCGCGGATGGTCTCGCCGTCTAGCTCCAGTGCTGCGGCAACTGACACCAAGGCAAAGGCATAGGAAGCGCGGTCGCGGATCTTCAGGTACTGGCTGTGGGCCGTGAAGCCAGCGGCGGGCAGTTCTACCGCCGTGATCAGCTCGTCATCGGCCAGTTGGTTGTCGCGCTCGGGCGCATCCGCAGGCAGGCGATGGAAGTCGGCAAACTCGATGGTGCGCGCGCCGTTCGGACCCTGCACATGGACCACGGCAGCCAAAGCTGCCAGGGCCACGCACATGTCCGAAGGATGGGTGGCCACGCATTGCTCGCTGGCGCCCAGGATGGCATGGATGCGATTCAGGCCATCCTTGGCTGGGCAGCCGGTGCCAGGCTCACGCTTGTTGCAGGGCATTTTCGAATCGTAGAAGTAGTAGCAGCGCGTGCGTTGCAGGAGGTTGCCGCCCGTGCTGGCCATGTTGCGCAGCTGTGGCGAAGCACCGGCCAGGATCGCCTGGCTGAGCAATGGGTAACGCTGCTCGATCAGCGGGTGCCAGGCCAGGTCGGCATTGCTGACCAAGGCGCCAATGCGCACGCCGCCGTCGGCGGTTTCCTCGACTTCGCGCAGGGGCAGCCCGGTGATGTCGATGAGCTGCTCGGGCTGCATGACGTTTTCTTTCATCAGGTCGAGCAGGTTGGTGCCACCGGCGATGAAGCGCGAGCGTGGACCAGCCAGGCGCACGGCTTCATCGACGGCTGCTGGCTTGGCATAGGTAAACGGATTCATGAGCGTTCACCCCCCTGCACTTCCACCACTTCTTCGATGGCCGCGCGGATGTTGCTGTAGGCGCCGCAACGGCACAGGTTGCCGCTCATCAATTCCTTGATGTCGGCGCTGGATTCGGCGCGGCCTTCGTTGATCAGGCCAACGGCCGAGCAGATCTGCCCTGGGGTGCAGTAACCGCACTGGAAGGCATCGTGCTTGATGAACGCGGCTTGCACTGGGTGCAGTTGATCACCCTGCGCCAGGCCTTCGATGGTGGTCAACTCGGCGCCGTCGCACATCACGGCCAGGGTCAGGCAGGCGTTGACCCGCTTGCCATTGAGCAGCACGGTGCAGGCGCCGCACTGACCGTGGTCGCAGCCTTTTTTGCTGCCGACCAGGTCGAGCTGTTCGCGCAGCAGGTCCAGCAGGGTGGTCCAGGGCAACACATCGAGCTGGCGCGACTGGCCATTGAGTTGCAGGGAGATGCTGTGGCTGGCGTACGGCTGCGCGCCAGCGCTGGAAGAAAGGGTGCTCATCGGGTCGACCTCACGGTGGTTCAGCTTTCATGCGCGGCATTTTTCATGTCGCGTCGTTTGCAGGTACGACTTGAAGCGCCGGTCATTCGTTCAGACGAGCTGATGAGTGTTTCCCCACGACCGTGCTGGTATGATGCGCGGCTTTTTTTACCGCCCGGATGTGCTTTGCTATCAGGGTCGACACGACAACACTCGACAACAACGGCAACGGCGCAAAACGCGCCACAGGGAGCGGGCATGCTGGAAAGGCTGTTTCAACTCAAGGCGCACAACACCAACGTGCGCACGGAAATACTCGCCGGGGTCACGACCTTTCTGGCGATGGCCTACATCCTGTTCGTCAACCCCAGCATCCTGGGCGAAACCGGCATGGACAAGGGCGCGGTGTTCGTCGCCACCTGCCTGGCCGCGGCCATCGGCTCGACGGTCATGGGCCTGATCGCCAACTACCCGATCGCCCTGGCACCGGGCATGGGCCTGAACGCCTTCTTCACCTACACCGTGGTCTTGCACATGGGCCACACCTGGCAGGTGGCGCTGGGCGCGGTGTTCATCTCGGCGGTGTGCTTTTTCCTGCTGTCGATCTTTCGGATCCGCGAATGGATCGTCAACAGCATCCCCTTGCCGCTGCGTTCGGCCATCGCTGCGGGCATCGGTCTGTTCCTGGCGCTGATCGCGCTGCAAGGCGCCGGGATTGTGGTGGGCAACCCGGCCACTGTGGTGGGCATGGGCGACCTGACCAAGCCCGGTGCGGTGCTCGCCATCCTTGGCTTTTTCCTGATCGTCGCCCTGGAGGCACGCAAGGTGCGCGGCGCGGTGCTGATCGGCATTCTTGTAGTGACCACCGCGTCGATCCTGCTGGGCTTCAGCCCGTTCAACGGATTGGTGTCGATGCCGCCTTCGCTGGCGCCGACCTTCATGCAACTGGACATCGCCGGGGCCTTGGACATCGGCCTGCTCAGCGTGATCTTCGCCTTCCTGTTCGTCGATCTGTTCGACAACTCCGGGACCTTGATCGGCGTGGCCAAGCGCGCTGGCCTGATGGGCAAAGACGGCCACATGCCGAAGATGGGGCGGGCGCTGATCGCTGACAGCACGGCGGCCATGGCCGGTTCGCTGCTGGGTACTTCCACCACCACCAGCTACATCGAGTCGGCAGCGGGCGTCAGCGCCGGGGGCCGTACCGGCCTGACCGCCATCGTGGTCGCGGTGCTGTTTCTGCTGGCACTGTTCTTCGCCCCGCTGGCAGGCAGCGTGCCGGCCTATGCCACGGCACCGGCGTTGTTCTTCGTGGCGGTATTGATGGCGTCGGGCCTGGCTGAAATCGAGTGGGACGACATCACCGAAGCCGCCCCAGTGGTGGTCACCGCCCTGGCCATGCCGCTGACCTATTCGATCGCCAACGGCATCGCCTTCGGCTTCATCGCCTGGACCGTGATCAAACTGCTGGCGGGCCGTACCCGCGACCTGAACTCGGCGCTGGTGATTCTTTCCATTCTGTTCGTTGTGAAACTGGGCTGGTATCCATGAGTGCTGTTCTCGACCCCTCCTCCTACACCCAGCAGTTGGATGAAAAGGTAGCGCGCCTGCGCGCGTTGCTGGCGCCGTTCGATGCGCCGGAACCGGCTGTGTTCGATTCGCCTCGCGAGCACTACCGGCTGCGTGCGGAATTTCGCCTGTGGCGCGAGGATGGCCAGCGTCATTACGCCATGTTCGCGCCGGGCGAGAAGCATGTGCCGATCCTGATCGACAGCTTTCCCATCGCAAGCCAGCGCATCAATGAACTGATGCCGCGCCTCAAAGCCGCCTGGCAGGCCGATGCGGCGCTGAGCAACAAGCTGTTCCAGGTGGAATTCCTGACCACCCTGGACGGCGATGCCATGGTCACCCTGTGCTACCACCGCCCGCTGGACGAGCACTGGCAGCGCGCTGCCGAGCAGCTGGCGAGCGACCTGAGCGTGAGCATCATCGGTCGCTCCAAGGGCAAGCGCGTGGTCATCGGCCGCGACTATGCGGTCGAGGCGCTCGAGGTGGCTGGTCGTACGTTCCGCTATCGCCAGCCCGAAGGCGCGTTCACCCAGCCCAACGGCACGGTCAACCAGAAGATGCTCAACTGGGCATACGAGGCCCTGGGCCCGCGCGACGACGATCTGCTGGAGCTGTACTGCGGCAACGGCAATTTCACCCTGCCGCTGGCCACGCAGGTGCGCAAGGTGCTGGCCACGGAAATCAGCAAGACGTCGGTCGCCGCTGCCTTGCACAACCTCGATGACAACGGCGTCGACAACGTGACCCTGGTGCGCCTGTCGGCCGAAGAGCTGACCGAAGCGCTCAACGAGGTGCGTCCGTTCCGTCGTCTGCAGGGTATCGATCTCAAGGCCTATGACTTCGGCAGCGTGTTCGTCGATCCGCCACGGGCCGGCATGGACGTGGACACCTGCGAGCTGACCCGACGCTTCGACAACATCCTGTACATCTCCTGCAATCCGGAGACACTGGCAGCCAATATCGAGCAATTGCACGATACCCATCGGGTGGCCAAGTGCGCGTTGTTCGACCAGTTTCCGTACACCCACCACATGGAATCAGGGGTTCTGCTGGTGCGCCGTTGAGGCGCATCAAGCGGCTCGTCGAAACCATTTGACGTAAGTAACTAGTTCGTACAATTTATCTCCATTGCACAAACAATAACAATGGAGTCACCCGATGAGCAGCAATAACGTCCTGGCGGGCCTGATCGGCGCCGGTATCCAGCAGTCCCGCACCCCGGCCATGCACGAGCGCGAAGGCGCGGCGCAGGGCTTGGGGTATGTCTACCGGTTGATCGACCTGGATGCACTGAAGCTCGACAACGGTGCCCTCGAAGAGCTGCTCACTGCAGCTCAACGCATGAGCTTCACCGGCCTCAACATCACCTTTCCGGCCAAGCAGGCGATCATTCCCCTGCTCGATGAGCTGTCGCCGGAGGCCTCTGGAATCGGCGCCGTGAACACCGTCGTGCTCAAGGATGGCAAACGGGTCGGCCACAACACTGATTGCCTGGGGTTCGCCGAGGGTTTCCGCCGCGGCATGCGTGAGGCCAAGCGTGACCGGGTGGTGCAAATGGGTGCCGGCGGTGCCGGTGCGGCGGTGGCTCATGCGTTGCTGCTCGAAGGCGTGCAGCAATTGAGCATCTTCGATGTGGAGCCGGCCCGGGCACAGGCTTTGGCGGACAACCTCAACCAGCATTTTCCGGGACAGCCGGCGCAGGCAGGCAGCGACCTGCTGACGGCCTTGGCCGAGGCCGATGGCCTGGTCAACACCACACCGATGGGCATGGCCAAGCTGCCAGGCATGCCGGTGCCCAAGGCGGCCCTGCGCCCGGCGCTGTGGGTGGCCGAGATCGTCTATTTTCCGCTTGAGACCGAACTGCTGCGCGAAGCCCGCGCCTTGGGTTGCCGCACGCTGGACGGCGGCACCATGGCAGTGTTCCAGGCCGTCAAGGCCTTCGAGCTGTTCAGCGGCCGACAAGCCGACGCCGAACGCATGATGGCGCATTTCGCCGAAATGAACGGGTAAGCCAAGACCCGAATCACGGCCCCTGTAGCAGCGGCGCAAGCCGCGTCGGCGATCGATGCGTTATGTCAGGCACAACGCAGTGCGGCCGGACGCGGCTTGCGCCGCTGCTACAGGGGGGTGGCGCAAGCCGCGTCGGCGGTGGGTGCGGTGTGTCAGGTGCAACGCGGTGTGGCCGGACGCGGCTTGCGCCGCTGCTACAGGGGGTGGCGCAAGCCGCGTCGGCGGTGGGTGCGGCGTCTATGGCTGCTACGGGGCCTGGATGAAGCGCAGGAGTGATTCGCAGAGCATTTCGCGGTGGTGCAGCTTCAACGTGGCTTCGTTGAAATCGACTTGGAATAGCTGACCGAAGGTGTGCTTGTTGGACACCCGGTAGAAACAGAACGAGCTGATCATCAAATGCACGTCCATGGCATCCAGCCCCGGACGGAACACGCCCTGTTCGGTGCCGCGCCGCAACAGGTCGGCCAATGCCAGCAGCACGGTCTTGTTCAACTCGCGAATGCTCGTGGACTTCTTGACGTACTCGCCCTTGTGCATGTTTTCGTTGCACACGATGCGCACGAAATCCTCGTTGCGGTCATGGTGATCGAAGCTGAACTCCACCAACCGGCGAATACCTTCCACGGGCGTCAGCTCGTCCAGATGCAACTTGGCTTCGGTGCCGCGAATATCCCCATAGAGCTTTTCCAGCACCTCAAGGTAAAGCTGCTCCTTGCTGCTGAAATAGTAATAGATCATGCGTTTGGAGGTGTGCGTGCGCTCGGCGATGGCATCGACGCGTGCGCCCGCCAGGCCCTGCTCGACGAACTCGGTGATGGCCGCCTGCAGGATGTTCTCGCGGGTTTTCTCGGGGTTGTTCTTGCGGGGCTTGCGAGGAACGTCGGCAGCGTGCGCGTCGGCCTCTGGAATTGTAGTCATTCTGGGCTCACGGCCGTCGTTGGTCAGCGGCCATTATGCGGCGCGCCGCTCAGGCAAGCAAAGCCCGCCGCGCACCAGCGCAGCGGGCGCCCGATCAGAGCTTGGCGTGACGGATGCCACCGGCACGCGCCTTGGCCATGGCCGACAGACGCACCGCAACGTTGGCCGCGCCATACCCGGCATAACCACCACGACGCTGCAGCACCTCGAAGAAGAAGCGCTCCTCGAACGGCTCGGTGTAGACGTGGAACAGCTCGCCGCCATTGGCGTCGCGGTCGTACAGCACGTTGTAATAGGCCAGTTCGCTGAGGAATTCGTCGTCGAAATCGAAACGTGCCCCCAGGTCGTCGTAGTAGTTGAGCGGGATGTCCAGCAGTGCCACGCCGGCGTCCTTGGCCTTGCTGACAGCCGCGAAGATGTCGTCGCAATCGAAGGCGATGTGGTGCACGCCCGAGCCTCGATAGGTCGACAGGGCATGGGAAATCGCCGTGTTGCGGTTTTCCGAGATGTTCAGCGGCAGGCGGATCGAGCTGCACTGGCTGCGCACCGCACGGCTTTTCACCAGGCCATAGGGGTCGGGCAGCACCACCTCATCGTCGGCCTTGAAATCGAGCACGGTCTTGTAGAACAGCACCCAGCTGTCCAGGGTGTCCGGCGGAATGGCCATGGCCATGTGGTCGATGGACTTGAGCATGCCCGGCGTCGCTGGCGATGGGCTAAGGCTGAAGTCGCTTTCGTAGATGGTCGGCCCGTCGCTGGCCTCGTCCACCAGGTAGATCAGGCTGCCATCCAGCGCCCGCACGGCCGCCAGCTGCCGCTCGTTGGGCCCGACCAGGCCGCGGAACGGCTGGGCCTTGTAGGCCACGGCGCGCTCCAGGGACTTGGCGCTGTCCTTAACCCGCAACGCGGTGGCACACAGCGACGGGCCGTGGGATTCGAAGAAGTTGTGGGCGAACGAATAGGGTTCGGCATTGAGGATCAGGTTGATATCGCCCTGACGCAGCAGGCTGACGTTCTTGGAACGATGCTGGCCGGCCTTGGCGAAGCCCAGTTGCTGCAGCCAGTGGCTGAGCTTGGCACCCAAGGCTTCGTCGACGGCAAATTCGAGAAACTCGATGCCCTGGTACTCATCGGCGGTGGGCGGTGCGAACAGAATGTCCAGGTTGGCCACCGGTGTGGCTTCCTGTTCCAGCAGCTTGCGGGTCTTTTCCTCGAGGTACAGCAGCGAACGCAGGCCATCGGCGGCATTGGCTCGAGGGGGTGCGGCACGGAAGCCGTCGTTGAAGATTTCCAGCGACAACGGGCCGGTGTAGCCGGTCTTGATGATGGGCGCGAGAAAGCCCGGCAGGTCGAACTCACCCTGGCCTGGGAAGCAGCGGAAATGCCGGCTCCATTCCAGCACGTCCATGGCCAGGATCGGCGCATCGGCCATTTGCACGAAGAAGATCTTGTCGCCGGGAATGTCGGCGATGGCGCTCGGATCGCCCTTGAGCGACAAGGTATGGAAGCTGTCGAGCAACACACCCAGAGCCTTGTGGTCGGCCTGCCGGACGATGTCCCAGACCTGCTGATAGGTGTTGACGTGGCGGCCCCAGGCCAGTGCTTCGTAGCCGATGCGCAGGCCGCGCTTGTCGGCCCGCTGGGCCAGCTCACGCAAGTCGTCGACGAGGATCTGCTGCTCGCCCAGCGAATCGGCCGCGGTGTTGCTGCACACCAGCACCAGGTCGGTGCCCAGTTCCTGCATCAGGTCGAACTTGTGCTCGGCGCGGTCGAAGTTGCGCGCCATGCGCGAGCGGTTGCCGCCTTCGAAGTCGCGGAACGGTTGGAACAGGGTGATGGCGATGCCCAGGTCGGCGCACATCTGGCGCACTTCGCGTGGGCTGCCGTCGTAATACAGCAGGTCATTCTCGAAGATTTCCACGCCATCGAAGCCGGCGGCGGCAATGGCTTCGAGTTTTTCCGGCAGGGTACCGCTCAGGGATACGGTGGCGATCGAACGCTGCATGGCACGCTCCAATAAGGCTCTACGAAAAGGCGCTACGAGGGCTTGCGCCGAGGCCTCGACTACGCGCCTTTTCTGCGGTTCCGCCCAGCGCCTGAGGGCAGGCAGAACCGTGATGAAAAAAGGGGGTTGTATCAGTTTGCCACTCTACCCGAGCACGTACCAACTGGTTAGTTTTGCGTGCGATTATCGACCACTTACCGTGTGCATCGATTGATTAGCCCAGGCGGTGTGCGCACCATCGGTCCCGACAGTGAAGCTGGTCGAGACGCATATTGCAATCGGCCCGGCGCAGACCGCCCGCCGTGGCGGCCACCACCCCATAAGAATTTCAAGAACTCAGGTAATCACTCATGCCCGTCCCTTTTCGCTCCTATCCCGTACCTGTGACCTTTCCCAGCAGCGTCGAAGCCAGTCAATACGCACGCGTTTGACGCCACCGAGTGCTCCCTGACGGCAATGTCTCTGATACCGTGCATGCCCTGTATCAGACTGCCTCACGCTCAGTCGAAGTTCGGCGGTGGTCGAAACCACCGCGCCTGTACGGATGGTCCCAACGATGACACACCCCCACAGCTCCGCCCTGCCCCGCGCCCAACAAGCGCCTGAGATCAAAGTCGGCTTCAGGGACATGGTCAAGGCCGGCGCCGCCGTCGGCAAGACTCGCTGGGGCATGCTCGCCCTGGTGTTCTTCGCGACCACCTTGAACTACATCGATCGCGCCGCACTGGGCGTCATGCAGCCGATTCTGGCCAAGGAAATGAGCTGGACGGCGATGGACTACGCCAACATCAACTTCTGGTTCCAGGTCGGCTATGCCATCGGCTTCCTGCTGCAAGGCCGCTTGATCGACAAGATCGGCGTCAAGCGGGTGTTCTTCTGTGCGGTGCTGCTCTGGAGCCTGGCCACCGGTGCCCACGGCCTGGCGACCTCGGCGGTGGGCTTCATGGTCTGCCGGTTCATCCTCGGCCTGACCGAGGCGGCCAACTACCCGGCGTGCGTGAAGACCACCCGGCTGTGGTTCCCGGCCAAGGAGCGCGCAGTGGCCACCGGCATCTTCAATGCCGGGACCAACGTCGGCGCACTGCTGACGCCGATGATGCTGCCGTTGATTCTCAGTGTCTGGGGCTGGCAGGCGGCGTTTCTCACCATCGCCCTGCTCGGGCTGGCCTGGGCGGTGTTCTGGGGCATCAAGTACTTCGATCCGGACCAGCATCCACGGGTCAAGGCCAGCGAACTTGAATACATCCAGGATCAGGAAGCCCCCGAGCAACCGGGCGTACCGTTCTGGAAGATCCTGACCATGCGCGGCACCTGGGCGTTTGCCGGGGCTTTCATGATGACCGCGCCGGTGTTCTGGTTCTACCTGTACTGGCTGCCACCGTTCCTCAACCAGCAATACCAGTTGGGCATCAACGTCACCCAGATGGGTATTCCGCTGATCATCATCTACCTGAGTGCCGACGTCGGCAGCGTGGGCGGTGGCGTGCTGTCCTCGTTCCTGATCGGCCGCGGCATGCAGCCGGTCAAGGCGCGGCTGCTGTCGATGCTGGTGTTTGCGTTGGCGATCATCAGCGTGGTGTTCGCCGCGGGTGCGGCCAACCTGTGGGTGGCGGTGGCGGCGATCTCGCTGGCCATTGCCGCGCACCAGGCGTGGACGGCGAACATCTGGAGCGTGGTGATGGACTACACACCCAAGCACATGATGAGCACGGTGTTCGGCTTCGGCGGCATGTGCGCGGCGGTGGGCGGGATGTTCATGACCCAGGTGGTCGGGTACATCCTGACCGTGACGAACAACAACTACACAGTGTTGTTCACGATCATTCCGGCGATGTATTTCATTGCCTTGGTGTGGTTGTACCTGATGGCACCGCGCAAGGTGCCGCAGGAGGTTTGAGCCAGGCGCGGGGTTCGTGGTGGGGCTATTCGCGGGCAGAGCCCGCTCCCACAGGTGCCTCAAGTGACATTAGGGCAATCTGTGGGAGCGGGGCGGGCGGCGAGCCCTCTGCCCGCGAAGAGGCCAGTGGCATCACCCTAGATCTCAGCCAGTAAAGCCTGGGCTTTCTCGAGGGCCATCCGGGCCCTCTCATAAGCGCTCACCCCCTGCTCCAACAGCCGCGCCGTGGGTATCTCCAGGCTCAGCGGCACATCCTCGGGCAGCGCGCGCAACAAGCCAACCAAGTCGCAATCACCGTCTCCCGGAAAACGGCGCTCCTGGCGTGCCTGACGCAGTATCTCGGCCATGTCATCGGGACGCGGACCGGCCACGTCGCACAGCTGGGCATAGCGCATGCGTTGCGGTGGCAGCATCTGCAGGTCTTCAAGTCGCGAGTTGGAGCGGTCGAAATGAAAGGCATCGACCAGGATGCAGGCATTGTCGCGACCGGCCTTGTCGAGCATCACCCTTGCGCTGGCCAGGTCCGGGCAGTCCGTCCAGGGCATGAATTCCAGGTGCGGATGGATGCCATAGGGCCGCGCCAGATCACACAGCTGGGCGAGGTTGTCGCTGGCTCGCTGCACGTCTGGATCGTTACCCGCCACCAGCAATTCGCTGGCACCGAACTCGGCGCCCAACGCCAGATGAGCTTCGAAATCCGCCACACGGGTCAGTGGCTTGAGCCGCAGGATTTCGATGTCCAGCACCTTGATGCCGGTATCACGCAAACGTGCAGCGGTCTGGCGTTGCAGCGCCTTGTCGCGCAGCAACGGATAGTGATGTTCCTCGGCCGTGGCCGGTTCGGTGCGCAGGCCAACGTGGCTGTAGCCGGCGCAAGCAGCGACCTCGACCATCTCGGGAGGCGAAAGCTCAAGCACGGTCAAGGCGGCCAGAGACAGGATACGGTGGGTCATGGGCGGTTCCTTGGGGCTTGAAACTGTCGGGCAAGATGAGAGGATTTCAGCCAACGAACCGCCCTAGCCCAACGCGCGGGGTGCACAGGCACGCCCGGTGCGCATCGCGTCCCCGATGGCGTCGACCAACGCCAGGGTTCGCGCAGCATCCACCACGCTCACCAGCGGTTCGACCCGCCCGCGCGCGACCTCGATGAAATGCTCAAGCTGCACGCGCAACGCTTCGGCGGGGGCGAAGGTTTCCTGCACCTGCAGCAGGGGCTCATGCCAGCCCGCGCCCGGCTCGGCGTAATGCCAGCGCGTCAGTTGCGGCACGCTCAGCGCACCGGCCGTGCCTGCCAGCAGGTAGCACGGCTGATCGGCCTGGCGTGGATAGACCGGGTTCTCGCCCGAGCCGAGCTCCCAGCTCCAGGGCGCGGCGACCCCATCGGAACCGGTCAAGGTGCCCAGGGCACCGTTTTCGAACTGCAGCAACACCGCCACACTGTCTTCGTTGCCGAAGCCGCGAATGCCATTGCTGCCGAACGCCTGCACCTGGTGGACTTCGCCGCACAGGTAGCGCAGCAGATCCAGGTCATGAATCAGATTGGTCAACAGCATCCCTGCCCCCGGCTCGCGACGCCAGGCGATGTCGAAGTAACTGTCGGGCTTCTGCAACTGCCACAGCGCCGTCACCGTGGTCAGCCGACCCAGCACACCGCTTTGCACGACGTGTCGGGCGCGGCTGATCATCGGATTGTGCCGCCGGTGATGACCGACCAGGACCGGCACACCGCTGGCCGAGCTGGCAGCCACCAGCTCGGCCACTTCGTCCAGATCGACCCCCACCGGCTTTTCCAGCAACACGGGGACACCGGCCGCCAGACAGTCCAGAGCCGTGCGCACATGCTGAGCATTGGGGTTGGCGACGATGACAGCCTGGGGCGCCACCTGCGCCAGCATCTGCCGATGATCGGTGAAATGCGGCACCGCGCATTCAGCGGCGAAGGCGGCTGCCTGAGGGCCTGGGTCGGCGATGGCGCAGAGCTGGGCGCCGTCCATCTGTTGCAGATGCTGGTAATGCTGGCGGCCCATGTTGCCAGCACCGATCAGGGCGATTCGCAGGGGGGAAGTCACGATGGATATCCTTGGTTTTTGTTTTCTCCAAATATTTAGAACCAAGTTCCGGAATATTTCAAGTTAACAAGAACGCAATCGTGCAGGCGACGTTACGGATCGCGATGGCACTCCCTTTGTTTCTACACTCAGCTGAACAGCTCCGACGCCACGCTGACCTGAGACAACTCCTGCGCAGCAGCCAACAAACCCGTGGCCAACTCATGCATGCGCGCTTCGGACAAGCGCGCGCTGGGCCCGGCGACGCTCAGTACACCCACCACATGAGCGTCGCGCGGATGGCGGATCACGGCGGCCAGGGCCGACGTGCCCAGCGCCGAACTTTCGACCACCCAGGCATAACCGGCGTCGCGCGCTACCCGCAGGCGTTCGAGCAGATCGGCGTTGGAGCGCGGCGCGTTCGGTCCGAAGTCGTCACGGCGGGCAATGCCTTGCTGCTCCACCAGGGCCAGTGCCTTGGCATCGCTGAGGGTGGCCAGCCAGGCATGCCCGGAGGCGGTGTAGAACAGGGGCGCATCGCGACCCATTTCCGGGTCGTAGCGTAAGCCGGAACGGGCGCCCTGGGATTTGGCGATCCAGGTTTGCCGGTCGCCTTCGATCACGCCGAGGCGCACCAGCTCGCCGGTGTCCTGGGCCAGCCGGTCGAGGATCGGCTGAACGATGTCGGCGCCGCAGCCCGACAGGTACTGAAAGCCCAGCGCGACCAGCTTGGTCGACAAGTGATAGCGCAAGGTCTCGGCGTTCTGCCGCACATACCCCAGCCGGCCCAGTTCGGACAGCATGCGATGGGCTGCACTCTTGGGCATGCCCAACTGCTCGGCAAGGGTTTGCAGGGCTTGGCCGCGAGGCTCGTTGGTAAGGCTCTCAAGCAGGCTGAGCGCCCGTTCGATCTGACTGCCGGCCATGATGGGGTCTCGTGAAGTTGGAACGAATGAAAAAATTTCGCCGATTCTACACTTGGCGATCCGGTCGGCAATCCATAGAATATGGAACCAGGTTCTATAAAATTATAGTCTAACCCACCTGCTTCTTGGAGATTCATCCCATGCCTGCGCCCGACTGCGTGACGACCCCGGTGGAGTGCGACGTGCTGGTGATCGGCTCGGGAGCAGCGGGCCTGGCCACTGCCGTCACCGCCGCCTACCACGGGCTGCGCGTGATCGTGGTGGAAAAGGACAGCACCTTCGGCGGCGCAACCGCCTGGTCGGGTGGCTGGATGTGGGTACCGCGCAATCCGCTGGCACGGCGCGCCGGCATCGACGAGGATCCAGCCCTGCCGCGCACCTACCTGCAACATGAACTGGGAGTGCACTTCGATCCGGCGCGGGTCGACGCCTTCCTTGAAGCCGCCCCGCAGATGGTCGCGTTCTTCGAGGAACACACTAGTCTGCAATTTGCCGATGGCAATGGCATCGCCGACATCCATGGCGATACGCCGGGCGCCGGTAGCGGTGGCCGTTCGGTCATCGCTGCGCCCTACGACGCACGCCAACTGGACAAAGAGCTGCTCAAGCGCCTGCGCACAACGATGCGCGAAACCTCCTTTCTGGGCATGCCGATCATGGCAGGGGCCGACCTGAACGCCTTCCTTACGCTGACCCGGTCATGGCGTTCGCTGCTGCACGTCAGCCAGCGAGTGGGCCGGCATCTGTTCGACCTGGCCTGGCACGGACGCGCCATGCAACTGCGTAACGGTGTGGCACTGGTGGCGCGGCTGGCCAAGTCGGCCGACGACCTGGGCGTACGGCTGTGGGAGTCGACACCAGTTCGACGGCTGTCGATGCAAGGTTCGCAGGTCTGCGGTGCCGTGGTCGAGACGGCCAAGGGCGAGGTCGTGATCAATGCCCGCAAGGCCGTGATGCTGGCCACGGGCGGTTTTGCCAACGATATCGAACGGCGCCGGGCACTCTTCCCACGAACGCCCACCGGCCATGAGCATCTGGCCCTGCCACCGCAGGGCGTCGAAGGCGACGGCCTGCGCCTGGGGGAAGCCGTCGGCGGTGAAGTGGCCACCGAGCTGGCCTCGGCCGCGGCCTGGTGCCCGGTCTCGCGCGTGCCCTACCCCGATGGCAGCGTCGGCCATTTCCCGCACATCATCGAACGCGCCAAGCCCGGCATCATCGGCGTGCTGGCCAACGGCAAGCGCTTCGTCAACGAAGCGGACGGCTACTACGATTACGTCAAGGCGATGGTCAAGCATTCGCCCGGCAGCGAAGTCGCCTCCTGGCTGATCTGCAGTCATCGCTTCCAGCGCCGCTACGGACTGGGCATCTCGCGGCCCTTTCCCCTGCCGATCAAACCGCATCTGGACAGCGGCTACCTGAAAGTCGGCAACACCCTGGAAGCGCTGGCCGGCGCCTGCGGCATCGACCCGCAAGGCCTGCGCCGCGCGGTGGACGACTTCAATCGGCACGCGCGGCTGGGGCAGGACCCGGCATTCGGCCGCGGCGGCAGCGTCTACAACCGCAAGCAGGGTGATGCCTTGCACCAACCCAATCCGTGCGTGGCGCCGATCGAACAGGGGCCCTTCTATGCGGTCAAGGTTGAAGCAGGCAGCTTCGGCACCTTCGCCGGGCTCAAGACCAATGAGCACGCACAGGTGCTCGATCGCCAGGGCCTGCCGATTGCCGGGCTGTACGCCGCCGGCAGCGACATGGCCAGCATCATGGGTGGCCATTACCCGGCCGGGGGCATCAACCTGGGCCCTGCCGCTACCTTCGGCTACATTGCCGCGCGCCACATGGCCGGAGCGACACACGACGAATAACCGCCAGCAGAGAAGGAGATCGACATGCAACTCATCACCAACGCCCAGCAGCTGAAGATGCCGAAACTGGGCCTGGGCACCTGGCCTATGCTCGACGGGGAATGCACCTCGGCCGTGATCCAGGCCCTGGAACTGGGCTATCGGCACATCGATACCGCTGCCGGCTACAACAACGAAGCCGCCGTGGGCCGCGGCTTGACCGAATCCGGCGTGCCGCGCGGCGACATTCATGTCACCAGCAAGGTCTGGTGGGACAAGCTGGCGCCCGACGCCATGCGCGAATCGTTCCAGAACACCTTGAATGCGCTGCAAAGCGACTATATCGACCTGTTCCTGATTCACTGGCCCGGCCAGGAGGGCTGGGACGTGAAAGCAGCCATCGACACTTTGGTGTCGTTCAAGCAGGACGGCCGTGCGCTGAACATCGGCGTGGCCAACTTTCCCCTGCCGCTGCTGCGCCATGTGGTCGAGGATCTGAATGCGCCGTTGGCGGCCATCCAGGTGGAATACCACGTCACTCTGGGCCAGAGCGCCCTGCTCGACTACGCTCGCCAGCACGACATGGCGCTGACTGCCTACAGCCCGCTGGTCCGCAACAAGGTGTCGCAGATTCCCGAGCTGCAGGCGATTGCCAAAAAGCACGGCGTACTGCCGACCCAGGTGGCGTTGAAGTGGTTGCTGGATCAGGACAATGTCGCCGCGATCCCGAAGGCGGCCAGCAAGGCCAACCAGCAGAGCAACCTGGATGCGCTGAAGGTGCAGTTGGACGATGAAGATCGCCGGATCATTGCGACGTTGCCCAAGGATCAGCGGTTGGTCAGCCCGGATTTTGCGCCTGAGTGGGATTGAGGTAGGGCTATAGACCGTGGTGCAGCCTTCGCGGCCACCGACCGCTCCTACATGATGTCAATGTGTAGGAGCGGTCGGTGGCCGCGAAGGGAGCACCGCGGTCTTCCAATCAGAAATCGAAAAACACCGTCTCCCCTTCCCCCTGAATGCGCATATCGAAGCGATACGCCACCTTGCCATCCACCTCGCAGCGAGTCGCCACCAGCGTCTCGCGCCGCGCCGGCTGTTCGATCAGGTTCAGCACCGGGTCCTTGGCATTGGCTTCGGCTTCGTCGCTGAAATACAGCCGCGTGTGCAGGTGAATGTTCACCCCTCGGGCGAACAGGCTGATGTTGATGTGCGGCGCCATCGGCACACCGGCGGCGTTGTTCACCACGCCGGGCTTGATCGTCTGCACGGTCCATTCACCGGCGTCGAAGGTGGTGGCGGTACGGCCGAAGCTGTTGAAGGGTTTGTCCTGGTCGAAATCGATGTGGTAGTGGCCCTGGTCGTCGGCCTGCCACAGTTCCAGAAACGAGTCGCGCACCAGGTGGCCATTGCCGTCGTAGACGTTGCCCAGCAGCAGGATGTGCTCACCCGGCGCTTCGGGCTTGGCCATTTCATTCCAGATTTCATGCTCGCGCGGCTCGATGCCCGCAGCGGCCAACGCCAGGCCGATGTGAACATAGGGGCCGGCCGTCTGTGACGGGGTTTCTTTGAGCAGTTCGATAGGCATGTCGGTTCCCTCAGCGGTTTTCGAAGTGAGTCTTGCGCTGGCCGCGCAGCACGATGTCGAAACGGTAGGCCAGGCAATCCATCGGATTGGCGTTGGCCATGTCCAGCCTGGCGATCAGGCTCTGCACCGCCTCGGGGTCGTTGATCGACTTGACGATGGGGCACATTGGGATCAACGGGTCGCCTTCGAAATACAGCTGGGTGATTAACTTGGTGGCAATCGACGGGCCACTGATGGAGAAGTGCACGTGGGCCGGGCGCCAGTCGTTCGGCCCGTTGCGCCATGGGTACGGACCGGGCTTGATGGTGCGGAAACTGTAGTAACCCTCACTGTCGGTCAGGGTACGGCCGACGCCGCCGAAGTTGGGGTCCAGGGGCGCCAGGTAGCGGTCGTTCTTGTGCCGGTAACGGCCACCGGCGTTGGCCTGCCACATTTCCACCAAGGTATTGGGAATGGGCTTGCCGAACTGGTCGCAGACGCGGCCGGCCAGGATGATCCGCTCGCCGATCGGCAAGCCGCCATGGTTGTAGTTGAGCAGCAGGTCGTTGTCGAACTCGCCGAACTTGAGGTGGGCGAAGTTGGGGCCGGTGCTTTCACTGGCCGACTGCGGGATGCTCACCAGCGCCTGGCGCGGCGAGCGCATGGTCGAGGTCTTGTAGTCCGGCGTCAGGGCCTTGGGGTGCCAATTGCGATCACGGATGATGAAGCGACTGCTGTCCTGGGAAGACATGCCGTTCTCCTGTTATTCGATTTATGGAAAACCTTTTCAGGCTTCGTACTAGTCTCAAGGAAATGCCCCACAACGAATATTGAAAAACACGGTCACAGGCATACCCGAATGGTTATGCATGAAACGAACGAGGATTTGCCATGTTATGGAAGAAAGGCCGACGCAGCGATAATGTCGTGGATGCCCGCGGTGACGGTGGCGGCAGTGGCGGCGGCGGGATGCGCATGGGCGGCAAGGGCCTGAGCCTGACCGCGGTGGTGCTGATCGTTGGCTTCGGCCTGCTGACCGGCCAGGACCCCATGCAGATCCTGGGCGAACTGACCGGCCAGGGCCAGCAGGCGGCGCCGGTGGACACCAGCCAACGCAAGGCGCCACCGGCCAATGACGAGCAGGCCGAATTCGTCAGCACGGTACTGGGCGACACCGAGGACACCTGGAAGCAGATCTTCCAGCAAGGCGGGCAGACCTACAAGGAGCCGAAACTGGTGCTGTTCAGCGGCCAGGTGCAGTCGGCCTGCGGCCACGCCACGGCGGCCAGCGGACCGTTCTACTGCCCGGCCGACCAGCAGGTGTACCTGGACATGGCGTTCTTCCGTGAAATGTCGCAGCGTTTCGGCGCCGCAGGTGATTTCGCCCAGGCCTATGTGATCGCTCACGAAGTAGGCCACCACGTACAGACCCTGTTGGGCGTGTCGGACCAGGTCCAGAAAGCGCGCCAGAGTGGCCAGCGCATGGAAGGCGCCAATGGCTTGCTGGTGCGTCAGGAACTGCAGGCCGACTGCTTCGCCGGGGTTTGGGCGTTCAACGGGCAGAAGCGCCTGAACTGGCTGGAGCCGGGGGACATTGAAGAAGCCCTGAACGCGGCCAACGCCATCGGTGACGACCGCCTGCAACAGCAGGGTCAGGGCCGTGTGGTGCCGGATTCGTTCACCCACGGCACCTCGGCGCAGCGCGTGCGCTGGTTCAAGGCAGGGTTTGCCCAGGGCCAGATCGACCAGTGCGATACGTTCGGCGCCAAGAGCCTCTGATTTCAGAGCCTCTGAACGTATTGCCGACCGCCACCCGCCAACGCGGGTGGCGAGCGATTCAGATCAGTTTGCGCAGGTCCGTGCAATCCGGCGCGTGCCAGTCCGCCAGCTCCGGCCAGAGGTTCTCCGGCTGGTTCACCAGCACCGTGGCGGTACCGGCCGCTCGGCCTGCCTGCAAATCCATTTGATGATCGCCCACCATGACCATGTCCGGATGGCGCACGTGCCAGGCACCGGCCAAGTGCAGCAGACCGGCCGGGTCGGGCTTGTGCGCGGCTTCGTCGCGGCCCAGCACGTCGTTCGGCTGGAAACAGTCGGCAATGCCGATTGCTTGCAGGCTGATGTGTGCCAGCTCTCGCGCATTGCGGGTGAGAATTCCCAGGCGATGACCACGACCGGCCAGTTCACGCACCAGCTCCACCGCTCCAGGCGCCGCCGTCGAGGCCACGGCTAGGGCACGCTCGTGTTCGAGCAACCAGGCGTGCTTGGCTTTCGACTCGTGGGCCGGCAAGGCAGCCAGGTGGCTGAGGATGTCGGCCTCGGGCGGAATCTCCAGATGGCGGCGGATGGCGGCGAAGTCGTGCACGGCTACGGTCAGGGTGCCGTCCAGATCGAACACCCAGTGACGAACATGGGCCAGGCTCATGACCAGTCCTGCCGATGACGGATCAGACCTTCCTGGGCCGAGGATGCCACCAACTGGCCGGCGCGGTTGTACACGCTGCCGCGGGCAAAGCCCCGCGCATTGCCCGCCCAGGGGCTGTCCAGCGCATATAGCAGCCAGTCGTCAGCCACCAGGTTGCCGTGGAACCACAGCGAGTGGTCGAGGCTGGCGATCTGCATGTCGGGGTGCCACACCGATTTGCCATGGGGCAACAGCGAGGTGGTCAGCAGGTTGAAGTCGGAGGCGTAGGCCATGACGTATTTGTGCAAGGCCGGGGTCTGCGCCAAGGCACCGTCGGCGCGAAACCAGATGTACTTGATCGGGTCGGTCGGTGACGGGTTGTACGGGTCACGCTCGGCCACCGGACGCATCTCGATGGGCTTGGCGCACAGCAGTTTGTCGCGCATGTGCGCAGGGATCAGATGGGCGACCTGCTGCATCAGCTCAAGCTCGGTGGGCAGGTTTTCCGGACCGACCACGTCGGGCATCGCGCTCTGGTGGGCGAAGCCCTCTTCGTCATACTGGAACGAGGTGGTGCCGGTGAAGATGGGCTGGCCCTTCTGCACCGCCGTAACCCGGCGGGTGCTGAAGCTGCCCCCGTCACGCACCCTGTCGACCATGTACACCACGGGTAATTGCGCATCGCCGGGGCGCAGGAAGTAGCCATGCAACGAATGCACGTGGCGATCGGGCTCGACCGTCTGGCTGGCGGCCGACAACGACTGGCCGAGCACCTGGCCGCCGAACAGCTGCCGAAAGCCCAGATCCTGGCTGCGACCGCGGAACAGGTTTTCTTCAATGGGTTCCAGGCTCAGCAGCTCGACCAGATCGTCCAACACATGGCTCATTCAAAATTCCTCGGCACAGGCAGTACCCACATAGGCAGGACCAAATGGGCGCAATGATAGCGGACACCTGTAGGAGCGGTCATCGGCCGCGAAAAGGCAACGCGCCCTTCGCGGCCACTGGCCGCTCCTACCGGTTATGCTGCCACTGGTCCTTGGTGATGCGGTACAGCATGTGCCGCTGCAACTCGTGCCCTGGCAGGTTGGGGTGGTCGAAGTCGCCGTCGAGGTCGCGCAGCATGCCGATGGATTGCATCACCTTTTCCGACGACACGTTCGCCACCGCAGTGAACGCCACGATCTCCTCCAGCCCCAGCCTGTCGAAGGCACACGCCAGGCAGGTCCAGGCCGCTTCGCTGGCGAAACCCAGGCCCCAGTGCTCGTAGGCCAGGCGCCAGCCGATCTCGGTGGCCGGGGCGAAAGGCGCATCGAACCCCACCTGCCCCAAACCGGTGAAGCCAATGAACTGCCCGCTGTCCTTGCGCTCCAGCGCCCACAGGCCGTAGCCCAGTTCGGCGAAATGACCGCGTGCGCGACCGATCACTTCGGCGCTCTGCAAGCGCCCCAGGGTTTCGGGAAAGTAACGCATGACCCGCGGATCGGCGCACAGGTCGGCGAACGCGGGCAAATCGCTGTCACGCCACTGACGCAGGATCAGTCGCGCACTTTCAAGTTGGAGGATGCCACTCATTGCTGATTGATTCCTTGTCGATACCCGCTTGCCCCGGTTCGATTGCCACCTCGCAAGCGCCTTCCCGATCATTTCGAACGCGGGGTGACAAGGGAGTTTTCACGGCAAGACCAACGGCGTATCCAGCCATCGCGAGCGGAATCGCCATGACGCGATCATCGACCTTGAGGCTATCGCCGGGTGCTGCGCTCGTATGCCGCGAGCACGGTGCGTTCCGAGCGCACCAGGTACGCTTCAAGCAACTGCGTGGCCTCCTCGGCACGCCCCTCTTCCAGGCAGTGCAGGATGGAGCCGTTCATGTCCAGGTAGGGCATGTGCAGAAACCGCGGGTCATCGAGCAGGCCGAACGCCAGTCGCAACTCGGCCGAGATCTGCGCGTAGAACGCCTCCAACCGGGGGCTGTCGGCCAACTCCACCACCGCCTTGTGGAACATCATGTTGGCCGTGCCCACGGCTTTCCAGTCCTTCGCCTCGCTGGCTTGCTGGCCCATGGCGACCGCTTCGCGCATGCGCAGGGTGCCGGGGTGCAACGGATAGCCCTGGGCAAGGGCCTGGCACTCGATGAAGCGACGGACCCGGTAGATGTCGATGATCGAGGCCATGTCCGGCACCGCCACGGTCACCCCGCGGTTCGGCTCGTGCTTGAGCAAACCTTCACGGGTCAGGCCCCTGAAGGCCTCGCGCAAGGTGTTGCGCGAGATCTGCAGGGTTTCCGCCAGCGCGGCCTCTGACAAGCGCTGGCCGGGGACCAACTCGCCTTCCACCAGCATTCTGCGAATCTCCTGGGTGATGGATTCACCCAGCGAACGAGGGGGGCACAGCGAGGTGTCGTTCATGTTCGGTCCTGGTGGAAAAGAGTCCCGGCGATGTTCCATCACAGGCCGGTCTCAGGCAAGACCCACGCGGCCTCGGTGCATCATTAAGTAACAGCGGGACCCAGAAACGTTACAAAGTGGTGCACATTGTGGGTCATATCTGTATTTATTGTTGAACAATCCAAGCCATGCAGATCAACACTCTCGGCCTGTTATCCCGGCGTTGGCATGTTGATTGCTCTACCACCTGCATCCCCCATCGCAGGAACGATGCCGTGACACACACAGCCGTGACACAGACCGCCAAGGATTTCACTAAGGCGCGTCGCTCTTCCCTGATTGCCGCGATCTTCATGATGGCCACCTCGGCCATCGGCCCAGGCTTCATCACCCAGACCGCAACCTTCACGGCCAAGATGGGCGCGGCGTTCGCGTTCGGCATCCTGGCTTCGATCCTCATCGACTTCGTGGTCCAGCTCAATATCTGGCGGATCGTCACACTGACGCGCATGCGCGCGGCGGATGTGGCCAACAAAGCGATCCCCGGCAGCGGCTACCTGCTGGCGGTACTGGTGATTTTCGGCGGCGTGGTGTTCAACGTCGGCAACATTGCCGGCGCCGGGCTGGGCCTGAATGCGCTGATGGGGCTGGACCCCAAATGGGGCGGTGCCCTGAGTGCACTGCTGGCCATCGGCATCTTCATGTCGCGCCGTGCTGGCCTGGCGGTCGACCGGATGATCGTCGTGCTGGGCCTGGTGATGATTGGCATGACCCTGTTCGTTGCCTTCGCCTCCAACCCTCCACTGGGCCAGGCGCTGTACCAGACCGTACTGCCCGACACAGTGGATTTCGCCATCATCACCACCATCGTCGGTGGCACGGTGGGTGGCTACATCACCTATGCCGGGGCGCACCGCCTTCTGGACCGTGGCACCACCGGGATTGAAAACCTCCAGGCCGTGAACAAGGCAGCCTTGAGCGGCATCATGGTCACCGGCCTGATGCGCTACATCTTGTTTCTCGCCATCCTTGGCGTGGTCGCCAGCGGCGTGGCCATCGACACCTCGGGCCAGGGTGCCAACCCTGCGGCGCAGGCCTTCCAGGCAACCGCCGGACAGTTTGGCCTGCGCATCTTCGGTCTGATTCTCTGGGCCGCCGCGATCACCAGCGTGATCGGTGCCGCCTATACGTCCATTTCCTTCATCACAGTGTTCTCGCCTGACATCACCGAGCGAGCGCGCAACCATGCCACCACCGTATTCATCGCGGTGTCGCTGCTCATTTACGTGCTGATGGGCACCGCCCCTGCTGCGCTGCTGCTGTTCGCGGGCGGCTTCAATGGTTTGATCCTGCCCATCGGTTTGAGCATCTTCATCTATGTGGGCTGGCGCCGGTCCGACCTCATGGGCGGCTACCATTACCCGCGCTGGTTGCTAGTGCTGGGTGCGCTGACCTGCTTGCTGACCTGGTACATGGCAATCAAATCCATCGGGCCGATCTTCGCCTTCCTGAAGATCGTTTGAGGCCCCGCGCCAAAGGAGCTCTTGCAATGCCAACGATAGATATCAACAGCGACCTGGGTGAAAGCTTCGGCGCCTGGAGCATGGGCGACGATGACGCCATGCTCGACATCGTGACCAGCGCCAATGTCGCCTGCGGCTTCCATGCGGGCGATCCGGCCGGCATCCTGCGCACCCTCAAGGCGGCTGCGGCCAGGCAGGTCAGCATCGGCGCCCATGTGTCCTACCCGGACAAGGTCGGTTTCGGTCGGCGCAACATGGACGTGGCCAGCGACGAGCTGACCGCCGACGTTATCTACCAGATCGGCGCGCTGCAGGGTCTGGCCCAGGCCGCGGGCACCTGCGTCAGCTACGTCAAGCCCCATGGCGCCCTGTACAACACCATCGCCCACGATCGCCGCCAGGCGCTGGCCGTGATCGCCGCGATCCGCGTGGTCGACCCTGGCCTGGTACTGGTGGCCCTGGCCGGTTCGAGCCTGATCGAACTGGCCCGTGAAGAAGGCCTGACGTGCGTCGCCGAAGCCTTCGCCGATCGCGCCTACACGCCTGAAGGCACCTTGGTGTCGCGTCGCGAGCCCGGTGCCGTGCTGCACGATCCGCAACTGATCGGCCAACGCATGCTGCGCCTGGTCGAGGAAGGCACCCTTGAGGCCATCGACGGCAGCATCACCCGCATCCAGGCCGACTCCATTTGCGTGCACGGCGACAGCCCGGCCGCCGTGGCCATGGCCCGCGAACTGCGGCGCGTGCTGGAGCAGGCGAACATGCAACTGCAGCCGTTTGCCGGAGGCCGACCATGAGCGCACTCGAACGCGCGGCGAAGAGCGCCATCGAAGCCGCTCGGGCAGCCCGCGCCGACTACCGCGGCGGGCGGGTGGCGCCTTCCGCCGGCATCGCCCCAGGCATGACCCAGGCCAACCTGATCGCCCTGCCCCGCGACTGGGCCTATGATTTTCTGCTGTACGCCCAGCGCAATCCAAAAGCCTGCCCCATTCTCGACGTCACCGATGCCGGCAGCCCGCACACCGTACTGGCCGAGGGCGCAGACCTGCGCACCGACCTGCCCCTGTACCGTGTCTGGCGCAACGGCCAATTGGTCGAAGAAGTCAGCGACGCCCGCCACGCCTGGGCCGAGCACGACGACATGGTGACCTTTCTCATCGGTTGCAGCTTCACCTTCGAAACCGCGCTGCAGGAAGCGGGCATCGAAGTCCGGCACATCGCCGATGGCAGCAACGTGCCGATGTACCTGAGCAACCGTGCCTGCCGCCCTGCCGGGCGGCTGCGCGGTGACATGGTGGTGTCCATGCGCCCTATCCGCGCCGACCGGGTGGCGGAAGCCTGCACCATCACCGCCCGCTATCCCTCGGTGCATGGCGCGCCGGTGCACGTGGGCGATCCGGCGCTGCTGGGCATCGCCGATCTGGCCCGTCCCGACTTCGGCGACGCCGTGCGCATCGAACCGGGCGAAGTACCGGTGTTCTGGGCCTGTGGTGTCACGCCCCAGGCAGCGGTCATGGCCTCGGGAGTGCCGTTCGCCATCACCCATTCGCCGGGCCATATGTTCATCACTGACGTGCCAGACAGCACGTACCACGTCTAGGAGATTGCCGTGCGTTTTCTACCGGTCAACCTGGACACCCTGCTGGTCGAGCTCGACGACCTCGAGCAGACCCTGGCTCTGTTCGATGCCTTGAGCGCCGAACCGATCGCCGGCGTGGAAGAAATCATTCCGGCCGCGCGGACGCTGCTGATCCAGTTCCGTCCCAGCGCCATCACTCGCCAGGCGCTGGTCGATCAACTGGCCCGGCGCGATGCCAGCCAGCGCCGTGCCGTCGAGCAGCGGCGGGTGGAGATCCCGGTGCACTACAACGGCGAGGACCTCGACGAGGTGGCCGCGCTGTTGCAGATCAGCCGTGAGGAAGTGATAGGCCGCCACACCGCCCACGACTACAGCGTCGCCTTTTGTGGCTTCGCCCCTGGCTTCGGCTACCTGACCGGCGGTGCCGGATTCCAGGTGCCGCGCCGGAAGACACCGCGCACGCGCATCCCTGCGGGTGCCGTGGCGCTGGCAGGTGAATTCAGTGGCATCTACCCCAAGGCCAGCCCCGGTGGCTGGCAGATCATCGGCGTTACGCCTTTGCAGATGTGGGACCTGGAGCGCGCCGAACCGGCGCTGTTGCGGCCCGGTTACAAGGTGCGTTTCGTCGATGCCGGGCCTCTGCCTGCAAGCGGCCTGCCCGCACCGGCTGTGCCCGCCGCGGCCTTGCCGCCGAGCGGTGCGTACCTGAAGATTCTCAGCCCCGGCCTGCACAGCGTACTGCAGGACACTGGGCGCATCGGCCAGACCGGCCAGGGCGTGTCCCGCTCCGGCGCGCTGGACCTGGGCGCCCTGCGCGCCGCCAACCGCGCAGTCGGCAACCGCTCGGACATGGCCTGCGTGGAAACCGTGCTCGGCGGCCTGCGCTTCACCTGCCATGGCCACGCGGTGATCGCCGTCACCGGCGCACAGACCCCGGTCACCCTCACCAGCGCCAGTGGCCTGCAATGGCCTGTGGACAACTATCGGCCCATCGAGCTGGCGCCGGGCGACACCATCACCCTGGGCGCGCCCAGCGCCGGGCTGCGCAGCTACCTGGCGATCCGCGGGGGGTTCGACGTGGCGCCGGTGCTCGGCAGCCTGTCGACCGACACCCTGGCCCAGGTCGGCCCGCCCGCCCTGGCCACCGGCGACCACTTGGGGTTCACGCCGCCAACGGGCGGCACCAGCGTATCGCTCAGTGAAGCCCCTGCGTTCGTTCTGCCGAAAACCGCCGACACCGTCACCCTGGATGTGTTGATGGGCCCGCGCAGCGACTGGTTCAGCGCCGACGCCATCGAGCGCCTGAGCAGCCAGCCGTGGCAGGTCACCGCACAGTCCAACCGCGTCGGCATTCGCCTGGCCGGTGAAACGCCGCTGGAGCGTAGCAATCACCAGGAACTGCCCAGCGAAGGCACCGCCGTGGGCGCGATCCAGGTGCCCGCCAGCGGCCAGCCCGTGCTATTCCTCGCCGACCACCCGCTGACCGGCGGCTACCCGGTGATTGCCGTGGTCGCCAACTATCATCTCGATCTGGCAGGACAGATACCGGTCAACGCCTGGATTCGCTTCAACCCGGTGGCCCCCTTCGAAGAAATAGACGCCACCGTGCCAGCCCCCTCTTCACCTGCCGATGTGGAAAGACTTCCATGAAAAAGCTCCTGATTGCCAACCGCGGCGAGATCGCCGTGCGCATCGCCCGTGCCTGCCGCGACCACGGCGTGCAGTGCGTGGCGGTGTATGCCGATGCCGACATCGACGCCTTGCACGTGCGCCACGCCGACGAAGCCTATGGGCTCGACGGCCAGCGACCTGCCGAAACCTACCTGAACATCGAGAAGTTGCTGGCCGTGGCCAAGCGCAGCGGCGCCGATGCCGTGCACCCCGGCTATGGCTTCCTCTCGGAGCGGGCCGATTTCGCCCGCGCGGTCATCGAGGCCGGGCTGATCTGGGTCGGCCCCAACCCCGAGACCATCGACGTGTTGGGCGACAAGGTCGAAGCCCGCAAGATCGCCCAGGCCGTGGGTGCACCTCTGGTGGCCGGTACGCCGGGGCCGGTGGAAAGCGCCGAGGAGGTGCTGGCCTTCGCCGAGCAGCACGGCCTGCCGATCGCCATCAAGGCCGCGTTCGGCGGTGGCGGACGCGGCATGAAAGTCGCCTGGCGTCTGGACGAAGTGACGGAGCTGTTCGCCTCGGCGGTACGCGAGGCCGAGGCCGCCTTCGGCCGCGGTGAATGCTACGTCGAACAGTTTCTCGACCGCCCGCGGCACATCGAAGCGCAGATCCTGGCCGACCAGCACGGCCAGGTCGTGGTCGTGGGCACGCGCGACTGCTCCCTACAACGCCGCAACCAGAAGCTGGTGGAAGAGGCGCCCGCGCCGTTCATCAGTGAACAGCAGCGCGAGCGTATCCACCAGGCAGCCCGCGACATCTGCGCCAAGGCCGGGTACGTCGGTGCCGGTACGGTCGAGTTCCTGCTCAGCCAGGATGGCACCCTGTCGTTCCTGGAGGTGAACACGCGCCTGCAGGTCGAACACCCGGTCACCGAAGAAACCACTGGCGTGGACCTGGTGATCGAGCAACTGCGGATCGCCGACGGCTTGCCGCTGTCGTTCACCGAAACGCCCGTGCCGCGAGGCCACAGCTTCGAATTCCGCATCAACGCCGAAGACCCGGGCAAGGGCTTCCTGCCCACACCCGGCCAGATCGGTGAGTTCCTTCCGCCATTCGGCCCCGGCGTGCGCCTGGACAGCGGTGTGGTCAGCGGGTCGAGCGTGCCCAGCCACTTCGACTCGATGATGGCCAAGCTCATCGTCACCGGCGCCACCCGTGAGCAGGCCATTGCCCGCGCCCGACGCGCCTTGGCCGAGTTTCACATCAAAGGCATCGCCTCGGTGCTGCCGTTTCATCGCGCCGTGATGGATCACGCGGATTTCACCGCCCCCGAGCGCTTCGCCGTGCACACGCGCTGGATCGAAACCGACTTCGCCGAATCCATCACCCTGGCGCCGCGGGCTGAACCGGTGGCCGACGCGGACATCCTGCGCACCTTCGTCGAGATCGACGGCAAGCGCCACGCGCTTGGTCTACCTGCTGCATTGCTGCGTGGCATGAGCCTGGACGCGGCACCCGCTGCCCAGGCACAAGCTTCGGCTGCGGCAGAGGTGGACGCCCAGGCGCTGCTTACTCCAGTGGCGGGTAACCTGCACACCTGGGTAGTGGAAGACGGTGCCGACGTTTCCAGCGGGCAGGTGGTGGCCGTGGTGGAAGCGATGAAGATGGAAACCTCGGTGCTGGCGCCCTGTGCAGGTCGCGTGCAGATTGGCCAGCAAGCCGGTGACTACTTCGAGGCAGGCGCCCTGATCGGGCGTATCCAGACCGACGACTGAGCGATGGCTGCCGGTCCGACGGCAGCAGGCGGCACCGGGTCCTGGCCCGGGTGCCGCGACATGGAAAAAGCCCAGCCAGACGGGTCGCGCATCTGGAATAATGCCGGCCTTCGGCACACAGGCACTCCATGGATTTTCGACAAGGCTTGCGACAATGCTCTCGATAGTAGCTTCACTCCTGCCCATCCTGCTGGCACTGGCCGGCGGCTGGGTGCTGGCAATCTTCATCAGCCCCGAACTGCGCCGGCGCCTGGTGAAGCTGATCACCCCGTTCATCTGGCTGCTGCTGTTCTCCATCGGCTACGAATTCGGCAACGTCCTGGGCGCCCTGAACTCGGCGCGTGAATCGGCGCTCACCGCACTGGTCTTCGCCCTGCTCACGACCGCCGTGCCGTGGTTGCTGCTGTCGTGGGGTGCCAATGCCACCGTGGTACGCCCGACGTCGGACCGCCAAGGGCTGGCAGGCATCATCCCGCCGCTCAAGGAATGCCTGATCGCCCTGCTGGCCCTGGCCCTGGGCGTTGGCATGTATCACCTGTGGGGCGCGGCCGACGGCTCGGGGTTTGGCTGGCCTTCGACCAGCTACTTCCTCTATGTACTGATCGTGCTGGTCGGGCTGGACCTCTACGGGGTCAGGCCCGACCCGTCGTGGTACTCGCTGCGCACCTTGAAGATTCCCGCCATGGTGGTGATCGGTTCGCTGCTCGGCGGCCTGCTGGCGGCTTGGGCCACCGGCCAGCCGTTGGCTATCTCCCTGGCGCTGTCCAGTGGCTTCGGCTGGTTCACCCTGTCCGGAGTGATGGTGGGCCATCATGCCGGTGAAGCGTTCGGCGCCATGGCCCTGTTGACCGACCTGTTTCGCGAGATCCTCGCCATCGGTTTGCTGTACAGCCTGGGTGCCCGGCGACCCTTGCAATGCATCGCCGCGGGCGGCGCCACGTCGCTGGATTCGACTTTGCCGATCGTCAAGCAGAAGTGCCCGCCCGAATTGCTGCCCGTGGCGCTGGTCAGCGGGTTTCTGTTGACCGTGATCGGACCTTTGCTGATGGTGTTTTTCCTGACCGTGTGAGTTATGCACATCGCGGCAGCCAGTGGATAAGTTACACACATTGGCTGTGCAACCGCCTGTGGATAATCTGCGCATAAGCGGCTGACGGCCCGCGTAGCCGGGGGTTTGCGCGATGCGATCATTTTTTGATCAGCTTTGCAGGCCGTTTTTGCACACATTACGCGAGTTACTCACATCCCCTGTGCAGCCGCATGTGGATAACCTGCGCAAAACAGGCTACAGGCGGCATGCAGCAAGGCTTTCAGAGCGTCGATCAAATTTTGATCAGTGGCACGCGTGAATACAGGACCGGAACGGGCCGTGTAGAATTCGCCCTCTTTCTCTGTCGATCCGTTTCCATGCACTCTTCTTCCACTCGCGTTGCCGTGATCGGCGGCGGCCCGGCGGGCCTGATGGCCGCCGAAGTGCTGAGCCTGGCCGGCGTGGCTGTCGACGTCTACGACGGCATGCCCTCGGTGGGCCGCAAATTCCTGCTCGCTGGCGTCGGTGGCATGAACATCACCCATTCCGAGCCCCAGCCCGCCTTCGTCGCTCGCTACGCCGAACGCGCGCAAGCAGTGGGGGAATGGCTGGCTCCATTCGATGGCCCACGGCTGCGCGAATGGATTCACGGGCTGGGCATCCAGACTTTCGTCGGCACCTCCGGGCGGGTGTTTCCCACCGACATGAAGGCTGCACCGCTGCTGCGTGCCTGGCTCAAGCGCCTGCGTGAGGCCGGTGTAGTTATCCACACCCGGCACCGCTGGCTGGGATGGAACGATGATGGCAGCTTGCGCATCAGCGGTCCGGAAGGCGAATGGGCTGTGCAGCCCGCTGCCACAGTGCTGGCGTTGGGTGGTGCCAGTTGGGCGCGGCTGGGTTCCGACGGCGCCTGGGTGCCGTGGCTGCAAGGGCGCGGTGTACCGATCAAGCCGCTGCAACCCTCCAACTGCGGCTTCGAGGTCCCGGGCTGGAGCGCGGTGTTGCAGGAGAAATTCGCCGGTGCACCGCTGAAGAACGTCGCCCTCGGGCTGGCTGGCGAGCCGTTGCGCACTGGCGAGTTCGTGCTGACTGAAACCGGTGTGGAAGGCAGCCTGGTGTATGCACTGTCAGCCGGGATTCGCGAGGCGATCAACCGCACGGGAAAAGCGACCGTGTATCTCGACCTGCTGCCGGATCGGCCTGTGGATAAAGTCCGTGCGGCGTTGCACAAACCACGGGGATCCAAGTCCATGGCCCGGCACCTGCAGGGGCAACTGGGCCTGGAAGGCGTGAAAGCCGGTCTGCTGCGTGAACTGACCGATGCGCCGACCTTCGCCGACCTCGATGCACTGACCCTGGCGATCAAGGCGTTGCCGTTGACACTAGTTCGTGCCAGGCCGCTGGATGAAGCGATCAGTACAGCGGGCGGGGTGGACTTGCAGGGGCTGGATCGGCAACTGATGCTTAAAGATGTGCCGGGTACGTTCTGTGCGGGTGAAATGCTGGACTGGGAAGCGCCAACCGGGGGCTATCTGCTGACGGCCTGTTTCGCCAGCGGGCGGCGGGCGGCGCATGGCGTTCTGGAGTGGTTGGCGCGGGAATAGTGTTTGCCTCAGGGGCCTCTTCGCGGGCAGAGCCCGCTCCCACATAGTCCGGCGCAACCCTGTGGGATCGGGGCGGGCGGCGAGCCCTCTGCCCGCGAAGAGGCCCTCAAGCCCCCCACATACTCAAGGCTTACGCTTGCGCGGCCCTGTATTGAACACCGGCACCTTGCGCACCGGCTTGACCACAGGAGTCGCATCCACCGGTGAATCACCGCTGTCGACCCACTTACCCAGGTTCTTCTTGCTACCGCTGACCTTGGGCTTCTTCGGTTTTTTCGGCTTCTTCACCACCTGACCGCTGGCATCGGTGTCCGGCACTCGGTGGTCAGGCACGAAGTCCGGTTCGTCGACGCGCTTCAACGTCTGCCGGGTCAGTGTCTCAATGGCCGACAGCAACTGCACTTCGTCGGCGCAGACCAGCGAGATCGCTTCCCCCGTGGCCCCCGCCCGGCCGGTACGGCCGATGCGATGAATGTAGTCTTCGGCCACGATCGGCAGGTCGAAGTTGACCACCAGGGGCAAATCGTCGATGTCCAGCCCGCGCGCGGCGACATCGGTGGCCACCAGGATCTGCACCTCTGAAGCCTTGAAGCGATCCAGCGCACGCTGGCGCGTGGCCTGGGGCTTGTCGCCGTGGATGCCGTCGGCGTTGATGCCCAGACCCTGCAGCTTCTCGACCAGCGCGTCCACGCCGTTACGAGTCTTGGCGAACACCAGCACCTGCTTCCAGCGCTGCTTCTTCAGCAGATGGCAGAACAGCTCCGCCTTGCGCTTCTTGTCCACCGGGACGATCCACTGCTGCACCGAGCTGGCGGCGACGTTGCGCGGGCTGACTTCGATGCTCAGCGGGTCGTTGAGCATCTGCCCGGCAAGCAGGCGGATGGAATCGGAAAAGGTCGCCGAGAACAGCAAGGTCTGGCGCTTCTTCGGTAGGGCCGCGTAGATATCCCGCAGCTCCTCGGAAAAGCCCAGGTCGAGCATGCGGTCGGCCTCGTCCAGCACCAGGGTCTGCAACTGGGAGAACTTGACCGCGTTCTGTCGGTACAGATCGAGCAGGCGCCCCGGTGTGGCGACCAGCAGATCGACGCCCTTGCGCAGTTTCATCATCTGCGGATTGATGCTCACGCCGCCGTACACCGCATAGGTGCTCAACGGCAGGTGCTCGCCGTACTCGACGATATTGGCGTGAACCTGCTCGGCCAGCTCGCGCGTGGGGCACAGCACCAGGGCACGCACCGAGTTGCTTGCCACCTTGGGCCCTTCCATGGCCAGCAACTGCAGCAACGGCAAGGCAAAACCGGCGGTCTTGCCAGTGCCGGTCTGGGCGGCGGCCATCAGGTCGCGACCCGCCAGCACTGCGGGAATGGCCTGCGCCTGCACCGGGGTCGGCGTCTGGTAGCCAAGCGTTTCAAGGGCGCGTTGCAGGGGTTCGATCAGGCCAAGGGTGGCGAATGTCATGGGTCTACCGTCAGAAGATGTTTCGCAATGGCCGGCAGTTTACCTTGTTGGCTAGGCTTTCGCCTTGCGCCATTGCGGCACGCCGATCAACACCACCGCGCCGATGATCACCGCCATGGCCACGCATTCCTCGACGCCGATGTGCTCGCCGGCGAACAGGATGCCCAGCAGTACGGCTACCGCCGGGTTGACGTAGGCATAGCTGGTGGCCGCCGCCGGGCGCACATGCTTGAGCAGGTACATGTAGGCACTGAAGGCCAGGATCGAGCCGAAGCACACAAGGTAGGCCAGCGCGCCCCAGCCCGCAGGCGTGGGCCATTGCTGCATGCGCTCGCCCGAGATCAGGCTGCCCAGCAGCAGCACCGCGCCGCCGATGAGCATTTCCGCCGCCGCAGCCATGGCGCCCTGGGGCAAGGGCAGGCTGCGGCTCCAGACCGAGCCGAAGGCCCAGGCGGCCGCGGCGAAGATCAGCAGCGCTGCGCCCAACGGGCTCGCCTGCAGGTTTGAGCCCAGGTTGAGCAGGCCGATACCGACCAACCCCAGAACGATGCCGGCCCACTCCAGGCGGGTGTTGCGCTGGCCGCGGAACAGACCGAAGAACAGGGTGAACAACGGCACGGTGGCCACAGCCAGCGCCGCGACGCCAGACGATACGCCCGCATGTTCGGCGACCGTCACGCCGCCGTTGCCGCAACTGAGCAACAGGATCCCCACGCACCCGGCCGCGCGCCACTGCGGCCAGGTCGGGTTGGGCGCGCCACGCAGGCGCAGGAAGGCATAGAGAATCGTCCCAGCGATGAGAAAGCGCACCCCGGCCATCAGCAACGGCGGCCACGACTCGACACCGATACGAATGAACAGGTAGGTCGAACCCCAGACGAAGTACAGGGCCAGAAAGGCGCCGATGAGCAACAAGGGGAAACGGGATTGGGCAGGCATTTCAAAGGTCGTCCATGGTGTGTTTTTATTCTTTCCTGGTGTAACCGGGGCAAGCGGCGAGCCCTCTGCTCGCGAAGAGGCCCTCCCGCTCTACCCCAACCGATGCTTCTGCAACGCCTCGCGCATCTTCGCCATTGGCACTTTCTGCAACTTGCAGAACAACCCGTGGGACACCTCGGCCAGCCCGTGCCGTTCGCGCAGCTCCAGCGCCAGGTGCTGGGTCAGGTTGGCGGCCATCTCGGCATCGGCCATGGCCCGGTGAGCCTGGCCGGTGTGCGGCAGTTTCGCCCACTGGGTCAAGGTGCCCAGCTTGTGATTCGGTGCGCCGGGGAACAGGCGCCGGGCCATCAGCATCGAGCAGGCAAAGCTCTGCACCCGCTCGCGGCGCAGCAGGCTCAGCTCGTGATCCCAGAACTTCTGGTCGAAAGAGGCGTTGTGCGCCAGCAACGGCGTGCTGCCAACGAACTCGGCCACTTCGGCCATGACCTCGGCCGCCGGCGGCGCCTTGCGCACCATGGCCGTGGTGATGCCGGTCAGGCTGGCAACGAAGCCAGGCACGGGCAGGCCGGCGTTCATCAGGCTCTGATAGCGCCCGACGATTTCGCCGCGCTCAAGCATGACCACGGCGATTTCCGTGGCGCGGCAACCCATGTTCGGCGAGATGCCGGTGGTTTCGAAGTCGATGACAGCAATGCGTTCCAAAGCGGTGAAACCTCAATTCTTCAGCAGCAACGCACCTTCGATGGGCACGTAGCGGGTGGCGGCGCGGATCAGTGAGTTGGCGGTCAGGCCGGGCACTCCATAGGCCACGGCCTCGACGCCATGCTTGCCGATGATGCGGTCGAGCAGCAGGTCGAAGTCGCCATCGCCCGAGGCGAGCACGATCTCGTCGACGTGATCGGCGGCGTCCATGATATCGATGGTGATGCCCACATCCCAGTCGCCCTTGGCCGAGCCGTCGCTGCGCTGGATGTAGGGCTTGAGTTTGACCGTGAAGCCGAGGTTGCGCAGGATCTGCTGGAACTGCTGCTGCTTGCTGTCGCCACGGTCGATGGCGTAGGCATAGGCCTCGACGATCTGCCCGCGCTGGCCGATGTCGGCCCACAGTGCGGCATAGTTGAAATGACAGCCGTAGGCCTGGCGCACGGTGTAGTAAAGGTTCTGTACATCGGCGAACACCGCGATCTTCTTCACCGCACTTCCTCGTCGCGCTGGGCGCCTGAGCTTCTGGAGAGCCAGTATGCCAGTGTTGGGGCGAGGATGGGTTGTCAGTGCCGGCCTCTTCGCGGGCAGAGACCCGCTCCCACAGGGTTGTGCCATGTGTGAGGGGGGTGACTATGCCGGCCTCTTCGCGGGCAGAGGGCTCGCCGCCCGCCCCGCTCCCACAATTTGTGGTGTCCTGTAAGGAGGGGTGTCAGTGCCGGCTTCTTCGCGGGCAGAGACCCGCTCCCACAGAGTTATGCCAGCCTTTGTGGGAGCGGGCTCTGCCCGCGAAGAGGCCATAAGCTCCACCGCACAATGTAAAGGCAGGACGGCGAGCCCTCTGCCCGCGAATGGCCCTCAGGCCTTACACAAAATCATCATCGTCGGAAAAGAAGCCACTGTCGCCGCTGCTGTCATAACCGGCATCCGCCAACCCGCCCTGGTCGTTCCAGCTGTCATTGCTCACCTGCTGGGCGTCACCGCTGTCGTTCCAGCCACCGCTGTCGCTGGCCTGGGCCGGTTCTTCCTTGATCACCTCGACGATCTCCTGCGGGTTGTCGTGGTGAAACAGGCTGCTGATGCCCTGCGCCAGCATCACACCGCCGGCAACACCGGCAGCCGTCTGCAACGCGCCCCGCATGAAGCCGCCACCTGCTGGCGCCTGAGCACCCGGGGCAGCATAGTTCTGCTGTGGTGGCGGCTGGTACGCCGGCGCCTGGCGGGCCGGTTCGCGCCAGCCGTTGCCCTGTGGCTGCAGCGCCCGCGCCGGTTGCTGCGCGTCGCGGTTGCCGCCGCCGAAAATGCTCGACAGAAAACCACCACCGCCCTGCTGCGCTGGAGCAGGTTGACTGCGCGCCTGTTGCAACTCGGTCTGCAACTGCTGGTTCTGCTCGCTCAAGCGCTTGATCGCCGCTTCCTGGACCAGGATCGCCTGGGCCATGTAATAGGGCGCGGCGGGCTGGGCGGAGACATGCCCTTTGATGCGCTCGTCGGCCTGCACATCGCGCGCACTGCCCTCTTTTTCGGCCTGCTGGAGGCGGGTGAACAGACCGTCGATCAGGCTTTGTTCATCAGTGTTCATGGCGACCTCGTTCGATTGCCCACAAGAATGGGGATGCCGGCGCACAACGCGTCGGTTCTGCATCAATGATGGGGCTGGTGCCCCGTCTTTCAATGACCGGCCGCGATTAAAATTTGTTCACCCGTGCCCGCCGCCACATTCCACGACGCGCCGAGCGGGTGTTGAAAAGCGCCACCATCGGCTAAAGTGTCGACCTGCTTTTTGACCTGTGACCCGGCCCCATGAACCCGCTGATCGTATTGCGCGACTCGTTCTATTTCTTCCGCATCAACCTGTGGGCGATCATTCGCCTGTGCCTGCCACTGGTGGTCTGCGAGACCCTGGTACGCGAACTGGTGACCCAGGCCAGCAGCGCCGACGTCACGGTCATGTACGACGTCGCCGTGGGCCTGCTGTTCTATCCGTTGTACACCGCGGCGCTGATCCTGTTCCTCGATGCCCGCACCGATGGCTATGAACCCCAGGGCCGGCACCTGCTCAGCCAGGCCCTGCACCTGTGGCCGCGCTTCGCCCTCATGGCGGCCATCAGCACCCTGCTGATCATGTTCGGCATGTGGTTGTTCGTGTTGCCGGGGCTGTACCTGATGATCAAGCTGTCGTTCGCCGAATACCTGCTGGTACTGCGCAACCTCACCCCGCTGCAGGCCATGCGCGAAAGCTTCGACATGACCAAGGGCAAGTTCTGGCCCATCCTGTTCACCCTGCTGTCGATCATGATCCCACTGTGGCTGCTCGACGGCCTCAGTGCCATGGCCTGGAGCGACGCCCAGCCCACGCCGGTGCGGCTGCTGGTCGACAGCGTCAACAGCTTTCTGCAGTTGCTGCCCACCGTCGTGCTGTTCCGCCTGTTCATGCTGATGAGCAAGCCTGACTGACTGACCGCGCCACTCACACGCTGGCTTGAGTACCCGCCAGTTCGTGGTAGCGGCGAGCGAAATAGACCAGCACATCGGCTTCGTTCTGCTGGCGAATGTCCAGCACCTCGCAGATGAGAATGTCGTGGGTGCCGACGCTGGTGCTGCTGGTGATCCGGCAATCGAAGGACAGCTTGGCACCCTCCAGAATCGGCGCGCCGGTCACCCCCTGGCTCCAGTGACCCGTTGCAAAGCGCTCCTCTTGAGCAGTCTTGCCGCCGAAGGCGTTGGACAGGGCTTGCTGGCCATTGCCCAGGGTGTTCACGCACACCATGCCGTTGCCTGTGAAAGACTCGTACACCGAAGCCCCGCGATTGATGCACACCAGCAGCGTCGGTGGCTGATCGGTCACGCTGCACACCGCCGTGGCGGTGAATCCCGCCCGCCCGTGGGGGCCGTCGGTGGTGATCACGTTCACCGCAGCGGCTAGCCCTGCCATGGCATCGCGGAAGGCTTGACGCTCGACGGGAATCGAATGGGGCACGTTCATAGTGAGAGTCCTTGAAAGTAGTCCAGCACAGCGTGATGAAAGGGTTGTGGGTCGCTGACGCTCGAGGCGTGTCCGCCGTATTCGAGCACCACCAATTTGGCGTTGGGCAAGTGCTCGGCCAAGTGCCGGGAACGCTGCCAGGGCACCAGCATGTCGTCACGGTTGGCGATCACCAGCGCAGGCGTGTCGATGCCCGCCAGGCGCGATTCGATGTCGAAGGTTTCCAGCGCGTTGATCCGCCGCAGCAGATTGTCATGGCTGGGGAAATGCGCCAGCGCATGGGCCTCGTCTGCGGCCAGGCGCGCACCGTTGCTGGCAATCCAGTCGGCCGGGTACAGGAACAACGCCTGCGCCTGCACGTAGGCCTCGGCGCCACTGTTACGCAACAGGTTCTTGCGCACGGCAAAACAGCGCGCACTGTGTGGATTGGGGCTGCTCCAGGCATTGATCAGCACCAGGCTGCTCAAGCGCTGGGGCTGCAGCGCGGCCAGCGCCAATCCAACCAGGCCACCGAGGGCATGGCCCATGAAATGGCAGCGCTCGATCCCGAGTTCGTCGAGTAGCCCCAGCAGTTCTTCGGCCATATGCTCGATGCTGTAGCCCTCGGGCAATTGCGCAGGGCTGCGTCCGGTGCCGGCATGATCGTAGGTCACGACGCGAAAATGCTCGCCGAGCGCCGCCAGGTCGCCGGCCCAGAACCCGGCCGAACCGCCGAGCCCCGAACTCAGTACCAGGGTGGGTGCGTCGGCATCCAGCCGACCGTGTAGGGCGTGGTACATGCAAACCTCCGCAGTGAGTGTCAGCCGATGTGCGCAATGCTGGCGATTTCGATCAGCGCGTCAGGTTTGACCAAGCCGCACTGGATGCAATAGCGCGCAGGCTTCTCGCCGGCGAAGTACTCGGCGTACACCTCGTTGACCTGGGCGTAGTCGGCCCAGTCACGGATCATGATCATGTTGAAGGTCACGTCATCCAAGGTGCCGCCGGCCGCTTCGACCACGCCCTTGATGATCTCCAGCACATGGCGGGTCTGCGCCGTCGCGTCGCCCACGTGCACCACATTGTTGTCCTTGTCGAATGGCAACGTGCCCGACACGTACAGCACGCCATCGGCCATGGAACCCGGAACGAAAGGGGCCAGGGGCTTGCCGGTGCCGGCTGGGATAATCGATCGTTTGCTCATCTGTGCATCCTCAGGAAACAGCCCCGACAGGGGCGAAGGTGGTGCAGAAGTCGTCGACGCTGGAGACCCAGCCGAAGAAGGTTTCGATGTTGAACAGCGCTGCCTGCTGCGCGAACGCCGGCCCGGCCTGGTGGGTGGCGTCCGCCAGCACCACGCCGAAATACTCCAGATGGAAACCGTCGCGCAGGGTCGACTCCACGCAGACATTGGTGGCGATGCCGGTGAACACCAGGTTGCGGATGCCGCGAGCGCGCAGGGTGCTGTCGAACGTGGAGTTGAAGAACGCGCTGTAGCGGGTTTTCGGGACCACGATATCGCCGGGCTGGGGCTTGAGCTGATCGACCAGGGCATAGTCCCAACCGCCCTTGGCCAGCAGCTGGCCTTGCAACTCGGGGCGCTTGCGCATGGTTTTCAGGGCATTGGACTTGTGCCAGTTGGGGGAGCCGGGCCCGCCCGCCTCGACGTAGTCGGCATCCCAGCCGTTCTGCAGGAAGATCACCGAAATACCTGCCGCGCGCGCTGCCACGAGGGCTTTCTCGATGGCCGCGATCACCGGGCCTGTGCTCGATACATCGAAGCCGGCCAGGTCCAGGTAGCCGCCCAAAGTGGCGTACGCGTTCTGCATGTCGACCACCACCAGCGCGGTTTCGCTGGCCTTCATGCGCAGGGCTTCGGGGCGGGCGGGAAGTTCACGGGCGGGGTGCGCGTCCTGCGGCAGGGACACACCGGCGACGTTCACGGGCAAATTCATCATACGGCCTCCAAAGTGGGCATCACGTGCTGGCGGCTGCTCATCAGCGGCTGGATCTTGCGGCCGAAGTCTTCGATGCCTTGCACGAAATCATCGAACGTCAGCATCACGCCCTGGGTGCCCGGCACGCTGGCGACTTCGTCGAGCATGCGCGCCACGCTGGCCCAGGAACCGACCAGGGTGCCCATGTTGATGTTGACCGCCGAGGTAGGGTCTGCCATCTGCCGCAGGTTGGAGCTTGCGCCCTTGTCTGCCGAGCCCTTCTCGCCCAGCCAGGCGATGGCTTCCTGATCGGCGCCGGCCTTGATGTGCTCCCAGCGCGCGCGGGCGGCTTCGTCGGTGTCGGCGGCGATGATCATGAACAGCACGCAGGAGGTCACGTGGCGCCCGGTCTTCTTGTTGGCTTCGAGCAGCGCCTGGGCCGTGGGCGCGAACGCGGTCGGGGTGTTCACGCCTTTGCCGAAGCAGAAGTTGTAGTCGGCGTACTGCGCCGAGAAGGCCATGCCCGCCTCGCTCTGGCCGGCGCAGATGAGCTTCATGTCGGCCTGCGGACGCGGGCTGACACGGCAGTCCTGCATGGTGAAATGTTCACCCTTGAAATCGCTGCGCCCGGTGCTCCACAGGTCGCGCAGTACCTGCGCGTATTCGCCCAGGTACTGATAGCGGGTGCCGAAGAATTCATCGCCGGGCCACAGGCCCATCTGCTCGTACTCCGGTTTCTGCCAGCCGGTCACCAGGTTGACCCCGAAGCGGCCGTTGGAAATCGAGTCGATGGTCGCCGCCATGCGCGCGGTGATGGCAGGTGGAATGGTCAGCGTGGCGACCGTGGCGAACAACTGGATCTTGCTGGTGACGGCGGCAAGGCCGGCCATCAGCGTGAAGGATTCCATGTTGTGTTCCCAGAATTCCGTCTTGCCGCCGAAGCCACGCAACTTGATCATCGACAGCGCGAAGTCGAAGCCGTAGTGCTCGGCCTTCTGCACGATCTGCTTGTTCAATTCGAAGGTGGGCAAGTACTGCGGCGCGTTTTCGGAAATCAGCCAGCCGTTGTTGCCAATAGGAGTGAAAACACCGATATCCATGTGGTTCCCTTTCTGAGTGATGATCGTTACGCACCGGACAGGTTGCGCATGAAAGACACTTAGCAGGGATCAGGCCATGTTTGGTTAACGCTTTACTTTCAACAGGTTGCAAACAACATGCATGATTTGTCGGACCAACTGGTCCGAAGTAGAGCACTTGGTTTGTGCGATTTTCCGCGTCGTGGTGCAAAACGATGCACAACGTCCCCGTGCCTGTATCGTCAGCGGACATTCGCCCGTTATCATGGCCTCCTACCTCCCGCTGCAGGTCCCAGTCGCGTGAAAGAACAGCCCCCCGCTGACAAGCCCCGTGCCAAGCGCGCACGCAACGTCAAGCCCAAGCCTGTGGTCAAGGCGACCCGAGAGCCGAGCGCTGCGGCACTCAAGCGCCGGTTGCAACTGATGGAAAGCAAACGCACCGCGATACTGGGCGCCGCGCTGGATGTGTTCTCCCGCTATGGCCTGCACGGCAGCAGCCTCGACCAGGTGGCCACTCGGGCCGACGTCTCCAAGACCAACCTGCTGTACTACTTTTCCAGCAAGGACGATCTCTACCTGAGCGTGCTCAGGCAGTTGCTGGAAGTCTGGCTGAGCCCCTTGCAGTACTTCACCGCCGACAAGAACCCGGTCGAAGCGATCGGCGCCTATATCAAGGCCAAGCTCGAACTGTCCCGCGATCACGCGGCAGAGTCGCGTCTGTTCTGCATGGAGATCATGCAGGGTGCGCCGCTGATGCTCAGCGAATTGCAGCAACCGTTGCGCGAAACCGTCGACACCAAGGTGGCCGTGATCGAGCACTGGATCGCGACGGGCCAGTTGGCGCCGGTCAACCCGCACCACTTCATTTTCTCGCTGTGGGCAACCACCCAGCATTACGCCGACTTCCGCACCCAGGTCGAGGCCGTGACCGGCAAGACCCTGCACGATCCGCAGTTTTTCGAAGAGGTCCTGGTGGGGTTGCGCGGTTTGATACTCGATGGCGTGCGGCCGAGACCTGCGTGAATGCCCTCTAATCGTGCCGAGCGCACAAACCAAGTGCTCTAGTTCGGACCAGTTGATCTGAATTAAGCACCTGATATTGCCCAACACTCTGTTATCCAAGCGTTTTCCTGATATGGCACGGATGCTGCTTTCGAGCTCCGGGCGGCTAAGGGCGGTTTCCTGGCCATGGCAGCGTCCTGCTGCACCACGCTCATATTTCAGGAAGGCGCCTCATGATCAAGACACTGCTACCGGGAATGTTGCTTGCCGCTTCGGCCTGTGGGACAGGCACTGCTGCCTACGCCGAGGGATTGACCCTCAAGGGCCCGGCCAAGATCGCCATGGTCTACATCAGCCCGCGCAACGACGGTGGCTGGACCCAGGCATTCGACGAAGCCCGCATCAAGCTGGAAAAGAGCCTGGATCAGAAGATCCAGTACGTCGAGAGCGTTCCCGAAAACGCCGCGGCCATCACGCCGGTGGTCGACCGCCTGATCGCTCGCGGCGCCAACATCATCATCGGCACGGCGTTCGGCTATTCCGACACCTTCCTGGCGTTGGCGAAGAAATACCCCGACGTGGCCTTCCTCAACGGTTCGGGCACCACCAACGCCGCGAACCTCGAGTCCTTCTACGGCCGTACCTACGAAAGCCAGTACCTGTGCGGCATGGCGGCGGGCGCGACGTCGAAGTCGGGCAAGCTGGGCTTCGTGGCCGCCAACCCCTTCGGCCAGGTCAACTGGACCATCAACGCGTACGAACTGGGCGCGCAGCAAATCAACCCTGCGGCCACGGTCACGGTCATCTACACCGGCGCCTGGAACGACCCGGTCAAGGAACGCGCTGCCACCATGGCGCTGATCGACAACGGCGTCGACGTGATTGGCCAGCACGTGGACAGCCCTACGCCGCAGATCGTCGCCCAGGAGCGCGGCATTCATGGCACCGGTCACCACCGGGACCTGAGCGAGTTCGCGCCCAAGGCCACCGTGTGCTCGTCGATGTGGGTGTGGGACCGTTTCCTCACCCCTGAAGTGAAGAAGATCATGGCCGGCAACTGGGTTCCCCAGGCCAATGGCGCCTTGCTGTCGATGCAGCAGGGCGGCACCGACATCAGCCTGACCCAGGACGCCGTGATCAGCCCCGAGAACCGAGCCAAGATCGACGCCGCGCGGGCCGAGCTGCTGGCCGGCACCAAGACGCTCTATACCGGGCCCATGGCTGACCGTGATGGCCAGCAGCGGCTTGCTCCAGGCCAGGTCATGAGCGATCCGGAGCTGTGGAAAATGGACTGGTTCGTCAAAGGCGTGATGACCCAGCAATGAGCCAGGCCAACGCGCTCCAACTCACCGGTATCAGCAAATCGTTCGACGGCTTCAAGGCGCTCAGCGATGCCGACTTCAGCGCGCGCTGGGGTGAGGTGCATGCCCTGCTCGGCGAGAACGGTGCTGGCAAGTCGTCGCTGATGAACATTGCCGCCGGCCTGTATGCGCCGGAAACCGGCAGCGTGCTGATCGACGACAACAGCGTGCGGCTGCACAGCCCCAAGGATGCCAGCCGGTATCGCATCGGCATGGTTCACCAGCACTTCAAGCTGGTGCGCCCCTTCACCGTGGCGCAGAACATCCTGCTCGGCCTGCCCGAGCAACCGGGTGAAGGCAGCTATCGCAAGCGGCTCAAAGCGCTTGAGCAAACCATCGCCAGCAAGGCGCTAGAGCTGGGCTTCGTCCTCGATCCGCGCCAGGTGGTGGAAACCCTGTCGGTGGCCGAGCAGCAGCGCGTGGAGATTCTCAAGGTGCTGCTGGCTGGCGCGCGCATCCTGATTCTCGACGAGCCCACTGCGGTGCTCACCGACCAGGAGGCCGAGCGCCTATTGAGCACGGTGCAGTCCTTCGCCCGCCAGGGCGCCACCGTGGTGCTGGTCACCCACAAGATGGCCGATGTGAAACGCTACGCTGACCGGGTCACGGTCATGCGCGGCGGCCGCACGATCAAAACCCTCGACCCGCAGGGCGTCAGCGTCGAGGAGCTGGTGCGCCTCACCGTCGGCGAATCGGCAGCGCTTAGCCCGACCCTGCCGGCAGCGCCGGGCGAAGCGTTGCTGCGGGTCAGCAACCTCACCAGCGTGGCCGGCACCGGCGGGCTGAAGGGCGTCGACATGACGCTCCACGCCGGGCAGATCTATGGCATCGCCGGGGTCGGTGGCAACGGCCAGGGCGAATTGGCCAATGCCCTGATGGGCCTCGAACAACCCACCGAGGGCGGCATCCACCTGGCGTCCTTCGGTGACCTGCGCAAGGCCAGCGCCGCGCAACGTCGAACCTTGCGCATCGCCGCCATCCCCGCCGACCGGTACGGCGCGGCGCTGGCCGGCTCGCTGTCGGTGGCGGAGAACTTCGCCATCGGCCAACTGCACGATGGCCGCTACGGCTCTTTCCTGCGCCTGCGCGGCCAACGGCTGCTGGAAGACGCCGCCCAGGCGGTGGCCGACTTCGATGTCCAGGGTGTGCGCTCGCTGCAGCAGAAAGCCGCGCTGCTGTCCGGCGGCAATGCCCAGAAACTGGTGATCGCACGAGAGTTCAGCCGCAATCCACGGCTGATCCTGGTGCACAGCCCCAGCCGCGGCCTGGATGTGCGCGCCACCCAGGCGGTGCACGCACGCCTGCGCGCCGCGCGCGATGCCGGGGCGGCGGTACTGGTGATCAGCGAAGACCTGGACGAAGTGCTGGCCCTGGCCGATCGCATCGGCGTGATGAATGGCGGCCGCATCGTCGCCGAATTCGACTGCCCGGCCGACCGCCAGGCCATTGGCAAAGCGATGGTGAGCCATGACTGAACTCTCCCAACCCCTACTCAAGACCTCACGCGAACCGCTGCTCGGCCGACGCTACACCCTGGAGCTGCGCCAGCAGATGGGCTGGGGCGGCCAGGCGCTGGTGATCGGCCTGGCGGTGCTCGTCGGCTTGGCCCTGAGCACGGCCATTCTGGTGGCGGCGGGCGTGCCGGCCGACCAACTGTTGGAAGAGTTCGTCGGCCAGACGCTGCTCGATGCCGGCAACTTCAAGGCCGTGCTGTTCCAGGCGGCGCCGATGATTCTGGTCGGCATGGCCGGCTGCCTGGCGTTTCGCGCACGTTTCTGGAACCTGGGCCTGGAAGGCCAGATGATCTGGGGCGGGATCGGCGCGGCGGCCATCTCGATCTTCCAGATCGGCCCCGAGGCCCTGCGCCTGCCGTTGATGATGGCCTCGGCCATCGTCTGCGCGATGCTCTGGACCCTGGCACCGGTCCTGCTCAAATTGCGCCTGAAGGTCAACGAAGTGATTTCGACCTTGATGCTCAACTACATCGCCGCCAACTTCCTGCTGCACCTGCTCTACGGCAGCTGGAAAGACCCACGGGACAACTTCCCCTACTCGCCCGCCTTCCGCCCGTTCGAACGGCTGCCCGACCTGTTCGCCGGCTACACCGTGGCGATCGTCATCGCCGTGGTCATCATGGTCCTGGCCGTGTGGTTCATCAGCGTATCGCGCGCCGGCCTGTACCTGCGCTTCGTCGATGCCAACCCGCGCGTGGCCAGCGCCGTCGGGGTACCGGTACGGCGGATGATCCTCGGCACCGTGCTGCTGTCCGGCGCCCTGGCCGGTGTCGCGGGCTTCATCGTCAGCGCAGGCCAGGAAGGTCGGCTGACCCAGTCGTTCTACCAAGGCTACGGTTTCTCGGGAATTCTCATCGCGTTTCTGGCGCGCAACAACCCGTTCGCTGCCGCCATCGTCGCCTTGCTGGTGGCGATGCTGTTCGTCGCCGGGCGCAACCTGCAGGTGTTCTACCAGATCCCCTTTTCGATGGTGCAGTTGATCCAGGCCATCCTGGTGATCTGCGTGGCCTCTTCGGACTTCTTCATACGGCACCGTTTGCGGCGCATCCAGGCGGGAGAACAGTGATGGATCTGGTGACTTACTGGCTGAGCAGCGTTCCCGAATTCGCCGTGCCCTTCGCCCTCGCCGCGCTGGGTTTGATCATCATCGAGCGTGCCGGCGTGCTGGCGCTGGGCGCCGAAGGCATGATGCTGGTGGGCGCCCTGGCCGGGATCGGCATGCAACTGGCCCTGGGCCTGCCGGGGCTGTCCCTGCTCGCGGCTATGGCGGCCGCCAGCGTGGTCTCACTGTTGTTCGCGCTGATGGTGCTGGTGCTGCGCATCAATCAGGTGATTGCCGGGCTGGCCCTGGTGTTTTTCTGTCAGGGCCTGACCGGCTTGCTGGGCACCCTGCTGGGCTGGACCAATCGCCCGGTCAGCGGACTTACGGCCGTCGAGCTGTGGCCGCTGAACGAGTTGCCGGTGGTGGGTGGCCTGTTCAGGCAGAACCCGATGGTGTTCCTCACCGTGGTGATCTTCTTTGCGGTGGTGTGGTTTCTCAACCGCACCCGCACCGGGCTGAAACTGCGCGCCGTGGGCGAGAACCCCCAGGCCGCCGATGCCGCCGGCTTGCCAGTGCTGCGCTATCGGCTGGCGGCGATCCTGGCCGGCAGCGCACTGATGGGACTGGCGGGCGGATTCATTGCCGTGCTCAGCACCAAGATGTGGATCGCCGACATGACCGGTGGCCGTGGCTGGATCGCCATCGCTTTAGTGATCTTCGCGCGCTGGTCGCCCTGGCGCGCCTTCGCCGGTGCCCTGCTGTTCGGCGGCATCGAGGCACTGATTCCGCAACTGGCCGCCGCCGGCGTGCAACTGCCGCAATATTTCATGCTGATGACCCCGTATGCCGTGACCTTGGCGGTAATGATCTGGGTCGCTGCCAGCAAACGCGCAGGCGCCAGCCAACCCGGCGCACTGGGCGAACCCTACGTTCGCGAAGAGCGCCGTTGACCGATTTTTGAGCTATCGATTTTTGAGCTGTCGAGGTTTCCACATGAGCGGTACTGTTTTCATCACCGGCGCAACGTCCGGTTTCGGGCGGGCCACGGCCCGTCGTTTTGCCAAGGCCGGCTGGTCGCTGATTCTCACCGGGCGGCGCCTGGAGCGCCTGCATGCCCTGCTGGATGAGCTTGGCGCGCAGGTGCCGGTGCATGTCGCCGCACTGGATGTGCGCGATGCTGCAGCGGTCGCGGCGGTCGCCGCCGGTTTACCGCCAGCCTTTCAGCGCGTGACGGCGCTGATCAACAACGCCGGGCTGGCCTTGGCCCCCGTGCCTGCGCAACAGGCCAATCTCGCTGACTGGCACACCATGATCGACACCAATGTGACCGGCCTGGTCAACGTTACCCACGCGGTGCTGCCAGCGTTGCTGGCAACCGGTGCCGGGGCCAGCATCATCAACATCGGCTCGATCGCCGGTGAATGCCCCTACCCCGGCAGCCACGTTTATGGTGCGAGCAAGGCCTTCGTCAAACAGTTTTCCTACAACCTGCGCTGCGACCTGCTGAGCACCGGCGTCCGGGTCACCGACGTGGCGCCCGGTATCGCCGAAACCGAGTTCACCCTGGTACGTACCCAAGGTGACGAGAAGGCCGCCGGCGAAGTCTATCAAGGCACCACGCCACTGACCGCGGAAGATATCGCCGAACAGATTTTCCACGTCGCCACCCTGCCTGCTCACATCAACATCAACCGCCTGGAAATGGTCCCCGTGCGCCAGGCCTGGGGGCCGTTCGCGATCGATCGCGACTGAAACAAGAAGCGTCGTATGGCCCGTTTCGGCCAGCAAGACGCCAACGCAACAGGCCCGTACGCCGTACGGGTTCGGGAAGCAAACTCGGCTGTCTGCCCACAACTTCGACGCCCGGTCCACGACGTCTGTCGGACCAATGCCGGTGCGCCATAAACACCACATTGATTGATGGGTAAAACATGAAAAACGCTTGGGGAGCATCACTGTGCATGTTGGGTCTGCTGGGCGCTGGCAGCGCTCATGCGCAAGGACCACTGTTGTGGCATGGCGAAAGTGTGACGTACCTGTATGGCAAGAATTACAAGGTCGACCCCGCCATACAGCAAACCATCACCGTCGAACATGCCAGCGCCTGGACCTGGGGCGACCTGTTCGCTTTCGTCGATAACAGTTGGTACAACGGCGCCCGGTCCGGTAACGGCAATTACAGCCTGTACGGCGAGTTCAGCCCCCGTTTCAGCGCCGGCAAGTTGCTGGGCCAGGACCTGTCTTTCGGGCCTGTGAAAGACGTACTGCTCGCCACCACCTACGAGTTCGGCGATGACGACGTCGACGCCTACCTGATAGGTCCGGGTTTCGACCTGGCCATTCCGGGCTTCGACTATTTCCAGCTGAATTTCTACTACCGCAAACCCGACGGCAACCGCGTGCCTTCCGGCGCCTGGCAGATCACTCCGGCGTGGTCCTATACCCTGCCGCTGGGCAATTCGAACCTGCTGATCGACGGTTTCATCGACTGGGTGGTGAACAACAAGAGCGGCCATGGCAACAACCAGTCCGACTACCACGCCAACCTGCACTTCAACCCGCAGATCAAGTACGACCTGGGCAAAAGCCTGGGCTATGAAGCCAAGCATCTGTATGTGGGTGTGGAATACGATTACTGGTCCGACAAATATGGCATCAAGGATGACGGCTCTTTCACCACCGACCAGGACACCGCGAGTTTGTTGGTGAAGTATCAGTTCTAGTTTCATTGCCGTGCTCGGCAGGTGGTTGACCGGGCACGGCAGGATTGACCAAGCCGCCGATATTTTCCGCGCCTGAACGGCGGCCGTTGCCAAGCGGATATCGAACTTCAATAGCGTATTGATCGCGTTCATGCATCGATTCATGCGAAATCAACAATTACCCTGACGCCCGGTTTGCCCGAGAATGTTCTGTTACACCTAGTTACAAACACTCTCGAAAGCGCTGGAGACACCATGAAACCGTTCGTCAAAACCCTGCCCGCACTGGCCCTCGCCGCCTGTGCGCTAAGTCCTCTCGCCCAAGCCCAAGAACTGACCGTAATGACTTCCGGTGGCTTCACTGCCGCCTACAAAAGCCTGGCTCCCGGCTACACCAAAGACACTGGCAACACCCTGAACACCATTCTGGGACCGTCCATGGGCAAGGCCCAGGAAGCCATTCCCAATCGACTGGACCGTGGCGAACACGCCGACGTGGTGATCATGGTGGGCTACGCGCTGGACGAGCTGATCAAGCAGGGCAAAGTCGACGCCAGCTCACGGGTGGAACTGGCCGATTCGCGCATTGGCCTGGCGGTCAAGGCGGGCGCGGCGAAACCTGCCATCGGCACCGACGCCGAACTCAAGCAGACCCTGCTGGCGGCGAAGTCGGTGGCCTACTCCGACAGCGCCAGTGGCGTCTATATCGAGAAACAGCTGTACAAGAAACTGGGCATCGAGGATCAACTCGCGCCCAAGAGCAAGATGATCGAGCGCATTCCCGTGGCTTCCGTGGTTGCCAAGGGCGACTACCAGCTGGGCTTCCAGCAAGTCGCCGAACTGCTGCCGGTTCCCGGCATCACCTTCGTTGGCAAGATCCCGGAAGACGTACAATCGGTGACCCGCTACGCCGCCGGCATTCCGAAAAACGCCCAGCATCCCGCCGAAGCCAAGCAACTGCTCCAGTACCTGGCCTCACCCACTGCACAGGAAGCGGTACGTGCCACCGGGCTGGATTCCGTTCCACGCTAAGCGCTCTGGCAGCGGGCCAATGATCGTTCGACCTGCGGCGCCTGCGCCTCAGGTCGGGTGACTATTGCGGCCACTGCTCCAGCAAGATCGCGACGAACTTCTCGGCGGCGGGCGACAGCGAACTGCCCCGTCGCGTGACCAGGCCCAGGGTTCGGTCCACGACTGGCTCGATCAGCGGCACGCTTACCAGGGTGGGATGCTCCCCGGCCGGCATGGCCAGGCTGGGCATCACTGAAATACCCAGACCAGCCTCCACCAAGCCCAGCGACGTGGACAGATGCTGCACTTCGTAGAACCATTTCAAGCGCCAGGGCAAACCTGCCAGGGCGTTGTCGAGCAGCATGCGATTGCCGCTCAGCCTGCCCACCCCGATCAACTGATGGCCCGCCAGTTCGGTCCACTTCACCGACTTGCGACTCGCCAGCTCATGATCGCGTCGGCAGGCAAGCACGAACGGCTCCTTGACCAAGGCATGGAACTCGATGTCCGGATGCTGGCCGCTCATCATGTTGATACCGAAATCCGCCTCGCCACGCAGAACGGCCTCCAGCCCCTCGTTGGCACTGAGGTCCAGAAGCCTGATGCGAATCTGCGGGTATTGCTGGTTGTAGATACGAATGACCGACGGCAGGAAATAGAACGCCGCCGTGGGAATGCACGCCAACGTCACCTGCCCTACCTGCCGCTCGGCCAACTCCTTGATGTTGAGAATGGAGTCTTCGAAATCGTCGAGCAGGCGCCGTGCCTTGGGCAGGAAGTCGCGTCCGACGCTGGTCAAGCTGACGCGGCGAGTGGTCCGGTCGAGCAGTGATGTGCCCAGCCCTTCTTCGAGCTTCTTGATACGCCGGGTCAGCGCTGGCTGAGAAATGTGCAGCTGATCCGCCGCTTCGTGAAAGCTGCCAACTTCGGCGATTTTCACGAATGATCGTATGTCGACCAGCTCATATTGCATGAATTTCGCTCTCCCCTGCCGGAACGCTCCAGCCATTTCTTTATTTCGTTTGATGGAATAATCGCTACGATCTTTGCATTGGATCTAGCAATTCAAGCTGTGTAAATCTTCACTCCAATACATCAATGACGTCCATTGATTACCAGAGTCGTGACTTATGCAACTGATTCCTTGCGTACTGATGCGTGGCGGGACCTCCAAAGGGCCGGTGTTTCTGGCCTCCGATTTACCAGCAAGATCGGCCGAGCGCGATGAGATGCTGCTGGACGCAATGGGCTCCGGGCACGAGCTGGAGATCGATGGCATTGGCGGCGGCAGCCCGCAGACCAGCAAGGTGGCAATCGTGTCTCGCTCCGATCACCCGGACGCGGACGTGGACTACCTGTTCGTCCAGGTAATGGTTTCGCAACGACGCGTGGACACCGCGCCCAATTGCGGCAACATGCTCTGCGCAGTCGGCCCTTTCGCCATCGATCAGGGCCTTGTCCAGGCACAGTCGGGGGTGACTCAGGTGCGCATTCGCAACCTCAATACCGGCACGTTCATCTGCGCCGATGTGTGCACGCCCGACGGCAAGGTCACCTACGAAGGCGATACCGCGATCGATGGCGTACCCGGCACTGCCGCCCCCGTAGGGCTGACCTTTCTCGACGCAGCGGGCAGCAAGACTGGCAAGCTGTTTCCCACCGGTGCCACCGTGGACTGGCTGGGCGATGTCCCCGTGACCTGCATCGACATGGCCATGCCGATGATGCTTGTCGAAGCATCGAAAATGGGCAAGACCGGCAATGAAACCCCGGCAGAGCTAGACGCCGACAAGGACTTTCTCCGCAAGCTTGAAACCCTGCGCTTGCGCGCCGGCCTGTTGATGGGCCTGGGCGATGTAACCGACAAGGTCATTCCCAAGCCTGTGCTGGTAGCCCCGCCCCAGGCCGGCGGCACGCTGCAAGTGCGCTACTTCATGCCGCATAATTGCCACAAGGCACTGGCCATTACCGGCTCGATCGGATTGGCAACCGCCTGTGTCACCGACGGGACCGTGCTGGAGCGGATGCTGGGCCAGCGCCACCAGAAGCGCCTGACCACCGTGAAGATCGAACACCCGAGCGGCGCCATCGAAGTCAGCCTGTCCTACGTCGGCCACGACGCCGGTACCGTTCGAGCCTCGGTCGTGAGAACGGCCCGCCGATTGTTCTCAGGCACTGTCCACGTTCCAACGACACACCGATTGGCCGGTTGAGGCCACATCCGCTCTACCCTGAGTGACCCGCTTTCGCATCAGCGCAACTCCCCAAATAACTACAAGAGATAACTCATATGCTGGCGCTGTTAGGCTTAGCCATGGTGGTCGTGTTCACCTACCTGATCATGTCCAAACGCTTGTCCCCCATCGTCGCACTGACCGTGGTGCCGATCGTGTTCGCCATCATCGGTGGATTCGGCGGAACCACCGGCAAGATGATCCTCGATGGCCTGAAAGTGGTCGCACCGTCCGCTGCACTGCTGCTGTTCGCCATCCTGTTCTTCGGTTTGATGATCGACTCCGGCCTGTTCGACCCCTTGATCCGCAAGATCCTCAAGAAGGTCAACGGCGATCCGGTGAAGATCGCCATCGGCACCGCGCTGTTGTCGCTGACCGTGGCACTGGACGGCGACGGCACAACCACCTACATGATCACCTGCGCAGCCATGCTGCCGCTGTACAAGCGCATCGGCATGAACCCGATGGTCCTGGCCACCGTGGCCATGCTGGCGCTGGGCATCATGAGCGGCATGTCGCCCTGGGGCGGCCCCGCCACCCGTGCCATTGCCGTGTTGGGCATCGATGCGAGCGAGTATTTCATTCCGCTGTTGCCGACGATGGCCGGCGGTGCCGCCTGGGTAGTGTTCACCGCGTACCTGCTGGGCAGGGCCGAGCGCAAGCGCATCGGCAGCGTGCACCTGCAGAGTGGTGGTGGCGAGTGCTACATCGAGGCGATTCTGGGCGATACACCGTACAAGCGGCCGAAACTGGTCTGGGTCAACCTGCTGCTGGTAATCGGCGTGATGGTGGCGCTGGTCATGGGCCTGGCCCACTCGGCAGTGCTGTTCCTGATCGGCTTCGTGCTGGCGCTGATGATCAACTACCCACAACTCGACATCCAGAAGGAGCGCATCCTCGCCCACTCTGGCAACGCCATGACGGTCGTCCTGCTGGTGTTTGCAGCAGGCGTGTTCGCCGGCATCTTCAGCGGCACGAAGATGGTCGACGCCTTGGCACAGTCGCTGGTCGACATGATTCCGCCTTCCTGGGGCCACCTGTTCCCCCTGGTGGTTGCGGTGACCAGCATGCCGTTGACCTTCGTGCTGTCCAACGACGCCTATTACTTCGGGGTGGTGCCGATTCTGGCCAATGCCGCCGCAGCCTATGGCATCTCCCCCGTGGAAATCGCCCGCGCCTCGATCCTCGGTCAACCCGTGCACTTGATGAGCCCGCTGGTAGCGTCGACATTATTGCTGGTCGGCATGGTCGACCGCGACATCGGCGACTTTCAGAAGGCGACCGTCAAATGGGCAGTACTGACCTCCCTGGTGGTGACCGCCCTGGCCCTGCTCACCGGTGCGATCAGCCTGTTCGCATAACCTCCCGCTACCTATAACAAGAAGAGAGTTCATCCATGCGTACACCCCTGATCGGCGGGTTCGCCTTGCCGTGCCTGAGCGTTTTGTTGCACGGCTCGGCGATGGCCCAAGGTTTTATCGATGACAGCACCCTGAAGCTGCAACTTCGCAACGTGTACTTCAACGAAAACTTCCGTGATGAAAACGGCCTGAGTACGCGCGCTGCCGCCACTGCCAAAAGCGAGCGCACCGAGTGGGCACAGGGCGTGCTGCTGGACTTCCAATCCGGCTACACGCAAGGAACGTTCGGCCTGGGGTTCGATGCCCTCGGCCTGTTGGGCGTGAAGCTCGACTCTGGCCGTGGCCGCAGCGGTACCGGGCTGCTGCCTGTGCACGCTGACGGTCGCGCAGCCGATGAGTCGACCAGCCTGGGCCTCACAGCCAAGGCGCGCTTCGCGCAAACCGTGGTCAAGCATGGCACCCTGCTGCCCAAGACACCGGTGCTGGTCTACAACGACGCGCGCCTGGTCCCGCAGACCTACCAGGGCACCCAGCTGGTCAGCAAGGACTTCGATGACTGGCTGCTCACCGCCGGCCAGCTCGATCAGTTCAAGCTGCGCGACTCCACCGACAGCCGCTCGATCATTCCCGACGGCTATTCCGGCAGAGAAGGTGGCGACTTCACCTACGCAGGCGCCGACTACACGGTGAACAAACAGCTGCGGCTCAGCTACTTCCGTGGCCAGCTCGACGACTTCTACAGCCAGGACTTCTTCGGCCTGCTGCACACCCTGCCGCTGGGCGCCGGCGTACTGACCAGCGACCTGCGCTATTTCTTCAGCCGGGATGAGGGCAACCACTATTCCGGAAAGATCGACAATGGCATGTTCAGCGGCCAACTGAGCTTCGCCGTGGCAGGCCATACGGTCGCCGCCGGCTACCAGCGCTTGAACGGCGACGGCGGCCTGCCCTACATCAACGGCGCTACCGTCTACTCGTTCAGCAACGTCGGCATCGGCAAGTTCATCGAGGAAGATGAAAAGACCTGGCTGGCCAGCTACGGCTACGACTTCAAGAACCTCGGGTTGCCCGGCCTGAGCTTCATGACCCGCTACATCAGCGGCTCGGACGGAAAAACCGGACCTGCCGGCGTGAACGAATGGGAGCGCGACATCGAACTCGCCTACGTGGTACCGACGGGCACCCTGAAAGGCCTGGGCGTGAAACTGCGCAACTACGTCTACCGCTCCGACACCGCACGGGGAAGAGACAGCAATCGGCTGTATCTGACGTATGACATTGCGGTGTGGTAGGTGGGCTTTACTTGCGGGGTTTGATGCGGGCGGTCAGCTTAGCCACCAGTAGGTCATCCGGTCAGTAATGTTTGCTATTAATTACGCTCCCTCCATCGTAGCGGTACCACTCGGCTTGCTTTGGTAAAGTCCACGGCATGACTTTACACGGCCCCGACCAGGTATCTCAGCAACCGAGCAGTTCACGCACAAGATCGCTTGGGAATTGGGCCTGCCGACAGCGCGAAACGCTAATCCAGGCCTCGGCCCTGACCCCCATTCACTCGCGCATACCGAACGCTACAGTAGAGAGGGCATTCGAATGCCTGAAGCGCAACAGATAGTTATTCGCCATGCGACGGCTCAAGACAGTCTGTGTCTGGCGGCACTTGGAATGCAGGTGTTTCTCGACACCTACGCTACAGAAGGGATTCGCAACGCTATCGCACAAGAAGTCTTGGACTCTTTCTCCCCAGATAACATGTCAAAAATCATCTCTGAATCGGACAGCTTTATTATCGTCGCCGAGGTTAACGACCACCTGGTCGGGTTCGCACAGGTGGCGATGAGCACCGATCATGATCTGATCTCTCATGAGAGTTCGGCCGAGTTGCAACGCCTTTATGTACAGGAGAAATTCACAGGACGAGGCGTCGGATACAGATTACTCGAAGAGGCCGAGACATGTGCCCACCTTGGCGGCGCATCCCTGCTCTGGGCCACTGTCTGGATTGGAAACCATCGTGCGCTCGCGTTCTATCCACGGCAGGGTTATGAACACCTTGGGTCTCCCTCGTATACTTTTCAACACGAGACGCACCAGAACCAGTTGTTCGGGAAAGGGTTGGGTTAGGAAACATGCATTTCCTTCGTTAGCTTGGTTTTGAAAGATCTCATTTTGCAGCCGACGGACCCACCGCCTTCCTCGCGTCTCCAGGTGGCAACGTCTAAATAATCATCTGGTGGCTCTAGCCAGTATCGGTGATAAGAACCAACCAGTGACTTACCTGGTTGGCTATGGCGTGTCTACTTATGTACATGCGGCAGGATAAGTTCCCGTCTACGCGAAAATGCTGCTGGTCAGCTTGGCTCACCGAACATAGCTGCCACTGCGCGCTCACCCAATGCGGGCCCCACGCTCATGCCGACCCCACTGTGCATCAACGTTGCACTCAAGCCAGGTGCGATATCCAATCGTGAAAAAGGGTTCGGCCCCTTTGCCCCATATACGCCTTGCCAACGTTCCACTATCTGAATTTTGCAGCCCAGAGTGTTCTCGGCAAGCTCCAGCATCCATTGATCCACCTGTTCCGCATTGAACGGTGAAGCATCGGTACCGTAATCATGCGAATCGCCGATGATCAGCTCGCCATAAGGTGTCGGGCTGACCAGCAGGTGGATACCGTGTTCTTCCAGATGCGGATTGTCGCGCTGAATCTCTTCGCGGATAGCGGCGGCTTCCGGTAGATCCGAGAACGCTCCGTAGTGAACGCAGCTAAGGCCGGTGAGCACGGAGTGCTGCAGATTCAAGTTCGATTCAGGTCGAGCGCGGAGCATCTGTAAGCGGCATACCTGAGGTTTTAGCGCAGCCATTGGCTCATCCAGCAGAGTCAGGTAGTCATGGCCGGAGCAAACCACAATCTGCTGGCCACGAAATGTACCGGCAGTGCTCTGGAGTTTTCCTGGTTCGACACCGTTAACCAGCGTCGAGAAGTGAAACTCGACGCCTAGCGCGCGTTGCAGATAGTTGACCAGTTTTGGTATGGCTTCGCGCGAGTAAAGCTGCTGGTCATCAAAGCCGTGTAGGGCAGCCCGGTGGTGGCTGAACTGGCCGCCATACAGGTCGCCCAGTTGCTGCCCGCGCAACAATTCCACCCGGTAATCGTGCTCTTGCGCGCGTCCTGCACAGAACGCTACCAGCAGATTCTCTTCAGCTTCGGTGCGGGCGAACAGTAGTGAACCGTTGCGCTTGAGTTCGAAGCCTGCCGGAGCGCTCCAGTCGGCCCAGATACTGCGGCTGGCTCTTGCCAGGTCGAGCATCACGCCGGGCGGTTGACCGGTTACAAGGGCTTGACCGAAATTTCTCACCGACGCGCCAATCGGGCTGGCCGAGCGCTCGAACACACGCACTTTCAGCCCGCGCTTGGCGGCAGCATGGGCATGGGAGAGTCCGAGGATGCCTGCACCTACAACCAGTAGATCGCTTTCGCACTGATTCATGGTTCGATGCTCCCTTTACTGCTTGGCCGATTTGCCGTCATAGCGTTTGCGCCATTCAGCCAAAATGTTGTCGCGTTCTTTCGAAGCCCAAGCGAAATCGTTTTTGATCAGGCGCTGCTCGTAGTCGGCAGGCAGTTCGGTAGGTGGTTTTGCCAGGCCTTCCTGGGCCAGCACTGCAAAGTTTTCCTTGTACAGATCCATGCCGGCAGCGCTGGCCGAGAAGTCAGCCAGACGCTTGGCCGCTTCTGGGTGAGAGGTGCCTTTGATCACTGCAGTCGCTTCAATCTCCCAGCCCAAGCCTTCTTTTGGCAGGACGATGTCTAGCGGGGCGCCCTGACGTTTTAGCTGTACTGCCGGGTACTCGAATGAAATGCCGATTGGGAACTCACCCGCTGCGGCCATCTTGCAAGGCTTTGAACCAGAGTGAACGTACTGACCAATGTTCTGGTGCAGATCATCCATGTACTTCCAGCCTTGAGGCTCACCAAAGGTCTGCAGCCAGGCACTGACGTCGAGAAAACCTGTGCCGGATGAGGCCGGGTTTGGCATTACGATTTTGCCGCGATAAACCGGGTTGGTCAGATCTTGCCAACTGGTGGGACGTGGCAGATTCTGCTTTTCGGCTTCAATCGTGTTGAAGCAAATGGTGGCGGCCCAGACATCCATGCCGACCCAAGCCGGTGGGTTAGCCGGGTCACGATACTTGGCGCCGATCTTCGGCAAATCCTTTGGCGAATACGCTTCAAGCATGCCCTGCTGATCGAGAATTGCCAGGCTCGAAGCTGCTAGACCCCATACCGCATCGGCTTGCGGGCGAGCTTTTTCAGCAAGCAGTTTCGCGGTGATGATCCCGGTTGAATCCCGTACCCATTTTATTTCGACATCCGGGTTGGCCTTCTCAAAAGCTTTTTTATAGGTCTGCAGTTGCTCTGCTTCCAGTGCGGTATACACAGTGAGTTCAGTAGCGGCGCTGGCGTGGAGGCTGAAGCCTGCGAGTACGGCGGCGAGGGCAAGGGGCTTGAACATGGTCTGATCCTGAATAGTTTCGAGAAGGTTTTGTCGGTTAGGCAAAAAACCTAAATCACCGGCTGGCAGGGTTATCGCCACGGGCCATGCAGTCGTTAATCTGGTGGATGAGCTCGGGGAGATCAGCAATGGTGTCGATCAGGTAGTGCGGGCGCGCCGGCGCAAACAGGGCATCAATGCGCAGCCTGTGTTCTTCAAGCTGAGGTAGCGTCAGCGCTTGGTAGGCTGGGTAATCCAGGCCGAGGAAGTTACCGGAGAAGCGCAAGCCGACCGTCCACATCCCGGCACTGCGGCCTTCGAGAATGCCAGGCAAAGTGTCGTCAACTTTCACACAGGCGGCGACGTCACTGATGCTCAAGGCAATCACGTTGGCTAGCGCTTGAGCAGGGCCAGGTCGACCGGTGGGCAGCTCGTCAGCCGCCACTACGTGATCGGGTTGGTAGCCGGCCACTGCTGCCAGAGCCACTACGTGATCCATGACCTGCTTGGGGTAACCCGAGGTCGTACCGATTTTCAGTCCGGCTTGACGCATTTGCTCAATGGCATCCAGCGCGCCGGGAATGAGTGCGCTGTGCATGCCGACGTTGGCAATCTGCAGCGGCATGAACTGTTCGTAGATGGCTGTCACGTCGGCATCAGTCGGCAGTCGGCCAAATCGTCGCTTGTAGCGCGCCGCGATATCCGGCTGATCGCACAGGGTGCGAATATGCTCCCATTTACCCATGCCCATAGGGCCTCGGGCTTCATCAAGGCTTAGCTCGATGTCGAAAGTGGCGAACGCCTCAACGAAGATTCTAGTGGGCGCAAAGGAGCCGAAATCAACGACGGTGCCAGCCCAGTCAAGGATTGCAGCTTGCAAACAGGTAGGGAATTGATAGTGCATGGTGGTCTCCTGAAATCAGTGGGACGGCGCGGTCTGGCGCCAGGCTTGTGAACGTCGCAGCAACCCGCGAGAAACCCAGGCGAGCAGAAGTGAAACGCCTGCCGAGGTGAACAGGATCAGCGTCGACATGGCGGCTGCGCCGCCCACATTGCCCGCGTCGTCCATGTTGAGTACGGCCACTGCGGCGAGGATGCTGTCTGGCGAGTAAAGGAAGATGGCGGCTGAAACGGTGGTCATCGCCGAGACGAATAAATAGCGGATGATGTCCAGCAATGCCGGTAAGCAAATTGGCAATGTGACGCGCAGGTAGTGCCGATACAGCGGGGCCTTGAGGGAAAGAGCTGCTGCTTCGAATTCACTGTCCAGCTGGCGCAGGGCAGTGGTAGCAGTCATATGTGCGGTGGTCAGGTAATGAGCGACTGTGCAAATCACCAGCAACGCCATGCTTCCGTACAGACTGTGCAACGGGTTTTCAGGCAGGTTGAAGAAAAACACGTAGCCCAGGCCGAGAACGAGCCCCGGCACAGCCATGGGTATGAAGGTAAGCATCCGTAAAGCCAGATTGAGTCCGGTTTGCCCACGGGTTTTCTCCATAAGGTAGGCACCGGTGAAGATCAGAATGCTCCCTATCACCGCGCTGCAGGTCGCCAACACCAAGCTGTTTCGGTACGCCAGCCATCCACCGCCTGCCGTTTCATTGAACAGGTAGTGTTTGAGCGACAACGAAAGGTTGTAGGGCCAGAACTTAACCAAGGAAGAGAATACCGCCATCCCCAGCACCGCCAGCAAGCAAGCGCAGATGAGCATGACAACCAACAGGTAACAGCCATCTCGCCATTTTGAGGGCTCGGGCTGAAAGATCTGCGCGCGACCACTCATGGAGGCGCTTTGCCGCCGTCGCAACCACGCGTCGACCCCGAAGCTCAAGAGCGCTGGTACCAACAGAACCATGCCGATCAGGGCGCCTCGGCCAAACTGTTGCTGACCGACCACGGCTTTGTAGGCCTCAATGGCCAATACCTGATAATCCCCACCGACGACCACGGGCACACCGAAGTCGGTGATGGTCAGGGTAAATACCAGGCAGAACGCGGCGAATACAGCCTGTCGAGTGGCTGGCCAGGTGATGCTGTGAAATGAACGCCAAGGACTGGCACCCATGCTTGACGCAGCGTCGAACAAACGTGCATCAGTCAAGGAAAGCGCAGAAAGCAAAATCATCAGGGCATGTGGAAAGGTGTAAATCACCTCGCCGATAACAATTCCCCAGAACCCGTAGATGTTGTCCGTCAGAAGGCTACGCAGCAGGCCCTGGTTGCCAAAAAGATAGATCAGTGCGATGGCAGGCAGCATCGACGGGGCAAGAAGGGGTAGCAGAGATATTCCACGCCACAAGCCCTTGGCAGGAATCAGGGTTCGTTGAAGTGCATAGGCGAACAGGTAGGCGAGCGGCACGACGATGAATGCGACGCTGAAGGAAACGCGCAGGCTGTTACCGAGCAGCCAGTGAAAATTGTCGCTGCTCAGCAGGTCGCGGGCAGCAGCCAGTCCACCACCTTGCCCTGCATCTTCGCTGAAACCCCGCCAGAAAATCGCCAGCAATGGCAGCAGTAATGCGATCGCCAAGGAGATCAAAAGCAGCACCTTGCCTCCGATCACAAACAACCGGTCGCCCCATTCGGCACGGGAGACGTTTCGCACCCGGTTTACGCCACTTATCGACAGGCTTGACGTGCGCATCAGGTAAAGACCTGAAGGCTGTGGGGAGGCAACGCCACTTTAATATGGGCCGTGCCGAGCGAAGGCAAATGACGTGCGCTGATTTCGGCGGTGAGTGGCTGCCCTGGCAGGTTGTCGAATTCAAAACTCATTCGGCACCGGTTACCGAGGAAGGTTACTTCCCGCATCTGTGCCGCAAAGAGGTTTTCCTCAGACTGCACGGGATTCACACAGATTGACTCAGGACGGCAGAACAGTCGCCCGCTTGCACGATTCGGGACGGTATCTGCCAAGCGCAACTGCAGTGCGCCTACCTGAGCGTGACTGTTGCCATTTGCTTCAAAGCTTAGCCAGTTGCCCTGACCCACGAAATTGGCGACAAAAGGCGTTTCGGGGTTTTCATAGATCGATTGCGGGGTGGCGTATTGCTCAATTCGGCCCTCGTTCATCACTGCAATCCGATCCGCCATGAGCATGGCTTCTTCCTGATTGTGCGTGACCATCAGAGTGGTTATGCCAAGCCGCTGTTGTAGGGTGCGTAACTCGGTGCACAGATGTTCCCGGACTTGAGCGTCGAGGGCTGACATGGGTTCGTCCAGCAGCAGTAACGAGGGCGCCGGTGCTAGCGCGCGCGCCAGGGCTACGCGCTGCTGTTGGCCGCCGGAAAGCTGGCCGGGAAACTTTTTCTCGCTGCCGGTGAGCCCCACCAGATCAAGCATGTCGGCAACCCTTCGGCGCACGATATCCCGCGCGCTGCCTGCCAAGCCGTAGCCGATGTTCTGCTCGACGCTAAGGTTGGGGAACAAGGCATACGACTGGAAGACGATGCCGTAGTCCCTGGCTTGAGGCGCGAGGATAGAGACATCTCTGGAACCCATGAAAATGGCCCCATGGTTCTGCCGCTCCAGGCCTGCTATGCAACGCAACAGGGTGGTCTTCCCGCACCCGGACGGGCCAAGCAGGCACACTAGCTCGCCAGGCGAGATTTCCAGCGATACGTCATCCAGCGCCTTGAACGCGCCAAAGCTTTTGTGCATGCCAGCAACTTGTACTCGCACGCCCGGAGAGGCTTGTTTGGTTGGAGTGGAACGCAGCATGGATGCACCTCATCAATAAGAGCACGAGCCGCACGTGGAACGCGGCGCCTGTGTCGATGAGGTAATGCTAGGGATGGATTACGAAGGCGATGTGGCAATTAACCCAAAGCTCGCGATAGTGCCATTGGAATATTTGTTATGTGCTTAGCGGGCAATGCTGTCGCGAGCAACCTCGAGAAAGGCAGCGGGCAGGCGTGCCTGCCTTCGATCCTTGAGGCAGTACAAATATTCTGCGATCTGCGGCGCACCCTCGATGGCAATAACCCGCAGATCCGGATTAACCGGTACCTCTTGGCAAGCGATCATGCTGACCCCGATATTGCGCAGCACCGCTTCGCGAATGGATTCGCGGCTCCCGATTTCCAACTGCATGCCGGGGCTGATCTGGTGAGCGCTCAGAAACTCCTCGGTTAGCGTTCTGGTTGTCGAGCCATATTCGCGCATTAGCAGACATTGACCGGCCAGCGCACTGGGCGGCACGCAGTCATGCTGGGCTAATGGATGCTGCTTGTGGACGGCCAGCACCAGCGGATCAGTGCCGAGCACCAAGTGTGTCAGGCGGGGATCGCTTACCAACTGCGACGAGGCCGCAAGATCTACCCGGTATTCCTCAAGTGCTTCAAGAACATCCTGTGAGTTACCGATTTCTACCGACACTTCAATCTGTGGAAGCCGCTCGCGAAACGATTTTACCAGGTCAAGGATGTAGTAAGGCGCTGTGGCCCCGATCCTCAAGGCACCTCGGGCCTCGCCGCAGTTTCGCAAGTGGAACTCGATATCCGCTTCCTGCTGCAGCAGTATTTTGACTTTGGGCAGCAGTCGCGCGCCGTCATCGCTGACAGTCAAACGACGTCCTCCCCGATAGAACAACTCAACTGAATATCGGCTTTCGAGCTGGCGAATCTGTGTGGTCACAGTGGGCTGGCTTAGACCGAGTTTCTTGGCGGCTTGAGTCACGCTACCCAAGCGAGCAACGGTATAGAAAGCCTTGAGCTCTGCACTCAGCATGATTTGAAAGGTTCCTCGACCTAAGTCAGCAGGGGATCGTTTAGGGGTCTTTTTTCATGATAACGCCCGCGCCAGACGCAGGGATGGAAGCCCGCACGGATCGAGACACGAAGTCGCTCCATTCACGACAGCCGCTCCCGCAGGGTACGCCTAAAACAGCCTCACTCATCAAGGCTTCCTGGGCTTGGCTCTCGCAGTCGCTTCTGCCACCAATGGATCTTCGGGCCAATAGTGCTTCGGGTATCGGCCCTTAAGATCCTTCTTCACTTCCAGGTAGGTGCTGCGCCAAAAGTTCGCAAGATCCTGGGTAACCTGTACCGGCCTGCGGGCCGGCGACAGAAGATGCAGAATCAGCGGCTGTTTTCCCTGGGCTATGCGTGGAGTTTCTGCCAGGCCAAACAGCTCCTGCAGCCGCACAGCGAGGATGGGTGGATGCTGCGAGTAGTCAATTCGGATATTCGAGCCGGAAGGCACTAAGATCGTCTGAGGCGCTTGAGCCTCCAGCTCCTGCGGAAGCGGCCAAAGCAGGAGGTTTCTGACTATCGACCCCAAATCCAACTGGCTGAAGTGACTGAGTCTCGTGACTTTGCTCAAGTACGGCGCGAGCCATTCTTCAAGCGAATCCAGGAGGTTCGTATCGCTGAGATCAGGCCACTTGCTTTCTGCCTGGCCATTTTGAATATCCAGCTGACGCAGCAGATCGACCCGCGCCTGCCATTGGCGTAACTCCGGGTTCCAAGGCAGAAGTTCAATTCCTTTGCGCCTCACCAGGTTGACCAACGCCAATGAACGAGTTTGCTCATCAAGACTCGGCAAGGGTTTCGTCGACAAGATGAGTTGCCCAACCTTCAACTGCCGCTCTGCCTTGAGCACTCCTTCCCTCTCGTCCCAGTCGACCTCATCCACAGACCGCACAAGGTCAGCCAGCTCGTCATCGAACAAAGCCGGATCGAGGTCACTCGCCAGGTAGATCCGCTCCTCGCGCTGCCCTTGTCGGCTACCCAGGTCGGCCACCACCAACCACTCGTGCTTGGTGAGAGCATCGGGCTCTGAGAACACCGCAGCACGACCGTTGGAGAGACGGTATTCGGATACACTCGCACGCCTCTGCAGACCGATTCGGTCAGGATAGGCGAACGCCAGGAGGCATCCTACCCATCTTGGGTGATCGGGCTCGCTGACAGGGCTAGAGGGCTTCCCACGCAGCAAGGATCGGTACTGCCGAGCAGACTGCTTAACCCGCTGGAGGGAGCCACCGCTGCGACGTGCATGTTGCTCGCCTGACAAGGCACTCAGCCTGGTGTGAAGGTCGGCACCTGCTCCACGCAGGATGTCCTTTTCACCCAGCAGCGCCGCGATGTTGCACGCCAGGTCATCCAAGCCCATAGCATTGCCTTTGATGAGCATGTGAGCGATCCGAGGATGTGCCGGGAGCACGCTCATGGCTGATCCATGGGCTGTGAGCTGTCCAGCATTGTCGAGTGCACCCAGGCGTTTCAGCAGGTCTCTGGCTTGGCCGAAAGGAGCTGACGGCGGTTGGTCGAGCCAGGTCATCTCTTCCGGCTTCATTCCCCACCGGGCCAACTGGAGTGCCAAGGCTGCGAGATCCGCCTGCAGGATCTCAGGTGTGCTGTAGCCGGCCATTTGCTCATGCTGCGATTCCGACCATAGGCGATAGCAGATACCTGGTTCCAATCGCCCTGCCCGCCCTGCTCGCTGAGTAGCGCTGGCCTTCGAGATACGCTGTGTGTCGAGTCGGGTCATTCCACTGCGAGGATCGAACTTCGGTACTCGCTCAAGACCGCTGTCCACTACGACCCTGACGCCTTCGATGGTCAAGCTGGTCTCGGCGATGTTCGTGGCCAGTACGATCTTCCGGGAGCCTTTGGGTGCCGGGTCAATAGCAGCACGCTGAGCGTTCAGGTCGAGGTCACCGTACAGCGGGCATACGATCACCTCTGGACGGCTGCTCAACTGCTCCTTGAGGTCTTCTGCCACACGCCGAATCTCTGCCTGCCCAGGAAGGAAAACCAGAACGCTTCCAGACTGTTCATTGATGGCGGCCAAGCAGGTGTCCGTGACTCGCGCATCGATTCGCTCGCCCGGCTGGTATGGGTTACCCCAAACCGTCGAGACCGGATACATCCGCCCTTCACTGGTGACCACAGGCGCATCGTTCAGCACCTTTGAAAGGCGAGCGCCTTCCAGCGTTGCGGACATCAGGAGCAGCTTCAGCGGGGGCTCATCACGCAGCAGTTCGCGAGCACTCAGGCACAGAGCCAGTGCAAGATCAGAGTCAAGATTTCGAAGGTGGTACTCATCGAAGATGACCACGCCCACACCATCCAGTGCAGGGTCATCTTGGAGCCGACGAGCCAGGATACCTTCAGTCACCACTTCGATCTGGGTTCGCGGGCCTATCTTGCTTTCAAGGCGAATTCGGTAGCCGACGGTTTCGCCCACCGCCTCCCCAACTTCCTTTGCCATTCGTTCTGCCGCTGCGCGAGCGGCCAGTCGACGGGGTTCGAGCATGACGATGGTCTGCCCGGCCAGCCACGGCTGATCCAGCAGCGCGAGCGGAACGCGTGTGGTTTTACCGGCGCCGGGCGGCGCCTGCAGCACGGCCTCATTGCGATCGTGGAGAGCTTTGAGGAGAGCCGGCAAGGCGGCGTCAATCGGCAACGAGGTCATGGTCTCTCCGGCAGTGGTGCCGCAATTATACAAGCTACGGCAGGCCGACGGGCGTACTCGGATCCCCACGCGCAGCCGTCATGTCCACCCCAGCGCCACGGCGGCCAGCACCAGATAACGCATGCCTTTGGCCAGGGTGACGATCAGCAGGAAACGCCAGAAAGGCTCGCGCATGACGCCGGCAACGACGGTCAGCGGATCGCCAATGATCGGCACCCAGCTCAGCAACAACGACCAGTGCCCGTAGCGCAGATAGGACTGCTGGGCCTTTGCGAGCTTTGCCTCGCTCACCGGGAACCAGCGCTTGTGGCGGAATCGCTCAACGCAGCGGCCCAGCACCCAGTTCAGTACAGAGCCCAGTACGTTACCGACTATGGCGACCGCCAACAGGGTCGAAATGACGTAGCGATCGGACAACAACATGCCAACCAGAACCGCCTCGGACTGCATCGGCAGCAACGTGGCGGCACCGAACGCTGCCAAGAAAAGACCCAGGTAACTGGTGAGTTCAAACATCAAAGACTTGCCTCACAGGTTCGGGCCGATCCAGCCGTAAAGACCGATGGGTCGAGCGGTAGGCGTAATTGCCTCTCCAGCATTGGCCTGGCAGTGTCCAGGTATTAACCGACGAGTGTCGAGTACAACAGCTGAATGTAGCCCTTGCAGATCTTGGACTGCTGGAAGCTCAGCCACGCTCGAAGCCGGTATCGATCTACGCTGCCATGGCCGGAACCTACGCCCCATCTACTCGGCTAGATCATTTGCTTGTATCGTTGCGGCTTATTTTGCGGAGATTGTCATGCGTATTCCCCAACGTTTGATCGGCGGCGCCGTCGCCGCTGCCCTGGTGACTCAACTGACTGCCTGCGGCACCCTGTTCTGGCCCGATCGGCGCGGGCAGATCGAAGGCCGTATTGATCCGGTCGTGGCGGCGCTGGATGCCATCGGTATCCTGTTCTATGTGATCCCCGGCTTGATCGCCTTCGGTGTCGACTTCGCCACGGGCGCGATCTACCTCAACGACGGCAAGACCGCTCAGGTCTCGCCGGAAAAACTGCAGCCTGCGGTCGGTCGCGATGGCAAGGTGGACAACCTGAAACTGCAGGCCATCCTTGAGAGCGAACTGGGCCGCAGCCTGCCGCTCGACGATCCACGCCTGATCCAGCACAAGGGCAGTGTCGAACAGCTGGCCATGTATGGTTTGAAACCCGCCGCTTAAGGATTGCGATGCCAACCAGCAAGGAACATGCACGCCTGCTGCGCCTCGCGACACGGGCGTCGCTGGCGGTGGCCAGCATTCTCATCGTGGCCAAGGCCGTGGCCTGGTGGCTCAGTGGTTCGGTGAGCCTGCTGGCGGGGCTGACCGATTCGGTGCTCGACGGTGCGGCGTCGTTTCTCAACCTGCTGGCGGTGCATTATGCGCTGCGCCCGGCCGATGACGATCACCGCTATGGACACGGCAAGGCCGAGGCCTTGGCGGGGATGGCCCAGGCGTTGTTCATTGGGTCGAGCGCCGTGCTGATCGGTTACCAGGCATGGAAGCAGGCCCAAGATCCGCAGCCGCTGGGCGCTGCGGGGGTGGGCATCGCGGTGATGATCCTTTCGCTGGCGCTGACCGTGGCGCTGCTGGCTCTGCAATACAAAGTGATCCGCGAAACTGGATCGACGGCCGTGCGTGCGGACTCGCTGCATTACCGTTCGGATCTGCTGCTCAACGGCAGCATCCTGGTGGCACTGGTCCTGGCCAGCTATGGCTGGCCGCAGCTGGATGCCTTCTTTGGCTTGGGCATTGCGTTGTACATCCTGTGGAGCGCGGTACACATTGCCCGTGAAAGCACGGCGATCCTGATGGACCAGGAGCTGCCGCTGGATGTCAGCGAGCAGATGCTGGCGTTGGCCTGCAACGTCCCAGGCGTGCTGGGCGCCCATGATCTGCGCACGCGCATGTCGGGCAACCATTGGTTCGTGCAGCTGCACCTGGAGTTGCCGGGGCAGTTGTCGCTGTCGCAAGCCCATGGCATTTGCGAAGACGTAGAAGCCGCCATCGAAAGCCAGTACCCACGCGCCGAAGTCCTGGTGCACGCCGATCCCGTTTGAAAGAAATGCGGGTAGCCTGCAAGACCGCAGTGCCCCCGGACGCGGCTTGCGCCGCTGCTACAGGGGATTGCGGCGCCCCGTCAACGCGCCCCCCCCCTGTAGCAGCGGCGCGAGCCGCGTCGGCGGTCGATGCGGTGTGTCAGGCAGAACGCGGTGCCTTGTGGCTGCGCTGCGAGCCGCGTCGGCGGTCGGTCAATTCACCGTATACCCACGGGACGCAAAGCAATTGGCAAGGCTCTGCCGATACACGCTGACCACTTCAGGCGAAGGCGCATAGGTGGCGCTGGCAGGGTCGAAGCGGCTTTGTTCCACGGCCCAGCGTTTGCACTCGTATTGATCCTGGGCAATCTGCTGCGGACTCTGGCCCTGAGCCGGGTAGGCCGCGACGTCATAATTGGTTAAGGTCGGCGCCGGCTGTGGAATGCTGGCATTCACCGGCGGATTCACTACCACGTATTCCTGGGTATTGTCGACCCACTGGTAGTACGTTCCCGCCGCCACGAAGAACACCGAACTGCCGATCCACATGCGCTGCGCGTAATCGGGCAGCACGCGCACTCGAACGCCGCGCGGTGGCTCGATTACCACGTACCGCGGGCCCTGCGGTCGATACCAGTACCCGCCTGAATAGTAATAATCCTGCCCCCGATACGGCACGCGATAATTCTGGCCGGGGAAGCGATCGATCACCTGGCCCGGACGGTATTGCGGGCCGGGGCCCCAGCCGCCACCGTGCTCACCGGGCCAGCGGTCTCGACCGCCCTCCCAGCGCCGATCGTTGTCGCGACGCAGGTCCGGATAACTGCCTCGCAGCGGCGCCTGGGTCTGGCGCACTGCGTCGGGCTTGCCGATGATCGGCGGCCGATTGTCCTGCTGACCACCTTCGGGGCGACCCTGCTCCGGCCGGTTGCTTTGCCACTGGTTCTGGCTGCCAGCGCCTGGCCGACCTTGCCACTGACCTTGGTTCCCCTGATTACCCTGCACAGGTCGCCCCTGCCATTGACCCTGATTACCACCAGGCTGCGGCCGATACTGGCCACCGCCCGGCTGCTGACCAGGCCCGGCATTGCCCCCGCCCGGCCCGCGCTGGCCACCGTTGGAGCTGCCGCGCAGTTGGTCCTGCGGACCTTCCGCATAGGCTGGTGCGCCCACGGCCAGGCAGAGCGCAGCGACACCGGCCAGACGCCAGAGGGGCGATTTCATGGGGTTCCTCGCAAGAATAGGGGGGGAGCTGTCCATCATCAGACTGAAAAACCCGAACGCGGTTCTGTGAAGATCCTGTCAGGCACCTGCAAAGGTTATCGGCACCCGTGGCCTGTTCATGATCGGCCCCTGGCCCTGCCTCCATACATTTCACAGGCGAAAAAAAAGGAGACCCGTCGGCCTCCTCTCTCGAACTCTGTCCCTGCTCGACGCTTGTGACGTCGGCTCACCTCACGCCGCCTTCTGGGCAGTGTGCAGCCCGGGGGCCAGCGCGACCCCGGTGGGGGCGGTGGCCGCAATCCGCCTGATTGAGCGGATCGCAGTGGACTCATGTCCGGGCAGTGATTCTGTGAATAACTTTAACGCCCCAGGTGCAGCAGCCGATTGCGAACATTGCTGAATTACACAGCACTTGCGCAATTTTTGCCTTCGGATGGATAATTTGCCGCAACGCAAAACACGAAGGCAGATTTGATGAGCAAACTTGATCGCTATGACCTGAGCATCCTGGCGGAATTGCAGCGCGATGCGCGCATTTCCAACCAGGAACTGGCCGAACGCATTGGTCTCTCGCCGTCGCCCTGCTCACGGCGCGTCAAGCAGCTCGAAGACGACGGCTACATCTCCCGCCAGGTTGCTCTACTGGATCGCAAGAAGCTGGGACTGAGCCTGACCGCCTACGTGCTGATCGGCATGGACCGGCACACGCCGGAACGTTTCGAAACCTTCGAGGCCGCCATCCGTGGATTGCCGCAGGTGCTCGAGTGCAGTTTGGTGACCGGGATGGATGCCGACTACCAGCTCAAGGTGGTGGTGCCGGACATGGACCACTATCAAAAGCTGCTGCTGGGCCACCTGACGCGGATCGAGGGGGTGACCAGCGTGCGTTCCAGCTTCGTGCTCAACCAGGTCATGGCCAGCACTGAACTGCCGTTGACTCATCTGCGTAGCTGAGCTTGAGGCCGGAGGCAGACTGACGGATCTTCGCGGGCAGAACCCGCTCCTACAGGGGGCGGGGCTTGAGGCAGGCTGGTAGATCTTCGCGGGCAGAGCCCGCTCCCACAGGGGGCGGGGCCTGCTACAGGCTGGCGGGCACCTCGCGCCACTCGCCCTGCCCCAGGCCTTCGAGGCTCCAGTCGCCGATGCGCACCCGTACCAGGCGCAAGGTCGGCAAGCCCACCGCCGCCGTCATGCGCCGCACCTGACGGTTGCGCCCTTCCTTGATCATTAATTCCAGCCAGTGGGTCGGCACGCTCTTGCGAAAGCGCACGGGCGGATCGCGCGGCCACAGGTCCGGCTCATCCAGCAACCGCGCTTCGGCGGGCAAGGTCATGCCGTCGTTGAGCTCGACTCCGCTGCGCAAACGCTGCAACTGCTCTTCATCGGGCACGCCCTCGACCTGTACCCAATAGGTCTTGGCCAGCTTGTGCTTCGGATCGGCGATACGCGCTTGCAGTTGGCCGTCATTGGTCAGCAACAGCAGCCCTTCGCTGTCGCGATCCAGGCGGCCGGCCGGGTAGACCCCGGCGATGTCGATGAAATCCTTCAGCGTCGCCCGCCCCTCACCGTCGCTGAACTGGGTCAGCACATCGAACGGTTTGTTGAACAGCAGCAGCCGCGGCTGGGCAGGCGGCGCCTTGGCCACGCGACGGCTGGCGGCGGCTGGACGTTTGTTGAAGCGAGGTGGCAAGGGCATGACAAGAACGTTTTCGGGCTGGCAAGGGCGCCCATGCTAGAGGCCCTTGCCTGCCACGGCAAACCTGTCAGCGGAACGGCGGCTCGTCGAAGCTGCGCAGTTTGCGCGAGTGCAGCGCATTGAGCTGGTTGCGCAGCAGGTTCAAGGCCGTGATGCCGATGTTCAGATGCTGGCTGACCGCACGGTTATAGAAGGCGTTGGCCGAGCCCGGCAGCTTGATCTCGCTGTGCAGCGGTTTATCCGACACGCACAGCAAGGTGCCGTAGGGCACCCGCAGGCGGTAGCCCTGGGCGGCGATGGTACCGCTTTCCATGTCCACCGCCACGGCGCGCGACAGGTTGATCAGCGGCCGTTCCTGGGCCCAGCGTAGTTCCCAGTTGCGGTCGTCGTAGGTCAGTACGGTGCCGGTGCGCAAGCGCTTCTTGAGGTCGTCGCCGCGCTCGCCGGTGACCTGCGCCGCCGCTTCCTGCAAGGCCAGTTGCACTTCGGCCAGGGCTGGAATAGGAATATTGGGCGGCAGGACCCGATCGAGAATCCCGTCCTGGCGCATGTAAGCGTGGGCCAGCACGTAGTCGCCGATGGTCTGCGACTGCCGCAGACCGCCGCAGTGGCCGATCATCAACCAGCAATGCGGGCGCAGCACGGCCAGGTGGTCGGTGATGTTCTTGGCGTTCGACGGGCCGACGCCGATGTTCACCAGGGTCACGCCGTCGCCGTCTTCGGCAATCAGGTGGTAGGCCGGCATCTGATAGCGGTGCCATACCACGCTGGCCACCAGCGCCTGGGCCTCGCCGTTGTCCATGCTCTTTTCGATGACCACGTTGCCCGGCATCACCAGGCGCACGAAGCGTGGGTCGTTGCGCAGCTGCTCCAGGCCGTGGGTGACGAACTGGTCGACGTAGCGGTGATAGTTGGTCAGCAGGATCCACGGCTGCACGTGCTTCCAGTCGCTGCCGGTGTAGTGGATCAGGCGGCGCAGGGAGAAATCCACCCGCGCGGCATCGAACAGCGCCAGCGGTAGCGGATCGGCGGTCGCCCAATCGTACAGGCCGTCGGCGATACCGTCGGTGGCGGCGGACAGGTCGGTGCTGGGGAACACCCGCGCCAGGGCTGCTGCGGTCACACCACTGCCCGCCAGCTCGTCGCCTTGGTCGACGACGTAGGGGTAAGGGATGTTCTGCTCGCTGACACCGACTTCGATGGTCACCGCGAAGTCACGCATCAAGGGCCGCAGCTGGTCCAGCAGGTAGCCGCGGAAGGCTGCGGGCTGGGTCACGGTCACCGAGTAGACGCCGGGCAGGTTGACCTTGGCGTAGGCACGGGTAATGGCAGGCAGCTCGCCACCGTAGGCGTAGGTCAGGCGCAGCTCGGGGTAGCGAAACAGGTCACGCTCGGCCGCATCCGGCTCGCTGCGATCCTTGAGATAGCGCTTGAGTGCCTGACTCAGGGCGCGGGTGGCCCGCTCGTGCAGCTCCGCCAGGCGATCCACGGCTTGTTCGGCGGTTTCCACAACTACGAAATCTGGGGCATTACTCATGGGGCATGTCCTGGCTGATCTGGCAGGCTTGCATCTTGCCTGCAATGCCGACGAAAGGCACCCCCGTGGCACGCTTGAGCTTATGCCGGAGCCGCTCCGGACGTCGCGTGCGCAACCGCTGCCGACAGATGCCGGGGCTGGGCGAGGATGCAGCCATGCAACACCGCCTGCAACTCCTCGAAGCGCACCGGGCGCGCCAGGCAGACCGACACACCGGCAGCCAGGCAACGCTCGCGCACGCCCGGCTGGCCGAGATCGGTGATCGCCAGCACCGGCAAACCCTCGCAACCCGGCAGGCTGCGCAGCAGGCCGGTGGTGTGCAAGGCGCTCTGGGTCGGCAGGCTGCATTCCATCAATACCGCATCGAAGCGCTCGCGCGCCAGCAGGGCCAACGCACCTGGGCCGTCCTCGGCCGTGCGCACACGGTAGCCAAGCTTGAGCAGCATGCCGCGGATGAGCAACTGGTCGACGCTGTTGTCGTCCACCAGCAACAGGGTGCACTCGTGGGCGCCGCGCTGGGTACCGAAGGTGCCAACGCGAGTGCTCGAGGCCTGGCCCGGATGGGCTTCGACCACCCCCAGGCGCACGCTCAGTTCGAAACAGCTGCCGCGCCCGGGTTCGGACTGATGATGCAACTGCCCCCCCACCAGTTCGGCCAGCTGCCGACAGATCGCCAGACCGATGCCCAGCCCACCGTACTCGCGGGTGATCGAGCCATCGAGCTGGTAGAAGCGCTGATAGAGCGTTTCTTCGTCGCGATGACTGAAACCGATGCCGCTGTCGCTGACCTTGAAGGTGATCTGCAGGCGACCGTCTACGGACTCGCCGCCACTGACCCGCACCTTGACGCTGCCTTCACGGGTGAACTTGATGCCGTTGTCGATCAGGCAGCCCAGGCACAGGGCGAGCTTCTTCGAGTCGCCCTGCAGGCGGTCGGGCAGCCCGGCGGCGCGTTCCACGGCGAACGCCAGGCCCTTGTCATGGGCCTGGCCGCTGAGCTGCATCTGCAGGCTGTCGAGCAACGCCTGCAGGCTGAACGGCTCGTTGCGCGGATACAGCCGTCCGGCTTGCAGCTCGGTGAGGATCAGGATGTCGTCGACCATGCGCATCATGTTCCGCGCCGAGCCCGCCGCGGTGTGTTGGTACTGCGTCAGCTCCAGCCCCATGGGCACGGTCTGCATCAGTTCCAGCGAGCCGATCACGCCATTCATGGGGGTGCGCAGCTCATGGGTGACGGTGGCCAGGAACTCGTCCTTGAGCCGATTGCTGGCCGCCAGTTCCAGGTTCGCCTGCTCAAGCTTCAGCCCGGCTTGCTTCAAGGTCTGCGCCTGCTTGTCGCGCAGCACGTTGATGCGGTCGGCCAGCGCCAGCGAAAGCAGGCCGACCTCGAGCGCCGAACCGAGCTGGCTGGCGTACATGGTGATGAACACATTGGGCAGATGGCCCAGCACCATCAGCGTGTTGACGATGCCGCCCAGCAGGAACGCGGTCCAGGCAATGATGAAGTAGCGCGCCAGCCGCATGCCGCGCCACCAGGCGAGGATGCCGGCGGTGAAGATCACCACGGTGAAACACAGCGCCAGCAGCGTCGCCAGGCGCAACGCCAGGGCGTAGCTGGTCGACAGCGACAGGACCATGACCACGCCGCCGTACGCCATCAGGCCGATCAGCAGCCGATCCATCCAGCGGCTGTGGCTGGCGGTCTGCAGGAAGCTGCGCGAGAACTGGCAACCGAAAAAACCGGCGGCGCCGATGAAGAACGGCGTGGCGGCGTTGGCCCACCACGGGTTGTCGGGCCAGAAATACTCGACCCCGGCACCGTTCACCGACACCTGGTACAGACCGAAGGAGGCGATATAGAAAATGTAGTACAGGTAGCTGCGGTCACGCACGCTGAGGAAGATGAACAGGTTGTACACCAGCATGCCCAGGAGCACACCGTAGATCAGCCCGAGCACGTACAGGCGCGAAGGTTGCGCCTCCAGGTACGCATTGGCCGACCACAGGCTGACCGGCGCCTGGACCGAGCCCTGGCTGTGCAGGCGCAGGTACACGGTCTTGGCTTCGTCGGGCTGGAAGGGTATGTCGAACAGGTAGTTGTTCTGTTTGATCTGGCGGCTGGCATACGGCAAGGCGTCACCGGTGCGCTGCGCCAGGCGATACTGGCCGGCGGCATCGGCCAGGTACAGTTCCAGGTGATCCATCGGCGGATACGCCAGCTCCAGCAGCCAGCTGTGCCGCGCTCGGTCGGTGCGCGGCACGTAGCGCAGATCGATGCGCAGCCAGAACACCGACTTCGAATAGCCAGCGTTGAGCACCTCGTCGTGGTGCTGATGGAAAGCGGGGGCCAGCTCGGTAGTGATCTGCTCGATGGTGGCCTGACCGGACACATCTTCATAGACCTGCATCGTGCGCCCAAGCGCAAGGCTGCGCGTGGTCTCGTCGAAGTCGACTGCACCGGCCAGCATGGGCAGCAAGGCCAACATCAGAATAAGCAAATAGCGCATACAGCCCCGGCGTGGCATACCTGATCGCATCGGGAGGCCCCAATTCCCTTGGGTTCGACGCAGTCGGTACGGCCTGTTTTCGGTATTGAATGACTCGAGCACGGCGTCCGCGTGCATCGCGGGCCGCCCGCAATGCTCCGCCAGCGGGCTCTGGGCCGCTGCCTTTGGAGCAGGTCAAAGGGTAATGGCAATATGATACAGAGGCCCTGTAGAAAGCGCGAATGCCATTCACCTTCCGCTAGCTGCGGTCCAGTACCTGCGGCAGGGCTCGGCGCCGCTTGCGACGCTGCTACAACGCCGTGCGCCGTGATAAGCTCGCGCACCATGAATATCTATAGCTCCCGCCCCGTTGTCCTCTGTCTCTCCGGCCACGACCCCAGTGGCGGCGCCGGCCTGCAGGCAGATATCGAAGCCTTGCTCGCGCAGGGTTGCCATGCCGCACCGACGGTGACCGCACTGACCGTGCAGAACACCGTCAATGTCAGCGACTTCCGCGTGCTCGACCGCGAGTGGATCCTGGCCCAGGCCAATGCCGTGCTCAGCGACTCGCCGGTGGCGGCGGTCAAGCTGGGCATGCTCGGTTCGGTGGACATGGTCGCGACCGTGGTCGAGCTGTTGTCGGCCCACCCTCATCTGCCGATGGTCTGCGACCCGGTGTTGCGCGCCGGCGGCGGTGGCAGCCTGGGCAAGGACGAGGTCGGCTATGCGATGCGCGAACGGCTGCTGCCGCTGGCCACCATCGCCACGCCGAACCTGCCCGAGGCGCGCATCCTTGCCGACCTGCCCGACGGCAGCGCCGACGAGTGTGCGGAAAAGCTGCTGCCGTTCTGCAAACACCTGTTGATCACCGGCGGCCACGGCGACGAGCACGAGGTGCACAATCGCCTGTACAGCCGCGACGGCAGCCGGCGCACCTTCACCTGCCAGCGTCTGCCCGGCAGCTACCATGGCTCCGGCTGCACCCTGGCCAGCGCCCTGGCTGGCCGTCTGGCCCTGGGTGAAGGCCTGGAAAGCGCGGTGCAGTCGGCGCTCGACTACACCTGGCGGACCCTGCGCGACGCCGAGCAGTTGGGCCAGGGGCAATTCGTGCCGCGGCGCCTGCCTCTGGATTTCTGCTCTTGAGCCGAGTCCCCGCCCCCTGCCCGAGGCCTGAGCGATGAAACTACGTGGCGTCTACGCCATCACCGACAGCCAACTGTTGGCCGGCAAGTTCCTCAAGTACGTCCAAGCCGCGCTGGATGGCGGCATCACCCTGCTGCAGTACCGCGACAAGAGCAACGACGAAGCTCGCCGCCTGCGCGAGGCGGAAAAACTGCGACAGCTGTGCGAGCCCTACAAAGCGCACCTGATCATCAACGATGACGCCGAACTGGCCGCGCGGCTCAACGTCGGCGTACACCTGGGCCAGACCGATGGCCCGCTGACCCCGGCCCGTGCCCTGCTGGGGCGCAAGGCGATCATCGGCAGCACCTGCCATGCCAGCCTCGACCTGGCCCGCCAGGCCGCCCGCGAAGGCGCGAGCTACGTTGCCTTCGGGCGCTTCTTCGCCTCCCAGACCAAGCCCGGCGCGTCACCTGCCAGCATTGAACTGTTGAGCCAGGCGCGGGCCGAATTGAAATTGCCGATCGCCGTCATTGGCGGCATCACCCTGGACAACGCTGCGCCGTTGGTGGCCCAGGGTGCCGACCTGCTGGCCGTGGTGCATGCACTGTTCGGCGCCGACACGGCCCAGGAAGTCACCCGTCGCGCCCGCGCCCTGAACGCGCTGTTCGAAACCGCCTGATGCAAGAGAGCTTATTTATGTCCCGTTCCGAAATGCTGTTCGCCAATGCCCAGAAGCACATCCCCGGCGGCGTCAACTCGCCCGTGCGTGCCTTCAAGAGCGTGGGCGGCACGCCGCTGTTCTTCAAGCATGCCGCTGGCGCCTATGTCACCGACGAAGACGACAAGCGCTATGTCGACTACGTCGGCTCCTGGGGTCCGATGATCCTGGGCCATAGCCATCCCGACGTGCTCGATGCCGTGCGCAAGCAGCTCGAGCATGGCCTGTCGTACGGCGCGCCGACCGAAATGGAAACGCAGATGGCCGACCTGGTCTGCGCCATCGTGCCGTCCATGGAAATGGTGCGCATGGTCAGCTCGGGCACCGAGGCGACCATGAGCGCCATTCGTCTGGCCCGTGGTTTTACCGGGCGCGACAGCATCATCAAGTTCGAAGGCTGCTACCACGGCCACTCCGACAGCCTGCTGGTCAAGGCCGGTTCCGGCGCCCTCACCCTCGGCGTGCCCAGCTCGCCCGGCGTGCCGGCAGCGTTCGCCAAACACACCCTGACCCTGCCGTTCAACGACATCGCCGCCGTGGAGCAGATGCTGGCCGAGGTGGCCGATGAAGTGGCCTGCATCATTGTCGAACCGGTGGCGGGCAACATGAACTGCGTACCGCCCGCGCCCGGTTTTCTGGAAGGCCTGCGTCGCCTGTGCGACCAGTACGGCGTGGTGCTGATTTTCGACGAAGTGATGACCGGTTTTCGCGTGGCCCTCGGCGGCGCCCAGGCGTACTACGGCGTGACGCCGGACCTGAGCACGTTCGGCAAGATCATCGGTGGCGGCATGCCCGTCGGCTGCTTCGGCGGCAAGCGCGAGATCATGTCGCACATTGCCCCTCTGGGCCCGGTCTACCAGGCCGGTACCCTGTCGGGCAATCCCCTGGCCATGGCTGCCGGCTTGACCACCCTGAACCTGATCAGCCGTCCCGGCTTTCATGACGAGCTGAGCGACTACACCACTCGCTTGCTCGACGGCCTGCAGCAGCGCGCCGATGCCGCCGGCATTCCGTTCGTGACCACCCAGGCGGGCGGCATGTTCGGCCTGTACTTCAGCGGCGCCGACGACATCGTCACCTTCGAAGACGTCATGAGCAGCGACGCCGACCGTTTCAAGCGCTTCTTCCACCTGATGCTCGACGGCGGCGTGTACCTGGCGCCCAGTGCGTTCGAGGCGGGCTTCACCTCCATCGCCCACGGCGATGCGGAACTGAAGATCACCCTGGATGCCGCCGAGAAAGCGTTCGCCGCGCTGAAGTAAGTCCAAACCGGGAATAGCCATCCTGTAGGAGCGGTCAGTGCCCGCGAAGAATTCACCGCGCAGTGTCAGATTTGCCGCGCATGAGCTTTCGCGGCCACTGACCGCTCCCACAGATAGCCTTGCCACCCCTTCCAGTCGTTCACATGATCGCGCCTGCCAACGGCCGCTCGTCCCTCTGAAGTCTGACCATCTGGACGATATCGCAGAAAAACGAGTAAAGACTTTGTAACCGCCCCCCCGCTTATTTCATAATGAAGCACCGGCAACGTTTCCACGTCGGGTCCGCCCGCATTCCGCAGAGGTAAGTCGATCCCCATGAACCGCACCGGCCGCGCCCTTGCATTGGGCTGCCTGTTGCTTCTTCAGCCGCTAATGGCTACCGCAGGCGGCAATTCGTTGTTGATCCCGGCGGTGGGTCGCTGCACCCTCAATACTTCTGCCCAGGCGTTGCCCGCAGCGCTGGCTGCCTGTCAGCAGGCGGCCAAGGACGGCGACGCGCAGGCGCAATTCGAGCTCGGTCAGTTCTACTACGACGGCACGCGTACCGAGCGCGACCTCAATCAGGCCCTGAGTTATTTCGAGCAGGCCTCCCTGCAAGGCCACGCCGAGGCGCAGTACCACTTGGGGACCATGTTCTTCAAGGGGGAAGGCGTGGCGGCCAACAATATCCAGGCCTACATCGTGCTGAAGATGGCGGCGGTCAACGGCGCCGAAGATGCGCTGGACGTCGCCGACGAGGTGTCCAGGCAAATGCGCCGCGAAGACCTCGAAGTGGCCACCCAGGTGCTGGGGCAGATCTTCCGCAAGTACCTGCTCGAATTGCAAACGGCCGACGGCGGCAGTCGCTCGCCTTTCGCACCGCTGCCCTGAGCCCGACAACTGCCTGGCGGGTGATTACTTGTCAGGCATCGGCATCGGGAACGGCATGACGTTGCCGGTCATGCGTGCCTCGCTGATCTTCGGTGTACCCAAGCGCTCCACTTCATCGATCCGCACGATCGAGTGCATCGGCACGAAGCTGCGCGTCACGCCTTCGAACTGCGCCTTGAGTTTTTCTTCGCTAGGGTCGACGACCACGGTAGTGCGCTCGCCAAAGACGAATTCCTCGACCTCCAGAAAACCCCACAGATCGCTCTGGTAGATCTGCTTGGCGTACATCTCGAATACCTGGCCCTGATTGAGGAAAATCACTTTGTAGATTGGAGCTTCGCGTTTGGTCATCGTCGGCAGATATAAGGTCGTGAGCTTGAAAGAGGGCGAAAACTATAGCATAGCCGCCCGACAGGCAAGGCTAGGAACCACCGACCACGGGCACTATAATGCGCGGTTCTTTGAACCACTTGATGATCACCTAATGGCCAAGAAGCTTTATATCGAAACCCACGGCTGCCAGATGAACGAGTATGACAGCTCGCGCATGGTCGACCTGCTGGGTGAACATCAAGCCCTGGAAGTCACGGCCCGCGCCGAAGACGCCGATGTGATCCTGCTCAATACCTGCTCGATTCGCGAGCGTGCCCAGGACCGCGTCTACTCGCAGTTGGGTCGCTGGCGCGAACTGAAGCTGGCCAAGCCGGAGATGGTCATCGCCGTTGGCGGCTGCGTGGCTAGCCAGGAAGGTGAAGCCATCCGCGACCGCGCGCCCTACGTCGACGTGGTGTTCGGCCCGCAGACCCTGCACCGCCTGCCCGAAATGATCGATGCGGCGCGGATCACCCGCCTGCCGCAGGTCGATATTTCCTTCCCCGAAATCGAGAAGTTCGACCACCTGCCCGAACCGCGCATCGACGGGCCGACCGCCTACGTGTCGGTGATGGAGGGCTGCAGCAAATACTGCACGTTCTGCGTGGTGCCCTATACCCGTGGCGAAGAAGTCAGCCGACCTTTCGACGACGTTCTGGCCGAAGTCATGCACCTGGCCGACAACGGCGTGCGCGAAGTCACCCTGCTGGGCCAGAACGTCAATGGCTACCGTGGCCAGACCCACGATGGCCGCCTGGCCGACCTGGCCGAGCTGATCCGCGTGGTCGCCCAGATCGACGGGATCGAGCGCATCCGCTACACCACCTCGCACCCGCTGGAGTTTTCCGACAGCCTGATCCTGGCCCACGCCGAAGTGCCGCAATTGGTGAAACACCTGCACCTGCCGGTGCAGTCCGGTTCGGACCGCGTGCTGGCCGCGATGAAGCGCGGGCACACGGTGCTGGAATACAAGTCCAAATTGCGCAAGCTCAAGGCAGCAGTGCCGGACATCTGCATCAGTTCGGACTTCATCATCGGTTTCCCCGGCGAGACCGAGAAGGACTTCGAGCAGACCATGAAACTGGTCGCCGACGTGGGCATGGATTTCTCGTATTCCTTCATCTATAGCCAGCGCCCCGGCACACCGGCGGCGGACCTGGCCGACGATACCCCGGAGGCGGTGAAGAAACAGCGTCTGGATGCGTTGCAGCATCGGCTGAACCAGCAGGGTTTCGAGATCAGCCGGCAGATGGTCGGGACCACCCAGCGCATTCTCGTCACCGATTATTCGCGAAAGGACCCTGGCCAGTTGCAGGGGCGTACCGAGAACAACCGCATCGTCAACTTCACCTGCTCGGATGCGCGGCTGATCGGCCAGTTCGTCGACATCCACATCGCCGAAGCCCGCCCCCACTCTCTGCGCGGCGAACTGCTGGCCTGACGGCCGCACCACAAAAGGCCTTCGCGGCCGATGACCGCTCCCGCAGGAGTACACACTACCCCGTGGGAGCGGTCCGTGGCCGCGAAGGCATCAACGCAGTGTGTCAGGCTCGACGCGACAGGCCCTTCGCGGCCGATGACCGCTCCTACGAGGAGGCGTCGAGCGCCATTCGCCGCCGCCCCCTTTCGCCCCGCCCCTGACAGGGGTTATCCTTGGGCTCATTTCAATTGCCGTCGGGCGGCCGAAAACGACCTTGAACGCACCTATCGAACCACACCGCTTCCTGCTCGAGCCTTTCGAGGCTCGCCGCTTCGCCAACCTGTGCGGGCAATTCGACGAGCATCTGCGCTTGATCGAACAGCGCCTGGAAATCGAAATCCGCAACCGTGGCAATCAGTTCGAACTGATCGGCGACGCCCAGCACACTCGCTCAGCCGAAAACCTGCTGCGTCGTCTCTACCGGGAAACCAAGGCCACCGAGCTGTCCCCTGACACCGTCCACCTGTTTCTGCAGGAGTCTGCCGTGCAGGAACTCGACGACCCGGCCTCCGGTGAAGTTCCGGTCGCGCTGCGTACCCGCAAGGGCATGATCAAGCCCCGCGGCTTGAACCAGCAGCGCTACGTCAAGGAAATCCTGAGCAACGACATCAACTTCGGCATTGGCCCGGCCGGTACCGGCAAGACGTACCTGGCCGTGGCCGCTGCCGTCGATGCGCTCGAGCGCGAGCAGGTGCGGCGCATTCTTCTGGTGCGCCCTGCCGTGGAAGCGGGCGAAAAGCTTGGCTTCCTGCCCGGCGACCTGGCACAGAAAATCGACCCGTACCTGCGTCCGCTGTACGACGCCCTGTACGAAATGCTCGGCTTTGAACACGTCGCCAAGCTGATCGAAAAACAGGTCATCGAGATCGCGCCACTGGCCTACATGCGCGGACGCACCTTGAACAACAGCTTCATCATCCTCGATGAAAGCCAGAACACCACCGTGGAACAGATGAAAATGTTCCTGACCCGCATCGGCTTCGGCTCGACGGCGGTGATCACCGGCGACATCACCCAGGTCGACCTGCCCAAGGGCACCAAGTCGGGCCTGAACCAGGTCATCGAAGTGCTCAAGGGTGTGCCTGGCATCAGTTTCACCCATTTCATGCCCAAGGACGTCGTACGTCACCCGCTGGTGCAGCGCATCGTCGAGGCCTACGAGCGCTTCGACGCCCAGCCCACCACCGTCAACGAGGCCGGGGACAAACGCCGCGATGCTTGAGCTTGACCTGCAACGGGCCAGCACCGCGCCTGGCCCGAGCGACGCCGAGTTCCGCCGCTGGTGCGAATTGGCGTTGCGCCAGCGCAGCGCCGATTCGGAGATGACCATCCGCCTGGTCGATGAAACCGAAGGCCGCGAGCTGAATCTCACCTATCGTCACAAAGATTACGCAACCAACGTGCTTTCATTTCCTGCGGACGTGCCTGACGACCTGCTCGACATCCCGCTGCTGGGCGATCTGGTCATCTGCGTGCCGGTGGTCGAGCGCGAAGCCGCCGAACAGGGCAAGGCCCTGGACGCCCATTGGGCGCACCTGGTGATGCACGGCTGCCTGCACCTGCTGGGCTACGACCACATCGACGACGATGAGGCCGAGGAAATGGAAACGCTGGAACGAGAGTTGCTAGCAGAATTGGGTCATCCGGACCCCTATGCCGCCGACGAAGACGTCGACGACACCCCCACCAAAGCAATTGGCAAGGATCACGAGTAAAGGGCTATGAGCGAAGATCGATCGAGCAACGGGCAGAAGTCATGGTTGGGCAAACTGACCCAAGCCTTTGCCCATGAGCCCAAGAACCGCCAGGAACTGCTGGAACTGCTGCGTGAAGCGCACCAGAACAAGCTCCTGGACAGCGAAGCTTTGACCATCGTGGAAGGCGCCATCCAGGTCGCCGACCTGCAAGTGCGCGACATCATGGTGCCGCGCTCGCAGCTGATCAGCATCAAGTCCACGCAGACCCTGCAGGAATTCCTGCCGGCGGTCATCGACGCCGCGCATTCGCGCTACCCGGTGGTTGGCGAGAATCACGACGACGTGATCGGCGTGCTGCTGGCCAAGGACCTGCTGCCGCTGATCCTGCAGAACGACCACACGAACTTCAACATCAAGGACCTGCTGCGCCCGGCCACTTTCGTGCCGGAGTCCAAGCGTCTGAACGTGTTGCTGCGCGAGTTCCGCGCCAATCATAACCACATGGCCATCGTGATCGACGAATACGGCGGTGTGGCGGGCCTGGTGACCATCGAAGACGTGCTGGAACAGATCGTCGGCGACATCGAGGACGAACACGACGTCGAGGAAGACAGCTACATCAAGCCGCTGCCCAGCGGCGACTTCCTGATCAAGGCGTTGACCCCGATCGAGAACTTCAACGAGTTCTTCGAAAGCCAGTTCTCCGACGATGAGTTCGACACTGTCGGCGGCCTGGTGATGAGCGCGTTCGGCCACCTGCCCAAGCGCAACGAGACGACCGAGATCGGTGCCTACCGCTTTCGTATCCTCAATGCCGACAGCCGCCGCATCCACTTGTTGCGCCTTACGCCAATCGCCCGCTGAGGCACCTGCCCAGACTCCTCGTTAAGGAAAATAATGCGCTGGATCACCCGCCCCGGCTGGCCCGGTAACCTGCTGGCCATGGCGGCCGGCGGGTTGACCCCGCTGTTCCTGGCCCCCTTCGATCTCTGGCCGCTGGCCCTGCTTTCGCTGGCGCTGTTCTACCTCGGCCTGCGCGAGCTGAAGCCGCGCCAGGCGCTGGGCCGTGGCTGGTGCTACGGTTTCGGCCTGTTCGGCGCCGGCACCAGCTGGATCTACGTCAGCATCCACACCTATGGCGGCGCGTCGGTCGTGCTTGCGGCGTTGCTGATGCTCGGCTTCGTCGCGGCGGTGGCGTTGTTCTTCGCCCTGCCCGCCTGGGTCTGGGCGCGCTGGCTCAGGCGTAACGATGCGCCATTGGCCGACGCCCTGGCCTTCGCCGCGCTGTGGCTGGGCCAGGAAGCCTTCCGCGGTTGGTTCCTGACCGGTTTCCCTTGGCTGTACAGCGGCTACAGCCAGCTGCAGGGCCCGCTCGCCGGCCTGGCCCCGCTGGGCGGCATGTGGCTGGTGTCATTCGCTCTGGCACTCAGCGCAGCACTGCTGTGCAACCTGCCGCACCTGCGCGAACGCAAGCCCGTGCTGGCGGGCGCTGTGGTGTTGTTGCTGGCGCCGTGGGTCTTGGGCCTGGCGTTCAAGGGCCACGCATGGACGACTCCAGCGGGCGAGCCGCTCTCGGTAGCGGCGGTGCAGGGCAACATTGCCCAGAGCATCAAGTGGAATCCCGAAGCGGTCGATCACCAGTTGCAGCTGTATCGCGACAAGACGTTCGTGTCCAAGCCAGTAGACCTTATTGTCTGGCCGGAAACGGCAGTGCCGGTGCTGATGGACTCGGCCCAAGGCTACCTGTCGGTGATGGGTCGATTTGCCAGCGACCGCCATTCGGCGCTGATCACCGGCGTGCCCATTCGCCAGGTGGAAGACGGTCAGCGCCGGTTCTACAACGGCATCACTGTGGTAGGTGACGGCGAAGGCTTGTATCGCAAGCAGAAGCTGGTGCCCTTCGGTGAATACGTGCCCTTGCAGGATCTGCTGCGCGGCCTGATCGCCTTCTTCGACCTGCCCATGTCCGACTTCGCCCGCGGCCCCGCCGACCAGCCGCTGCTGCAGGCCAAGGGCTACCAGATCGCACCGTTTATTTGCTACGAAGTGGTGTATCCAGAGCTGGCCGCAAGCATGGCCGCGCGCAGCGACCTGCTGCTGACGATCAGCAACGACACTTGGTTCGGCACCTCGATAGGCCCGCTGCAACACTTGCAGATGGCGCAGATGCGCGCGCTGGAGGCCGGACGCTGGATGATCCGCGCTACCAACAATGGCGTGACTGCGTTGATCGATCCGTTCGGCCACATCACCACTCAGGTGCCGCAATTCGAGGAAGCCGTGATGTATGGCGAGGTGACGCCCATGCGGGGTTTGACGCCTTATCTGCAACTGCGGTCGTGGCCGATGACGGTGGTGTGCGTGTTGTTGCTGGGGTGGGCGTTGTTGCGTAGAAGGGTTTGATGGTGCCTGTACCGGCCTCTTCGCGGGCAGAGCCCGCTCCCACAATTCCCCCTGTGGGAGCGGGCTCTGCCCGCGAAGAGGCCCTCAAGATCATCGATAAAACATCTTGTACCCCACCAATCCCACCGCCTCATTGAGCAGCTGGCCGTTCTGCCAGATGGCCTTGCTTTCAGGCAACCACCCTCCCAGCGGCCGCGCGTTATCGATGCCCAGGAACCCCACCGGCGCCGGCACCACTTCCAGTCCGCTCTGCTCGAAGCTCCAGCGCGAGCGCTGCATGTGCCAGGCCTGAGTCACCACCACCACTCGCTTGATGCCATGTTCGGCGAGCAACTGGGCGCTGAATTGGGCGTTCTCCCAGGTCGTGCGACTGCGCTCTTCCATCCAGCGTGCCGAGGTACCGAAGTCGTCGCGCAGCGACTGCGCCATGATCCACGCTTCGCTAGGCGGCGTGCCATAGTGCAGGCCACCGGACGTCAGCACCGGCAACCCCGAAGCTTTGGCCAGCCTCGCTGCATAGCGGACCCGTTCGAGCGCGACACCGGTGGGTTGGTCGACGCCGTCCCAGGCCGGATCACCCCGCTCGCGACCGGCCCCCAGAATGACGATGGCGTCGGCGTGCTGTGCCAGGGTGCTCCATGCCTGCACCGGCAGCGCAGGTTCACTTTCCAGCCAGTTGGCCGCGCTCTGCACGACCACTGGCAGACTCATCAGCCACAACCCGCCCAATCCGGCAACGAAACACGCCCCCGCCAGACGCGGCCAGCGACGACGCAGCCACCAGGCCGCCAGCAACAGGACGAAAAACACACCCGGAGGCAATAAAAGTTGTTTGAGGACATAACGTGAAAACATCGGGCATCTCCAGAAAATGCCCGAAGCCTAAGGGTTGCTACGCTGACGAACAACTGCCGTCACGACTTTGCAGGGTACCCATGACCGCGCTTGCCGATCGGCGATCGGCGTCGGTCGCGCTCATGCAGCCAGTACACCTTGGCCGACGCTTTGCTCACAGGAGCAGCCGGAGCTGGCGGCTCGACGCAGGCACGCTCGCCACACACATTCAGGTAGGCGTCGATCAACTCGTACTCCGCTCGGCTCAAACCACGCAACTCCAGTTCCGCCGGCTTTTCGTCGCGCAGTCGAACTGCGGTCCGGGCCACATCCAGGGCCAGTCCCAGACGGTCGATGAGTCGTTCGTAAACGTCAGGCTGCATGCCCTTTATATGCGGCTCTACCATTGGCTCACCTCACTCGAGAAAAAATCGTTCTATCCTCCATGAGCTTAGCGCCGGCTGGAAAATCAGCCGGTTGCAGCGACCAACGGAATGCGTCAAGTGCCTGCCGCAGCCAAGGCGGCTGCAATCTGGGTTTCCCTCGATAGACGGGGGTCATGTATGCTACGGCGTTTAATATCATCGTACCTTGCCAACAGGCTCAGCCTCTTTAGCAGCTGCCGGATAAGGTCACCCATTTCTCAGCGCAAAGTAGCCATGCACGAACTCTATCAGCCCCGCGAAATCGAAGCCGCCGCCCAGTCGTTCTGGGACGCGAAGAAGTCTTTTGAAGTGAGTGAACAGCCAGGCAAGGACACGTACTACTGCCTGTCGATGTTCCCCTACCCCAGCGGCAAACTGCACATGGGGCACGTGCGCAACTACACCATCGGCGATGTGATCGCGCGCTACCAGCGCATGCAGGGCAAGAACGTCCTGCAGCCCATGGGTTGGGACGCCTTCGGCATGCCGGCGGAAAACGCGGCCATGAAGAACAACGTCGCGCCGGCCAAGTGGACGTACGAAAACATCGCCTACATGAAGACCCAGCTCAAGAGCCTGGGCCTGGCCATCGACTGGTCGCGCGAAGTCACCACCTGCAAGCCCGACTACTATCGCTGGGAACAGTGGCTGTTCACTCGTCTGTTCGACAAAGGCGTGATCTACCGCAAGAACGGCACGGTGAACTGGGACCCGGTCGACCAGACGGTGCTGGCCAACGAACAGGTCATCGACGGTCGTGGCTGGCGTTCGGGCGCGCTCATCGAGAAGCGCGAAATCCCGATGTACTACTTCAAGATCACTGCCTACGCCGACGAGCTGCTGGAGAGCCTCGACGAACTGCCAGGCTGGCCGGAACAGGTCAAGACCATGCAGCGCAACTGGATCGGCAAGTCCAAGGGCATGGAGGTGCAGTTCCCGTATCACCAGGCTTCGATCGGCGAAGCCGGCACGCTGAAGGTGTTCACCACCCGTCCCGACACGTTGATGGGCGCCACCTACGTTGCCGTCGCCGCAGAACATCCGCTGGCGACCCTGGCCGCACGTTCCGATACTGCCCTGCAAGCCTTCATCGATGAGTGCAAGAGCGGCAGCGTGGCCGAGGCCGACGTCGCCACCCAGGAAAAGCGCGGCATGCCGACCGCGCTGTTCGTCGAGCACCCGCTGACCGGCGAGAAGCTGCCGGTCTGGGTCGCCAACTACGTGTTGATGCACTACGGTGACGGCGCGGTCATGGCCGTTCCGGCCCACGACGAGCGCGATTTCGAATTCGCCTTGAAGTACGACCTGCCGATCAAGCCGGTGGTGCGCACCAGTGCCGGCGACCTCACGCCTGCGCCTTGGGTCGCGGCCTATAACGAGCACGGTCCGCTGATCAATTCCGGCGAATTCGACGGGCTCGACTTCGAAGGCGCGTTCGACGCCATCGAAGTGGCCTTGATCAAGAAAGACCTGGGCAAGTCGCGTACCCAGTTCCGCCTGCGTGATTGGGGTATCAGCCGCCAGCGCTACTGGGGCTGCCCGATCCCGATCGTGCACTGCGATACCTGCGGCGACGTACCGGTCCCGGAGGACCAACTGCCGGTCGTGCTCCCCGAAGACGTCGTCCCCGATGGCGCCGGTTCGCCACTGGCGCGCATGCCCGAATTCTACGAGTGCAGCTGCCCGACATGCGGCGCGCCGGCCAAGCGCGAAACCGACACCATGGACACCTTCGTGGAATCGTCCTGGTACTTCGCCCGCTACGCTTCGCCGCACTATGAAGGCGGCATGGTCGATCCGGCCGCTGCCAACCACTGGCTGCCCGTGGACCAGTACATCGGCGGTATCGAGCACGCGATTCTGCACCTGCTGTACGCGCGCTTCTTCCACAAGCTGATGCGCGACGAAGGCCTGGTCAGCTCCAACGAGCCGTTCAAGAATCTGCTCACCCAGGGCATGGTCATCGCTGAAACCTATTACCGTCTCGAAGCCAATGGCAGCAAGACCTGGTACAACCCGGCCGACGTCGAGCTGGTCCGCGATGCCAAGGCCAAGATTGTCTCGGCCAAGCTCATCAGCGACGGCCTGCCGGTGGAAATCGGCGGGACCGAGAAGATGGCCAAGTCGAAGAACAACGGCGTCGATCCGCAATCGATGATCGACCAGTACGGTGCCGACACCTGCCGCCTGTTCATGATGTTCGCCTCGCCGCCCGACATGAGCCTTGAGTGGTCCGATTCCGGCGTCGAAGGCTCGCATCGCTTCCTCAAGCGCGTGTGGCGCCTGGCGCAGGCACATGTTGGCCAGGGTTCGCATGCCCCGCTCGATGTCGCGACCCTGGACGACGAGCAGAAAGCCGTTCGCCGCGCGATTCACCTGGCGATCAAGCAGGCCAGTCAGGACGTGGGCCAGAATCACAAGTTCAACACCGCCATCGCCCAGGTGATGACGCTGATGAACGTGCTGGAGAAGGCCCCGCAGGCCACGGCCCAGGATCGTGCCTTGCTGCACGAAGGCCTGGAAACCGTGACTCTGCTGCTGGCGCCGATCACGCCGCACATCAGCCACGAGCTCTGGCAGCAGCTGGGTCACGCCGACGCGGTGATCGACGCCGCCTGGCCGACGCTGGACGAATCGGCCCTGGTGCAGGACAGCCTGCAGCTGGTCATCCAGGTCAACGGCAAGCTGCGCGGGCAGATCGACATGCCCGCCAGCGCCAGCCGCGAAGAGATCGAAGCCGCCGCACGGGTCAACGAGAACGTGCTGCGTTTCACCGACGGCCTGACCATCCGCAAGGTCATCGTCGTACCGGGTAAACTGGTCAACATCGTCGCCAGCTGACCGACCGGCGCCCGCTGTGCCGGGCGCCCGTCAAGCACGCCACAGCCAACAAGGTTTCTAGGGAGCAACAAGATGATCAAACGCAATCTGCTGGTGATGGGCCTGGCTGTCCTGCTGAGCGCCTGTGGTTTCCAGCTCCGCGGTACCGGTACCAACGAGATGGCCATCAAGGAACTCAACCTGACCGCTCGCGACGCCTACGGCCAGACCGTGGTGCAACTGCGCAAGGCGCTGCAGGGCAGCGGGGTCAACGTGGCCAGTGGCGCACCGTACACCCTGGACCTGGTGGACGAGCGTGGTAACCAGCGCACGGCCAGCTACAGCGGTTCGGCGCGTTCGTCCGAGTACGAGCTGAGCAACACGCTGCAGTACGAGATTCGCGGGCAGAACAACCTGACCCTGCTCAACGACAAGATCGAGGTGCAGAAAGTCTACGTGCACGACGGCAACAACCTGACCGGCTCGGACCAGGAAGCCAGCCAGGTGCGTCGTGAAATGCGCAACGAACTGGTTCAGCGCATGATGCTGCGTCTGCAGCAGATCACGCCTGCCCAGTTGCAGAAGCTGCAAGTGGACGCCAACGCCCGTGCCAAGGCTGAGGCCGACGCCGCTGCCGAAGCCCAGCGTGTGATGGATGCGACGCCACAGCAGTCGCCGATCCAGATCCCCAACCAGTAAGGCAGACAAGGGCGCTCAGGCGCCCTTTTCGCTGTCATTGCGCCTGTGAAGATTCCCACCCTGTCGATGCGTCCATGAAGATCAGCCCCGCCCAGCTCGGCAAACACCTGCAAGGCCCGCTAGCGCCCGTCTACGTGGTCAGCGGCGACGATCCGCTGCTTTGTCAGGAAGCGGCCGACGCCATTCGCGCGGCGGCGCGTCAACAGGGCTTCGACGAGCGCCAGGTGTTTAGCGCCGACAACAACTTCGACTGGGGCACCCTGCTGCAAGCAGGCGCCAGCCTGTCGCTGTTCGCCGAGCGACGCCTGCTGGAACTGCGCTTGCCGTCGGGCAAGCCGGGCGACAAGGGCGCCGCCGCGTTGATCGAATATTGCTCGCGGCCGGCCGAAGACACCCTGCTGTTGATCAGCCTGCCCAAGCTGGACGGCAGTGCGCAGAAAACCAAATGGGGCAAGGCCCTGGTCGACGGCGCGCACACGCAGTTCGTGCAGATCTGGCCGGTGGATGCGCAGCAGTTGCCGCAATGGATCCGTCAGCGCCTGGCCCAGGCCGGGCTGGCCGCACCGCCGGACGCGGTCGAACTGATCGCCGCGCGGGTGGAAGGTAATCTGCTGGCTGCAGCCCAGGAAATCGAGAAGCTCAAGCTGCTGGCCGAGGGTAATCAGATCACCCTGGAAACGGTGCAATCGGCGGTGGCCGACAGTGCCCGCTTCGACGTGTTCGGGCTGATCGATGCGATCCTCAATGGCCAGGCCGAACATGCGCTGCGCATGCTCGAAGGCTTGCGCGGCGAAGGTGTCGAGCCTCCGGTCATCCTTTGGGCGCTGGCCCGTGAGCTGCGCCTGCTGGCCAGCCTGTCGCAGCAATACAGCCAGGGTGTGCCACTGGACAAGGCCTTCAGCCAGGCCCGTCCGCCGGTGTGGGACAAGCGCAAGCCGCTGATGAGCAAAGCCCTGCAACGGCATTCGGCGCTGCGCTGGGCACAACTGCTGCAGGATGCACAACGCATCGACGCGCAGATCAAGGGCCAGGCGCCGGGTTCGGTGTGGGTGGGGTTGTCGCGCCTGTCGTTGTTGATGGCGGGCCAGCGCCTGGCCCTTCCTGCCGAATAACGTTGCCTCTGCCCGGTCAAGACCCGTTTCCATAGCAACCCGCCGACACACTGAACTTGCATATGTCAGTGGGAGCGGTCTGCGGCCGCGAAAACCGCACCGCAGTACTCCAGACACAACGCAATGCCTTTTTCGCGGCCGATGACCGCTCCCACAGAGGATCCAGGTGTGCCTGAAAAGGCGGTATCGCGTGTGTCAGGGTAAGCGCTTACAAGGCTAAACCCATGCTACAGGTTCCGCTGGCATGTTAAGGTTTGCCTCTGCCCCGAAAGCCCTGGACTTGTGAATGTCTTCTCGTCGTACCTCTGGCTGGCCCATGCGCCAGTTCGCCGTGACTATCTGCCTGGCCTTGCTGGTTGCCTGCGCGGAAAAACCTACCGTCGCCGACACCCTGCCCGCGCCGATCGTCCAGCCTTCGCTGCCGGTGCCCATGGCGCCTGCGCCGAGCAGCGTCGACACGCCGGTGCTGCCGACCCAGACATTCGCCGAATGGCAACAGGGCTTTCGCCAGCAAGCTTTGCGCAGTGGCGTCGACGCGCAACTGTTCGACCGCGCCTTCGAGGGCGTCACGCCCGACATGAGCGTGATCAAGGCCGATCGCAGCCAACCCGAATTCAGCCGCCCGGTATGGGAATACCTCGACGGCGCTATCTCTCCGACCCGCGTGCGCCGTGGCCAGGCCATGCTCGAGCAGTATGCCGACGTGCTGTCGAGCATCGAACAGCGCTACGGCGTCGAGCGCCAGGTGCTGGTTGCCGTGTGGGGCATGGAAAGCAGCTTCGGCCAGATCCAGGGCGACAAATCGGTGATTCGCTCGTTGGCGACTCTGGCTTACGAAGGCCGCCGCCCGGAGTTCGCGCAAAGCCAACTGCTGGCTGCGTTGCAGATCCTGCAGAACGGCGACATCCAGCCTGAGCGCATGCTGGGCTCCTGGGCCGGTGCCATGGGCCAGACCCAGTTCATCCCCACCACCTACAATTCCCATGCCGTGGACTTCGACGGCGATGGCCGTCGCGACATCTGGAACAGCGCCGCCGACGCCCTGGCCTCCACTGCCCACTATCTACAGAGCTCGGGCTGGCAGAGCGGCCAGACCTGGGGGATGGAAGTGCGCCTGCCCGACGGCTTCGACTACGCCCTGGCCGACGGCAGCAGCCGCAAGCCGGTCAGCGAATGGCAGCGCCTGGGCGTTGCAGCCTTGCCAGGCAGCGCGGTCCCGGCAGGCAGCGAGAACGCATCGGCGGCGCTGCTTCTGCCGGCCGGCTACCGTGGCCCGGCATTCCTGGTGTTCGACAATTTCCGCGCGATCCTGAAGTACAACAACTCTTCGTCCTACGCATTGGGCGTCAGTCTGCTGGCGCAGCGCCTGCAAGGGTCGGGCTACATTCAGGGCGCTTGGCCCAAGGATGACACGCCGCTTACGCGTACCGAGCGCATCGAACTGCAGAGCCTGCTGAGTGCGCGCAACTACGACGCGGGTGCGCCGGACGGCATCATTGGCGCCAATACCCGCAAGGCGATCCGCAGCGCTCAGCAAAGCATGGGCTGGCCAGCCGACGGCTATCCGACCCACAAGCTGCTTGAGGCGCTGCGGACGCAGCAGTAACAGGTCTATGTGGCCTTGGCGTCGCCTAGGCCACTACGTCCTGCTCCAACCAGAGCTGTTGCTCGGTGGTGTCGAGCCTGACCTGCACACCCAGGGGCAGGGTCAGGTTCGGGTCGCAATGGCCACTGCGCCATCCGGCCAGCACAGGAATGCCTTCGGCCTGGAACGTGTCTAGCAGCAACGGCGTCATCTGCTCGACGCCGATGCCGGCGAAGTCTCCGACGATCACGCCACGCACACCACGCAACTTGCCCGCCAGGCGCAGGTGATTCAGAAACCGATCCACGCGGTACAGCGGCTCGTTGACGTCCTCGATGAACAACACGATGTCGTCGCTGGGCAGCTCATACGCCGTGCCCAGCGTGGCACTGATCATCGCCAGATTGCCACCCATCAGGCGGCCTTGGGCCTGGCCAGGCAGTATCGTGGTCAGCGGCCACGTTGGAGGGTGCCGCAACAGGTCCCGTGCCCTCAGCTCGCCGCGCAGCATTTGCCACAACGAAGACTCGGTAGGCGCTTGCTTCTGCGTCAGCAGATCGGACTTGAACAACGGCCCGTGGAAAGTCACGAACCCGGCATGGCGAGCGATGGCCAAGTGCAGCGCAGTGATGTCGCTGTAGCCCACGAAAGGCTTGGGATGTTGCGCCAGCAGCGCGAAATCGATCTTGTCGAGCAGACGGGGTGTGCCGTAACCGCCGCGTAGGCAGAAGATCGCATCTACCTCAGGGTCTGAAAACGCGTCGTGAAGGTCTTGCAGGCGGGCTTCGTCGCTGCCGGCCAGGTAACCCTGGGCCAGGGACACACCGGGGTAGATGCGCAGCGTGTAACCGCGCGCTCGGACCCAGGCGCACGCTGCTTCGATATCCAGTTCAATGGGGCCGGCGGGCGCAATCAGGGCGATCGTGCCGTGTTCGGGCAGGCGTGGGGGTAATCGCATGGGAATGACTCCGCAATCGTGGGTCCGGCTCAGAGCAGGCGGTGCCTGCCCTGAGCCGGCAGATGTCAGAGCTTGATCTTGGCTTCGTGAGCCTGCTGATCGGCGTGGTACGAGGAACGCACCAACGGCCCGGAGGCGACGTTCTTGAAGCCCATCTTGTGGCCTTCTTCGGCGAACCAGGCGAAGGTGTCCGGGTGCACGAAACGCTGCACCGGCAAGTGGCTGCGCGATGGCTGCAGGTACTGGCCCAGGGTCAACATGTCGATGTTGTGCTCGCGCATGCGCTGCATGACCTCGATCACTTCCTCGTCGGTTTCGCCCAGACCCAGCATCAGGCCGGACTTGGTCGGCACATGGGGCACCAGCTCCTTGAACTTCTGCAGCAAGGTCAGCGACCACTGATAGTCCGAACCCGGACGCGCGGCCTTGTACAGACGCGGCACGGTTTCCAGGTTGTGGTTGAACACATCCGGCGGCTCTTGCGCCGTGATGGCCAGGGCCACGTCCATACGCCCGCGGTAGTCGGGCACCAGGGTTTCCAACTGCACGCCGGGCGACAGCTTGCGGATCTCGCGCAGGCAGTCGGCGAAATGCTGGGCACCGCCGTCGCGCAAGTCGTCGCGGTCTACCGAGGTGATCACCACGTACTTCAGACGCAGATCGGCGATGGCGACGGCCAGGTTCATCGGCTCGTCAGCGTCTAGCGCCTTGGGACGACCGTGGCCGACGTCGCAGAACGGGCAGCGACGGGTGCAGATATCGCCCATGATCATGAACGTTGCGGTACCGCCGGAGAAGCACTCGCCCAAGTTGGGGCAGCTGGCCTCTTCGCAGACGCTGTGCAGCTTGTGCTTGCGCAGCAGCTGCTTGATGCGGTCGACTTCAGGCGACACCGGAATGCGCACACGAATCCAGTCGGGCTTTTTCGGCAGCTCTTCGGTGGGGATGATCTTGACCGGGATGCGCGCGACCTTTTCGGCACCGCGCAGCTTGACGCCCGCCTCGACCTTGGGCCGCGGGGCGTTGGCCTTGGGCGCACCCTCGGCGAGGTTCTGCAGGGGGATCAGCGTTTGCACAGCTTCTGTCGCGGTAGTCATATCAGTCGATTCCGCCCGTAAGGGTCGTCTGCTCAACATAGTCGAGGTGCTTGACCAGCTGCGCTCGCAGCCTTGCACTGACCTCGGCAAATTCAAGGGGTGCGACATGATCGCACATCTGCGTCATCGGCAGGCCGGCATATCCACATGGATTTATCCGCCCAAAGGGCGCGAGGTCCATGTCGACATTCAGCGCCAGGCCGTGGAACGAACAACCACGACGGATACGCAAGCCAAGCGAGGCGATCTTCGCGCCATTCACGTAGACGCCGGGGGCATCCGCGCGAGCTGCGGCCGGCACGTCGTAGGAGGCCAGCAGATCGATCAAGGTGTGTTCCATGCGCGTCACCAGCTCGCGCACACCGTAACCCAGCCGGCGCACGTCCAGCAGCAGGTACACCACCAGTTGGCCAGGGCCATGGTAGGTCACCTGGCCACCGCGGTCGACCTGCACCACCGGGATGTCGCCAGGCACCAGCAGGTGCTCGGCCTTGCCCGCCTGGCCCTGGGTGAAGATGGCTGGATGCTGGACCAGCCAGACTTCATCGGTGGCGTCTGCATCGCGCTGATCGGTGAACCGCTGCATCGCGTGCCACACCGGCTCGTAAGGCATCAGGCCGAGTTCGCGAAACCCCAGGCATTGCGGCATCAGAGCACCATTTTGACGATGCCGGTGGCGCGCAGCTCACTGTTGATGTTGTAGAGCTGTTCTTGGCCTGTAGCCAGGATGTGCAACTGCAGGGTGGTGTAGTTGCCGTTGGTGCTCTGGCGCTCGGCGTTCTTGTCGTGATTGACGGTAGCGTGCTTCTCGACGATCTCCACCACTGTGGCGCGAAAGCCCACGCCGGTGTCGCCGATGATCTTGATCGGGTAGTCGGCGCAGGGGAATTCGATTTTCGGTTCTTTTACTTCGGTATCGGTCATGGCGATGACGGCCTCGGGTAAACCGTGAAAACGACAACGCCCTCGCCTGTTGCAAAGGCGAGGGCGCAGGGTCGCGGTATCAGTTGAACAAGCCGTAGAAGAATAGACGAACGCTATCCCATACGCGGCGGAAAATACCACCTTCCTGTACATCGTCCAAAGCGATCAGGTCAGTGGTCTGAACGATCTTGTCACCGTTCTTCACCTCGACCTTGCCGATCACGTCGCCCTTGGCGATAGGCGCGGTCAGCTGTGGGTTCATGGTCATGCTCGCGGCCAGGTTCTTCAACTGGCCCTTGGGCAGCGTCATGGTCAGGTCTTCGGCCAGGCCCGCCTTGATTTCACGGATGTCGCCCTTCCACACTGGTGCCTTGGCCAGCTCCGTGCCCTTCTGGTAGAAGGTCTGGGTTTCGAAGAAGCGGAAACCGTAGGTCAGCAGCTTCTGGGTTTCGGCAGCGCGGGCCTGCTCGCTGTTGGTGCCGAAGACCACGGCGATCAGGCGCATGCCGTCACGTACGGCCGAAGACACCATGCAATAGCCTGCTTCTTCGGTGTGACCGGTTTTCAGACCGTCGACGGTCTTGTCACGCCACAGCAGCAGGTTGCGGTTGGGCTGCTTGATGTTGTTCCAGAAGAACTCCTTCTGCGAGTAGATCGCATAGTGAGCCGGGTCTTCGTGGATGATCGCGCGGGCCAGTACCGCCATGTCGTGGGCGGTGGAGTAATGCTCAGGGTTGGGCAGGCCGGTCGGGTTCATGAAGTGGCTGTTGGTCATGCCCAGCTTGCCGGCCGTGGTGTTCATCATGTCGGCGAAGGCGTCTTCGCTGCCGGCGATGTGCTCGGAGAGCGCCACCGAGGCGTCGTTGCCCGACTGAATGATGATGCCGTGCAACAGGTCGCTGACCGACACCTGGGTGCCGACCTTGATGAACATCCGCGAGCCGCCGGTACGCCAGGCGTTTTCGCTGACGGTGACCGGGTCGTTCTCGCCGATCTGGCCACGACGGATTTCCAGGGTCGCGATGTACGCGGTCATCAGTTTGGTCAGGCTGGCAGGCGGCAGACGCTGGTCGCCGTTGTTTTCAACCAGCACGTTACCGCTGGAAGCTTCCATCAGCACGTAGGACTTGGCAGCCAGTTGCGGCGGCGCTGGCATCATCTGATCTGCCGCCCAAGCGGCAGGGGCAATGATCAGCGGTACAAGCAGGCACAGGCGTTTGGCAAATGTGGTGATGTTCATCCGTCTCTCGAAATTGCTGATGGGCACATGCCCTTGCGGGCAGTCTTGTTGTGGGCGGTCGGCCCGGTGTCGCACGCCCGTTGCCGGGCGTTCATTGCAGCGCCGCCCGCAGGCGGCGCGGTTCAATCCAGTGTCACTAACTTGGGCACGCCGAGGTTGGCCATGCGCACGTTGTCTTGTATCTGCTGGGCTTCACCCTGGGAATTGATCGGTCCCAGGCGCACCCGATAGAACGTCTGCTGGTTCACTGCGATCTGGCTGGTGAAGGCCGGCGCGCTGACCATCGAACTCAGCTTGGAACGCAGCAGTTCCGCAGCGTCGGGGTTGGCGAACGCTCCCACCTGGAGATACAGGCCAGACGCTTGTGCAGAACCGTTTTTTTTTGCGTCCATCTGCACCGGCAGCGTGGCGACCGCGTGTTGTTGCGGCGGTGGCGTATATTGCTCGACCGTACCGGCCGACGGCGTGATGTTGGGCCGGGCCTGCGCCACCACCGGACCCTGGTTCAGCACCAGGGGCGCCGGACGGCCGCGTTGCGCCCACCATTCCTGCGGGTCGATGCCTTCGACGCGGACTCGCGCCGTACCCGTTTCGGCGTAACCCAGCTTTTTCGCCGCCGCATAGGACAGGTCGATGATGCGGTCGGAATAGAACGGCCCGCGGTCGTTGACCCGCAGGATCACGCTGCGGCTGTTGTCCAGGTTGGTAACGCGCACATAGCTGGGCAGCGGCAGAGTCTTGTGCGCCGCGCTCATGCCATACAGGTCGTAGACCTCACCGTTGGCGGTGTTCTGGCCGTGAAACTTGGTGCCATACCAGGACGCCGTGCCGGTGGCCTGATACTGGCGCGACTCGGCGATCGGGAAGTAGGTCTTGCCCAGCACCGTATAGGGGTTGGCCTTGTACGGGCCGGTGTGCAGGGTCGGCACGGCGTCGGGAATCTTCGACACGTCGACGTCCCACCATGGCGCACCGTCCTTGTGGGCACGGTTGATGTTCAGGCCGGGCATGGCTTTCACGGTCGGGCCCGACTGCTTCACGGTACGCGACGGCGGCGGGGTCGACGAGCAGCTGGCGAGCAACAGGCCCAGTGCCGCGCAGGCCGCGATGGCTGATGATGTACGTATCGGCATTGCCCGCATTACTTGACGCCCCGTGCTTGAACCAGCGATTCCGACAGTTGGTGCACGGCCATGGCGTACATCACACTGCGGTTGTAGCGAGTGATTGCATAGAAATTCTTCAGGCCCAGCCAATATTCCGGGCCTGCGGCGCCCTGCAGGCGAAAGGCAGTCACCGGCAGGTCGTTACTCAGCGCATCATGACTCGACCAACCCAACGCTCGCAACTGCCCGACATTCTTGACCGGGTCGATGCCCGGGCTCAAGCCGTCGTCGACCTGCGGGCCGGAAACGCTGGCACGGCTGACCACCGGTTGACCGGCAACCCAGCCATGTTCCTTGAAATAGCTGGCCACGCTGCCGATGGCGTCATCGGGGTTGGTCCAGATGTTGATGTGGCCATCGCCATCGAAATCCACTGCATAGGCGCGGAAGCTGCTGGGCATGAACTGCGGCAGGCCCATGGCACCGGCGTACGAGCCCTTGAGCGTCAGCGGATCGAGCTGCTCGTCGCGCGCCAGCAGGAAGAACTCGCGCAGCTCCTTGCGGAAGAAAGGCGCTCGCGGCGGGTAGTCGAAGCTCAGGGTGGACAGCGCGTCGATGACCCGGTAATTGCCAGTGTTGCGGCCAAAGAAGGTTTCGACGCCGATGATCGCGACGATGATTTGGGCCGGCACGCCGTATTCGCGCTCGGCGCGGGCCAGCACTGCTTCGTGCTGGCGCCAGAAGTCGACACCGCGGGCGATACGCGCATCGGTGATGAACATGGGCCGGTATTCGCTCCACGGCTTGACCCGTTCGGCGGGACGCGAAATGGCGTCCAGAATCGACTGCTTGCGCTCGACTTCCCTGAACACTTCGTTCAACTGCTCGCTGGCGAAGCCGTAGTCGCGGGTCATTTCGCCAATGAACTGGGTCACCTGCGGTGAGCCACCGTAGTCGCCGGCGCTGGCTTGCTGTGCCGACCCCAACAGGCCCATCAGGCCAATCCAGGGAACGTTTCGAGCTGCCCAGCTACGCATTACTTGCATGCAATTGCTCACCTTATTCAAACCTGTGCGATCCACTTGCGATGGGTGTGGATCGACATCAAAACGCCAAACGCTGACAGTAGGGTCACCAACGAAGTTCCGCCGTAGCTAATGAATGGCAACGGTACCCCCACCACCGGCAGCAGGCCACTGACCATACCGATATTGACGAAAACGTAAACAAAAAAAGTCATGGTCAAGCTGCCAGCCAGCAACTTTCCGTACAGGGTCTGAGCCTGTGCGGTGATCACCAGCCCGCGGCCGATCAGCAACAGATAGATCAGCAGCAGCGCACAGATGCCGACCAGGCCGAACTCCTCGCCCAGTACCGCAATGATGAAGTCGGTATGGCTTTCGGGCAGGAAATCCAGGTGTGACTGGGTGCCCAGCAGCCAGCCCTTGCCGAAGACGCCGCCCGAGCCGATGGCCGCCTTGGACTGGATGATGTTCCAGCCGGTCCCCAACGGATCGCTTTCGGGGTCGAGAAAGGTCAGGATTCGCTGCTTCTGGTAATCGTGCATGATGAAGAACCACATGCCCACTGCCACCGGCACCGCTGCGGCCAGCACGCTGACGATCCAGCGCCAGCGCAGTCCGGCCATGAACAGCACGAAAGCACCTGACGCCAGGATCAGCAGCGACGTACCCAGGTCCGGCTGGCGCACGATCAGCACGAAGGGAATGCCGATCAGGGCCAGGCTGGCCGCCACGTGCTTGAGGGTCGGCGGCAGGGTTCGCTTGGCCAAATACCAGGCGATGGTCGCCGGCATGATGATCTTCATGAACTCCGAAGGCTGGAAGCGGATGACCCCGGGAATGTTGATCCACCGTGTGGCGCCCATGGCGTTGTGGCCCATGACGTCCACCACCACCAGCAGGATCACCCCGGTCACGTAGGCCAGGGGCACCCAGCGCGCCATGAAGCGCGGTTCCAGCTGGGCGATGACGAACATCGAGACCAGGCCCAGGCCGAACGAAGTGGCCTGCTTGATCAGCAGGTCCCAGTTCTTGCCGCTGGCCGAATACAGGACGAACAGACTGCCGGCGGCCAGGGTCAGCAGCAGGATCAGCAAAGGGCCGTCGATGTGGATGCGTTGCAGGAACGTCGCACGGCGACGCATCACATCCTCGCTGGAGAGGATGCGATCGAAATTACTCTTCAAGGGCGGTGATCTCCGCGCCCGTGGCGCTGGCGTATTCGGGTTTCAACTGGCCGTCGGGGCCGAGCAGCCAGGCATCCATGATCTGACGCACCACCGGCGCGGCGACGCCGGAGCCGGACTCGCCGTTCTCGACCATCACCGACACTACGATGCGTGGGTTGTCGGCAGGCGCGAAGCCGACGAACAGGGCATGGTCGCGATGGCGTTCCTGGACCTTGCTGCGGTCGTACTTTTCACCTTGGCGAATGGCGACGACCTGGGCCGTACCGGACTTGCCGGCGATTCGGTACTTGGCGCCGATGGCCGCCTTGCGCGCGGTGCCACGGGCACCCTGCATGACCATCTCCATGCCATGGGTGACCTTGCCCCAGTCGGACGGGTTGCGCAGCACGATGTCGGGCACCGGATTCTCGTCCACCGGCGGCGCGCCCTCGATGGTCCGCGCCAGCCGCGGACGATTCCATTTGCCCTTGTTGGCCACCAGAGCGGTGGCCTGGGCCAATTGCAGCGGGGTGGCCTGCATGTAGCCCTGGCCGATGCCCAGGATCAGCGTTTCGCCGGGGAACCAGGCTTGGCGACGGGTCTTGCGCTTCCATTCGCGAGAAGGCATCAGGCCCGGCGACTCCTCGAACATGTCGAGGGACACCTTCTGGCCGATGCCGAACTGGCCCATGTAGCTGTCCAGCTTGTCGATGCCCAGCTTGTGCGCCAGGTCATAGAAATAGGTGTCGTTGGAACGCATGATGGCGGTGTCCAGGTCCACCCAGCCATCGCCGGTGCGGTTCCAGTTGCGGTATTTGTGGTCGTAGTTGGGCAATTGATAGAAGCCGGGGTCGAACACCCGTGAACCGGCATTGATTACCCCTGAATCCAGACCGGCGATCGCTACCGCAGGCTTGATCGTCGAACCCGGCGGATACAGGCCGCGCAACACGCGGTTGAACAGTGGTCGATCGATCGAATCGCGCAGGTCGGCGTAGGCCTGGAAGCCGATGCCGGTGACGAACAGGTTGGGGTCGAAACTGGGCTGGCTGACCATGGCCAGCACTTCGCCGGTGCGTGGGTCCATCGCCACGATGGCACCGCGCCGACCGCCCAGCGCCTCTTCGGCCGCTTCCTGCAGCTTGATGTCGAGGCTCAGGACGATGTCCTTGCCCGGTTTCGGATCGGTGCGTTTGAGCACCCGCAGCACGCGGCCACGGGCGTTGGTCTCGACTTCCTCGTACCCCACCGTGCCATGCAGTTCCGGCTCGTAGAAACGCTCGATGCCGGTCTTGCCGATATGGTGGGTACCGCTGTAGTCCACCGGGTCCAGGGTCTTGAGTTCCTTCTCGTTGATGCGTCCGACATAACCCACCGAGTGCGCGAAATGCGCGCCCTGCGGGTAATGGCGCACCAGTTGCGCAACCACTTCCACACCGGGCAGGCGGAACTGGTTCACCGCAACCCGGGCAATCTGTTCTTCGTTGAGTTCGAACAGGATGGGCACAGGCTCGAACGGCCGGCGCCCCTGTTTCATGCGGCGCTCGAACAGTTGCCGGTCTTCCTCGCTGAGCTCCAGCACCTCGACGATGGTGTCGAGCACCTGACGCCAGTCGCCGGAGCGCTCGCGGGTCATGCTCAGGCTGAAGCTGGGTCGGTTGTCGGCCACGACCACGCCGTTGCGGTCGAAGATCAGCCCGCGCGTGGGCGGAATCGGCTGCACGTGGACCCGATTGTTTTCCGAAAGCGTGGAGTGATATTCGTACTGGATCACCTGCAGGAAATACAGGCGCGCGATCAGCACGCAGATCAGCACCAGGATCGCCGCCGCACCGACCACGACGCGGCTGCGCACGGTGCGCGCGTCTTTCTCGTGGTCCTTGAGGCGAATCGGCTGGGACATCGGCTGGTTTACGGCCTATTTGTGATAAGGGTGCCCGGACAGCACGGTCCAGGCGCGATACAGCTGTTCACCGATGAGTATCCGTACCAGCGGGTGAGGCAAGGTCAGCGGCGACAGCGACCAGCGCTGCTCGGCCCGGGCGCAGACTTCCGGCGCCAGCCCCTCGGGGCCGCCGACCATGAAGTTCACCGTGCGCGAGTCCAGGCGCCAGCGGTCCAGTTCCACCGCCAGCTGCTCGGTGCTCCAGGGCTTGCCGTGCACCTCGAGGGTGACGATGCGCTCGCCCGGGCCGACCTTGGCCAGCATCGCTTCGCCTTCCTGACGGATAAAGCGGGCGACGTCGGCATTCTTGCCACGGGTATTGAGCGGGATTTCGACCAGGTCCAGCGCCAGCTCGGCGGGCAGACGCTTGGCATATTCATGCCAGCCCTCTTCCACCCACTTGGGCATGCGCGAACCTACCGCGATCAGGCGCAGACGCATGACCCGAACTTATTCGTGGCCGGGGGTATGGTGCGCAGCGCTGGCGGCACGGCTCTGCTCGGCACCTTGCCACAGGCGTTCCAGGTCGTAGAACTGACGCGCGGCGGCGGTCATCATGTGCACCACGACGGTGTCCAGGTCGAGCAGGACCCAATCGCTGTCGCCCGCACCTTCTTCACCCAGCGGCTTGACGCCCTTGGCCTTGACCAGCTCGCGGACCTTCTCGCGCATGGCGCTGATCTGGCGGTTGGAGGTACCGGTGGCGATCACCATGAAATCGGTGATGCTGTTCTTGTCGCGCACGTCGATGACCAGGATGTCCTGGGCCTTGACGTCTTCGAGAGCGAGCTTGGTCAGCTCGACGATTTCTTCAGCGGGGATTGCTTGCTTATTGCTCATATAAAACTCGTTCAGTTCAATTGGACGCACGGTACAGCCCGTGCGCCTCGATGTAGGCCAATACTGCGTCGGGCACCAGGAAACGCACCGACTTGCCGCTGGCCAGCAGTTGACGGATCTGGGTGGCCGACACCGCGAGCGGTGCCTGCCAGACGAATGTAATCTGCCCACAGGCCCCCTTGAGGGCCTGCGGGTCGCTGATGGAACGCGCCGCCACCAGGTTGCGCAAGGCATCCGGCAGCTCGGTGTCCGCATCAGGTCGCTGCAACACGACGATGTGACAGTGTTGCAGCAGTTCTTCCCAGCGGTACCAGGAGGGCAAGCCACAAAAGGCATCCCAGCCCAGGAGCAGGAGCAACTGGTCTTGCGGGTCGAGCTCAGCGCGCATCGACACCAGGGTGTCGAGGGTGTACGACGGTTTGTCGCGCGCCAGCTCGCGGTCATCCACGCTCAGGGGCGCCAGCCCCTCCACCGCGGCACGCACCATGGCCAGGCGCTGCTCGGCAGAGACCTGCGGCTGGTCGCGGTGCGGCGGCCGGGCGCTAGGCACCAGTCGCAAGTCGTCCAGACCCAGTGCCTCGACCACCTCCACGGCGCCGCGCAGATGACCGATGTGCACCGGGTCGAAGGTACCACCCAGCACGCCGATTCGACGCGCAGCGCGGGAGTGTACAGCGTGGGGACCGGGCCGGTTCGGTGCGGTCAACTCAGACCGGCTCCTGGCCGCGCAGCTGGCCGTCGCCGATCACCACGTACTTCTCGCAGGTCAGGCCTTCCAGCCCAACCGGACCGCGGGCGTGAATCTTGTCGGTGGAAATGCCGATCTCGGCGCCCAGCCCGTATTCGAAACCATCGGCGAAACAGGTGGGTGCGTTGACCATGACCGAGGCCGAGTCGACTTCGGCGACGAAACGCCGGGCGTGACCCTGCTGTTCGGTCACGATCGCATCGGTGTGATGCGAGCCGTGCTGATTGATGTGCTCAATGGCCTGGTCCAGCCCGTCGACCACACGAATGGACAGGATGGCCGCCAGGTACTCGGTGTTCCAGTCCTCTTCGCTGGCCGGGATCGCTTCGATGAGATCGCGGGTGCGCGGGCAGCCGCGCAGCTCGACGCCTTTGTCACGGAACTGCGCGGCCATCGGTGGCAGGAAGCTGGCCGCCACCGACTGGTCGACCAGCAGCGTCTCCATGGCCCCGCAGATGCCGTAGCGGTAGGTTTTGGCATTGAAGGCGATGCGTTGCGCCTTGGCCAAATCGGCCCCGGCGTCGACGAACACATGGCAGATGCCATCCAGGTGCTTGATCACCGGCACCTTGGCCTCGCGACTGACCCGCTCGATCAACCCTCGTCCGCCGCGCGGCACAATGATGTCGACGTACTCGGGCATGCTGATCAAGGCGCCGACCGCGGCGCGATCGGTGGTGTCGACCACTTGCACCACGGCGGCAGGCAGGCCGGCTTCGGCCAGGCCGCGCTGAATGCAGGTGGCGATGGCGCGATTGGAGTGGATCGCCTCGGAGCCGCCGCGCAGGATCGTGGCATTGCCCGACTTCAGGCACAGGCTGGCGGCGTCGATGGTCACGTTGGGCCGCGACTCGTAGATGATGCCGACCACACCCAGCGGCACGCGCATCTTGCCGACCTGGATACCCGAAGGCCGGTAGCTCATGTCGCGAATCGCCCCGACCGGGTCCGGCAGGCTGGCCACCTGGCGCAGGCCGACGATCATGCCGTCGATGCGCGCAGGGGTCAGCGCCAGGCGCTCGAGCATGGCTGCGTCCAGGCCATTGGCACGACCCGATGCCAAATCCTGTTCGTTGGCGGCAACCAGTTCGGCGCGCGCGCTGTCCAAGGCACTGGCCGCCGCCTGCAGGGCGCGATTCTTCTGCGCGGTGCTGGCACGGCCAATGACCCGCGAGGCTTCGCGGGCGGCGCGACCCAGGCGGGTCATGTAGTCAAGAACGGACTCGGTCATGGTCTCTGTGGTCTTGGCAAAGAGGAAAGCGGCTGATTATAGCTGTCACGTACGCCCACTAACAGCGGTGACGGGCGGATGGTCGAAAACACCTCTTTAAACATATGTCCACGGGCTTCACCGATGTGCAATTGCTATCATCCACCGCGACACCGAATGGACCCCGTTATGTTCAACCCTTTGCCCGATGCCTTTTTCGACACCGACGCGCAATCCCTGGCCCGTGCGTTGCTGGGCAAGGTGATTCGCCACCGCCAGGGGCCCTACTGGTTGTCGGCGCGCATCATCGAAACCGAGGCGTACTACGTCACGGATCGCGGCAGTCATGCATCGCTGGGCTATACCCACAAACGCCGCGCGCTGTTCCTGGACGGCGGCCACATCTATATGTACTACGCCCGCGGCGGCGACTCGCTGAACTTCAGTGCCCAGGGGCCGGGCAATGCGGTGCTGATCAAGTCCGCCTACCCTTGGCTCGATGCCCATACCGACGACAACGCCTTCGCCCAGATGCAGCTCAACAACCCCGATGCGAGCGGCCAGCCGCGTCCGGCCCAGCGCCTGTGCGCCGGGCAGACCCTGCTGTGCAAAGCCTTGGGCTTGAAGGTACCGGTGTGGGATGCCCAGCGTTTCGACATCGAGCAGTTGTTCGTCGACGACGTCGGCGCCCGCGTCCCCCATATTCTGCAGACCACGCGCCTGGGCATTCCGCTGGGCCGCGACGAGCACCTGCCGTACCGCTTCGTGGAGGCCGGCTATGCCCGCTTCTGCACGCGCAACCCCCTGCGTCGCGGCCAGATAGAAGGCCGCGATTATTTCTCGATCTTTCAAGGAACCTGACTCATGGGCGAATGGCTGGACAGTCTGACGGGCTGGCTGACGTTGCATCCGCAATGGCTGGGCGTGGCGATCTTCGCCATCGCCTGCATCGAATGCCTGGCGATCGCCGGGATCGTCGTACCTGGCACAGTGGTGTTGTTCGCCGTCGCGGTGCTGGCGGGCAACGGTGCGCTGTCGCTCAGCGAAACCCTACTGCTGGGCTACGCCGGGGGCCTGTTGGGCGATGCCATTTCCTACGGCCTGGGCAGGCGCTTCCACCAGAACATCCGCGGCCTGCCGCTGTTGCGCACACACCCGCAATGGCTGGAAACCGCCGAGAGCTATTTCCAGCGCTACGGGGTTGCCAGCCTGCTGGTCGGTCGCTTCATCGGCCCGCTGCGGCCGATGCTGCCCATGGTCGCCGGCATGCTCGACATGCCCTTGCCGCGCTTCATCCTGGTCAGCCTGGTGGCGGCGGCCGGCTGGTCGGTCGCCTACCTGCTGCCAGGCTGGGCGACCGGTGCGGCCTTCCGCCTGCCCTTGCCCGATGACTTCTGGCCGCAGGCCGGCATCGTCGTTGCCTGTATCGCCCTGTTGATGGGCCTGAGCCTGCACGCTACGTGGCGCAACCGCGAGCGCGGCACGATGCTGATCGCCCTCGCCTCGCTGATCATGCTGGTTGCCTTGTTCTTCGGCTTCCCGCACTTGAGCGCCCTGGACAATGGCCTCAAGGCCCTGGTCCAGGAGCACCGCAGCGAAGCGGCAGAAACCTTCGTGGTGCTGGTGACACGCATCGGTGACTTCCGCACTCAACTCATGGTGGCCAGCCTGCTCGTCACCTTGCTGCTGATCACCCGCCAATGGCGTCCCGCGTTGTTCGCCTGCTCGACCATGCTGATCACCGCGCTGCTCAATGGCTCGCTGAAGCACCTGGTGGCGCGGCAGCGGCCCGACGTGCTGCTCGAACCGCTGACCACTTTCAGCATGCCCAGCGGGCACAGCTCCGCGGCCTTCGCGTTCTTCCTCAGCCTGGCGATACTGGCCGGGCGCAGACAGACACCACGCATGCGCCTGGTGTGGGTCATTCTGGCGAGCATTCCGGCGCTGTCGATTGCCCTGTCGCGGGTTTACCTGGGCGCCCATTGGCCGACCGACATCATGGCCGGAACCATGCTCGCCTGCTTCGTCTGCGCCTCGTGCCTGGCGGCCGTGGAATATCGCAAGCCGCTGCCGGCCATGCCGCTGCACGTGTGGTGGCTGGTAGTGCCGGCGTGCGCCTTGCTGTTGGGGTTCTTTGCCGTGCACGGATTGCCCATGGCACTGGAACAGTATCGCTACATGTAACAAGGGCGCGATGAGCGCCCGCAAGCCGGCGTCAGGTCAGGGCTTCACCCTGCAGCCGGTCGAGCAACGCCTGGATCGCCGCCAGGCGCAGGCCCGGGTCGCTTTGAGCCAGTAACCGGGTTTTCTCCTGCTCGGTGAACGGCAGCAGATAGGCCAGTTGGTTGGCCAGCGATTGCTGGCCTTGCGCGCCGGCGGTCATGCCCAGGGAGGCCACCATCGGGTGTTCGGCCAGTGCCAGCAACAGGGCCTGGAGATCGCCGTGCTGCTCGGTCAACGGCAGGTCTGCCTGCTCGTCCAGCCAGCTGACCTCGGCCACCAGCAACTGGTCTTTCTGCACCTCGGTGCTCTGGATCTGAAAGCGCCGCGCGCCCTGCACGCGAATGCCCAGCAAACCATTGTCCTGCTGCTGGAAATCGGTGATCAGCGCTTCGCAACCTACCAGGACATGCTCACTGGGGGCCTGACCGACTTCCCTGCCGTCGACGATACCAACCACACCAAAGCCACTGCCTTGCTTCATGCAGCGACCGATCATGTCCAGATAACGCGCCTCGAACAGCTGCAGGTCCAGCACGCAGCCTGGGAACAGCACGGTGTTGAGGGGAAAGAGCGGCAATGTCATGGCTTGTGTCCTCACGCGAATGCGCTGATGGCCAGCGGCAGGAAAACCGCCGTGCCGACGCCCATCAGGCTCATGGCCAGCGCCGCGAAGGCGCCGGTTTCTTCACTTTCCTGCAACGCCACCGACGTACCTACGGCATGCGCGTTCAGGCCCAATGCCATACCGCGCGCCGCCGGATGATCGACGCCCAGAAGGGACAGCAGGCCGGGGCCGAAGATTCCGCCGATGACGCCGGTGATCAGCACGAACACGGCCGCCAGCGCCGCGACGCCGCCGATCTGCTCCGCCACCAGCATGGCGATCGGCGAGGTGACCGACTTGGGCGCCATGGTCATCAGGATCATGTGGTCGGCTCCCAGCCACCGGCCCAGCAACAAGCACAAGGCGGTCGCGAACAGGCCGCCCAGGCCCAGGGTGATCAAGGTGGGCCACAGCAGCTGGCGAATCCGTCGCAGGTTGAGAAACAGCGGTACCGCCAGGGCCACGGTAGCCGGCCCCAGCAGGATGCCGAGAATCTCGGTGCTCTTGCGGTATTCGGCATAGCTGATGCCGCAGACGACCAGCACCGCGACCAACAGCAGCATCGACAGCAACACCGGTTGCAGGAAGATCCAGCGGGTCTTCTCGTAGCCGGCCAGCACCAGTTGATAGGCGCCCAAGGTGATACCGATGCCGAACAGCGGATGATGGATGACGGCCTGCACCGCGCCCTGCCAGTCCAGCATCATGGTTGCACCGGGGCATCGTGCCGGCGACGACGAATCAGGCGTTGCATCAGCCAGCCGACGAAAACCGTGGAGACCGTCACGGAAATCACCAACGAGCCGACGATGGCCCAGAAGTCCTCGGCGATCTGCTGGGCGTAGACCATCACCCCCACGGCAGGCGGCACCAACAGCAGCGGCAGATAGCGCAGCAGGCTGTTGGCCGCCAGGCTCAGGGGCTCGCCGACTTCGCCACGGGCCATCAGGTAGATCAGCAGCAGCACCAAACCGATGATCGGGCCGGGCAGAACGGGCAGAATCAAATGATTGAGGGCCGTGCCCAACAGCTGGAACAGGACCAGCCAGGTCAAACCGCGTAGCAACATTGGGAGGTCTCCTTCGCAAGCCCGGTATTATAAGCACCCCTGGCCTGCGCCTGGGTGATGCAAGATGGCGCACCCCCGTGGCCGGGTGCGATCCAGGCAGTTCTCCAAAGGTGACCTGACCGTTGGCCGACTTTCATGTAGGGCTTATCCGAAAAGCAGCCTGCATCTGTTTTCCGCCTTCGCATCTGCGGCATACTCGGCGCCTCACTCGCCCGGACCCCGTCATGCGCCCTCTCGTGCCCCTCGCCCTTTCGTTGCTGATCTCCGCCTGCGGGGATGGCGAGCCGCTGTCGCCACCCGATGCGCGACTGCCCGACGGCGGCCGTTATCGCGGGGAGCTGGTCAATGGGTTGCTGCAGGGCCAGGGGCGGGTCGACTACCCCAACGGCAGCGGTTACGCGGGGCAGTTCAAGGACGGCCAGTGGCAGGGTGAGGGCCAGTGGCACGGACGCAACGGCGAGGTCTACACCGGCGGCTTCGACCACGGCCTGTTCCATGGCCAAGGCACCCTGATCGCCCGCGGCACCACCTACACCGGCGGCTTCGTCAAGGGTCGACGCCAGGGTGAGGGCACCTTCAAGGAAGCGGGCGTGTCGTACCGCGGCGGCTTCAAGCAAGACCAGTACTGGGGTGAAGGCCACATCGAACTGGACGACGGCAGCCAATACCAGGGCTGGTTCGCCCACGGCAAGCCCAATGGCGAAGGCACGCGCAGCGATGCGGCGGGCAATCAGTTCACTGGCACCTTCGTCAACGGCCTGCTCGAAGGCCACGGTACGTTCAGCAATGCCGACGGCGACCAGTACATCGGCAACTTTCATCTCAACCAGCTGCACGGCCGAGGCCGCTACGAGAATGCCGCGGGCGACGTGTGGATCGGCACCTTCAAGGACGGCGTGCTCACCGGCAAGGGCGAGATGTTCGCCAGCGATGGCAGCCACTACAAGGGCGAGTTCGCCGACTGGCGCTTCAGCGGCAAAGGCTGGCTGGCGCTGGCCGACGGCAGCATCTATAGCGGCACCTTCGAGAACGACACCTATCAAGGCCAGGGTACCCTGACCCTCAAGGATGGCAGCAGCCAGGTCGGCTACTGGCTCAACGGCCAGCGCATTCGCGACGCTCAGGGTCACCTGTTGCCCGACCCGCTGGAACTGGGCCTGCTCAACCAGGGCCAACTGCTGGAGCAGGCACTTGCGGCCGTTCCGCCCTCCACCGCTGCCATCGAGCTGTACAGCCTGGCACTGGGCGGTGACGGCAAACAAAGCGTGTTCATGCGCGAAGCCGACTACGTCACCGGCCTGCTGGCCAATCGTTTCGGTGCCGTGGGGCAGATCACCCTGGCCAACCATCGCGATCACCTGGCCGATCGGCTGATGGCCAGCCGCGAGACCCTGAGCCGCAGCGTCCAGACGCTGGCCGCGCGCAGCGGTCCGGAAGACCTGGTGTTCATCTACCTGACCAGCCACGGTACCAGCGAGCATGAACTGGTGCTCGACCAGCCTCGCCTGCAGTTGGGCGACCTGCCGGCCGATGAGCTGGCCGCCGTGCTGGCACCGCTCAAGGGCCGTGACAAGGTGGTGGTCATCTCGGCCTGCTACTCGGGCGGGTTCATTCCTGCGCTCAGGGACGAGAAAACCCTGATCATGACCGCCTCGCGTGCCGATCGTGTGTCCTTCGGTTGCTCCGAAGAAGCCGACTTCACCTATTTCGGCGACGCCCTGTTCGCCCAGGCCTTCAACCAGACAGACGACCTGCAGCAGGCGTTCGAACTTGCCAGCCGGCACGTTGCCGAACGGGAGATCGCCGACAATTACGAGGCCTCGCAGCCTCAGATCTGGGCGCCCAAAGGGGTGCTCGCGCATTGGCAGCGATTGCGCCATCAGCAGGCCAAGCGCGCGTTGCTCGACACCGCCGCACCTGACGACAAGCCATAGGGCATCCGCTTCACGCTGCCTGTATCAAGGGAGACATTGCATGTACTTGACGCCGCAGCACATCCTTCTCGCCGGTGCCACGGGCCTGACCGGCGAGCACTTGCTCGATCGCCTGCTCGCCGAGCCGACCGTGCAGCGAGTCCTGGCACCGACCCGCCGCCCCCTGGCCGAGCATGCGCACCTGGAAAACCCGGTGGGGCCGCTGCTGCCCTTGTTGGCAGACTTGCAAGGGCCGGTGGACATCGCCTTCTCGTGCCTGGGCACGACCATCAAGCAGGCCGGCTCCCAGGAGGCGTTTCGCCAAGTCGATCACGACCTCATCGTCGCCTATGCCCAGCGCGCCCTGGAACTGGGGGCGCGGCACTTTCTGCTGATCAGCGCCATCGACGCCGACCCGCAATCCTCGGTGTTCTACAACCGCGTCAAAGGTGAAACCGAAGAGGCGCTGCGTGCGCAGGGCTGGCCGCAACTGACCATCGCCCGCCCATCGCTGCTGCTCGGCGACCGCGTCGAGGCGCGCCTGGCCGAGCGCATTGCCGGCCCCCTGTCGAAACTGATTCCGGGCAAGTACCACGGCATCGAAGCGCTGCAACTGGCCCGCGCGCTGTGGCGCCTGGCGCTCGAGGAGCAGGACGGCGTGCGCGTGGTGGAATCGGACGAGTTGCGGCGCCTGGGCAAATAGCTTGCCGTTCGCGCCTCAGTCGTCGCTGCCGTGGTGGTGCTCACCCCACCGCGGCAGCATGTCCTGGGGAATATCGAGCAGATTCAGCACCCGCGCGACGACGAAGTCGATCAGGTCGTCGATGGTCTGCGGCTGGTGATAGAAGCCCGGTGCCGCCGGCAGGATCACCGCGCCCATCTGCGACAGCTTGAGCATGTTCTCCAGGTGGATGGTCGAGAACGGTGCTTCGCGCGGCACCAGGATCAACTGCCTGCGTTCCTTGAGCGTTACGTCCGCAGCGCGCTCGATCAGATTGTTGCAGGCGCCGGTGGCAATGGCCGACAAGGTGCCGGTCGAACACGGCACCACCACCATCGCACTCGGCGCGCCGGAACCCGAGGCCACCGGCGACATCCAGTCTTCCTTGCCATACACGCGGATCTGTCCGGCGGACGCCCCGGTGTATTCGTTGAGAAAGGCCTGCATGGCCTGCGGCTTGGCCGGCAGGGTGACGTCGGTCTCGGTGGCCAGCACCAGCTGCGCGGCCTTGGAAATGAGGAAATGCACCTCGCGGTCCTCGCGCACCAGGCAGTCGAGCAGGCGCAAACCATACTGCGCGCCCGAGGCGCCGGTCATGGCCAGGGTGATGCGCTGCGGGCCGCTCATTTGAGGGCCTCTGCCAGTTTCAGATGCAGGCCGCCGAAGCCGCCGTTGCTCATGATCACCACATGGGTGCCGGGCCGAGCCTGGCCCTTGACCCGCTCAATGATGGCTTCCAGCGAATCGGCCACGACCGCCGGGACCGGGCACTGCGCCGCCGTCGCGGCGAGGTCCCAGCCCAGGTTCAGTGGCGCGTACCAGATCACCTGATCGGCGTCGCGGACGCTGTCGGGCAGGCCGTCGCGGTGGGCGCCAAGCCTCATGGAGTTGGAACGCGGCTCGATCACGGCAATCAGCGCTGCGTCGCCGATGCGCTTGCGCAGGCCGTCCAACGTCGTGGCAATGGCCGTGGGGTGGTGCGCGAAGTCGTCGTAGAGGGTGACGCCCTGCACTTCAGCGACCCATTCCATGCGCCGCTTGACGCTCTTGAACGCGCACAGCGCCTCGATACCCAACGGCGCAACCACACCTACATGACGGGCGGCGGCCAAGGTTGCCAAGGCATTGGCCACGTTGTGCTGGCCGGTCAGCGGCCAATCCACCGTGCCCTGCACCACACCTTCGAACGACACCTCGAAGCGCGAGCCATCGGCGCTGAGCAGATTCGCCTGCCACTGGCCGTTCTCGCCCGTGGTCTGCACCGGTGTCCAGCAGCCCATCTCGATCACACGGCCCAGGGCCGGCTCGGTGGTAGGGTGGATCACCAGGCCCTCGCTGGGCACCGTGCGGATGAGGTGATGGAACTGGCGCTCGATAGCGGCCAGGTCCGGGAAAATATCGGCGTGATCGAACTCAAGGTTGTTGAGGATCGTGGTCCGCGGACGGTAGTGGACGAACTTGGAGCGCTTGTCGAAAAACGCGCTGTCGTATTCGTCTGCCTCGACCACGAAGAACGGCGTCTGCCCCAGGCGGGCGGACACCGCGAAATTCTGCGGCACACCGCCGATCAGGAAGCCCGGCGCCATGCCGGCATGCTCCAGCACCCAGGCCAGCATGCTGCTGGTGGTGGTCTTGCCGTGGGTACCGGCCACGGCTAGCACCCAGCGCCCCTGCAGCACATGGTCGGCCAGCCACTGCGGACCGGACACATAGGGCAGGCCCTTGTTCAGCACGTATTCGACCGCCGGATTGCCGCGCGACAGGGCATTGCCGATCACCACCAAATCGGGCGCAGGCTCCAATTGGGCGGCGTCGTAGCCCTGGGTCAGTTCGATGCCCTGAGCCTGCAACTGGGTGCTCATGGGCGGATAGACATTGGCGTCCGAGCCCGTGACACGGTGGCCCAGTTCCTTGGCGAGCACCGCCAGAGAGCCCATGAAGGTGCCGCAGATACCGAGAATGTGAATGTGCATGGTTGGCCTCTTAAAACGTCGAGGCAGGGTAGCGTAGGGTAGGAAAAATCTCATCCTTTGATTGGCGATCACCCGCTTGCGGTCCATGACTGCACAACGGTTTCAAAGCACCGCGCTCGCCTTTGTTCTACGCTTATGGGGCGCTATCGCGCGTCCTCCACAGAATCACAACAGCAGGAGACTCCCCATGCGTTACGCACACCCGGGCACCGAAGGCGCCAAGGTCGAATTCAAGGCCAAGTACGGCAACTATATCGGCGGTGAGTTCGTCGCGCCGGTGGACGGCAACTACTTCACCACCACCTCGCCGGTGAACGGCAAGCCCATCGCCGAATTCCCCCGCTCCAACGCCCGCGACATCGACAAGGCGCTGGACGCCGCCCATGCCGCCGCCGATGCCTGGGGCACTACGTCGGTACAGGCTCGCTCGCTGGTCCTGCTGAAGATCGCCGACCGTATCGAACAGAACCTGGAAACCCTGGCCATCACCGAAACATGGGACAACGGCAAGGCCATTCGCGAAACCCTGAACGCCGACATTCCACTGGCAGCCGATCATTTCCGCTACTTCGCCGGCTGCCTGCGGGCGCAGGAAGGCAGCGCAGCCGAAATCGACGGCAACACCGTGGCCTACCATATCCACGAACCGCTGGGCGTGGTCGGGCAGATCATCCCCTGGAACTTCCCGATCCTGATGGCCGCCTGGAAGCTGGCCCCGGCACTGGCCGCCGGCAACTGCGTGGTGCTCAAGCCGGCCGAGCAGACGCCCCTGGGCATCACCGTGCTGATGGAGTTGATCGGCGACCTGCTGCCGCCGGGAGTGCTCAACGTGGTCCAGGGTTTCGGCAAGGAGGCCGGCGAAGCGCTGGCCACCAGCAAGCGCATCGCCAAGATCGCCTTCACCGGCTCGACGCCGGTGGGCTCGCACATCATGAAATGCGCTGCCGAGAACATCATTCCTTCGACGGTGGAGCTGGGCGGCAAATCGCCGAACATCTTTTTCGAAGACATCATGCAGGCCGAGCAGACCTTCATCGAAAAAGCCGCCGAGGGCCTGGTGCTGGCTTTCTTCAACCAGGGCGAGGTGTGTACCTGCCCGTCCCGCGCGCTGGTCCAGGAGTCCATCTACCCGGCCTTCATGAAAGAGGTCATGAAGAAAGTCGAGCAGATCAAGCGCGGCGATCCGTTGGACACCGACACCATGGTCGGCGCCCAGGCGTCGGAACAGCAGTTCGACAAGATCCTGTCCTACCTGGAAATCGCCAAGGGCGAAGGCGCCGAACTGCTCACCGGTGGCCAGGTGCAGAAACTCGAAGGTGACCTGTCGACTGGCTATTACATCCAGCCAACTCTGCTCAAGGGCACCAACAAGATGCGCGTGTTCCAGGAGGAAATCTTCGGCCCGGTGGTCAGTATCACCACCTTCAAGGACGAAGCCGAGGCCCTGGCCATCGCCAACGACACCGAGTTCGGCCTGGGTGCCGGGGTCTGGACCCGTGACATCAACCGGGCCTGGCGCATGGGCCGCGGGATCAAGGCCGGCCGAGTGTGGACCAACTGCTACCATCTGTACCCGGCCCATGCCGCGTTCGGTGGCTACAAGAAATCCGGCGTGGGCCGCGAGACCCACAAGATGATGCTGGACCATTACCAGCAGACCAAGAACCTGCTGGTCAGCTACGACATCAACCCCTTGGGCTTCTTCTAGCCGGACGTCAGCGGCGCGACGCCCCGGCGCCCGCCGCTGCACTTATCCCTGTGATGTTTCACTGTCTGGCACATGACCGTTCGTCGGTTGCACCGCCCTGGCGCGCTGAGCCAACAAACGTGCCTCACCCATCGGTATACTGCGCGGATTCTTCAAGTCCGGATCAGCACAGGTACCCCCATGGAATTCAGCTTCATCGACCTCATCCTGCACCTGGATGTGTACCTCAACATGCTGGTGACCCAGTACGGCACCTGGGTCTACGCGATCCTGTTCCTGGTGATTTTCTGCGAAACAGGCCTGGTGGTGATGCCTTTCCTGCCCGGCGACTCGTTGCTGTTCATCGCCGGTGCCGTCGCGGCCGGTGGCGGCATGGACCCGTTCCTGCTCGCAGGCCTGCTGATGACCGCCGCCATCCTGGGCGACAGCACCAACTACATCGTCGGTCGTACGGTGGGTGACAAGCTGTTCAGCAATCCGGATTCGAAGATCTTCCGTCGCGATTATCTGGATCAGACCCACGCCTTCTATGCTCGCCACGGCGGCAAGACCGTGACCCTGGCGCGCTTCCTGCCGATCCTGCGCACCTTCGCCCCGTTCGTGGCCGGTGTCGGCAAGATGCACTACCCGCGCTTCCTGGGCTTCAGTGTGCTGGGCACGGTGTTGTGGGTCTGTGGCTTGGTGACCCTGGGCTACTTCTTCGGCAACATGCCGTTCATCAAGCAGAACCTGACCCTGTTGATCGTGGCGATCATCCTGATTTCGCTGCTGCCCATGATCGTCGGTGTGCTGCGCAGCCGCACGAGCCGCACCGCGCCTACGCGCTGAGAACATGTGGTCCTACAAGGCCTGGCGGCGACAGCGGACCCTGCACCGCCACCGCATCGATGAATCGCTGTGGCAAACGGTGCGCGGCGATCTGCCGATTCTCGATGGCCTCGATGCACAGCAGGACCAGCACCTGCGCGAGGCCTGCGTGCTGTTCCTGCAGGCCAAGGCCCTGACCTGCCTGCCCGGTGTCGAACTCGACGATCGCGCCCGCCTTCACCTTGCGGCACAAGCGCAGTTGCCGTTGCTGCAATTGGGCGATCTGGACTGGTATCAGGGCTTTCACGAAATCGTCCTGTATGCCGACGATTTCGTCAGCCCGCAGCGTTACCGCGATCCCAGCGGCGTGGAGCACCAGTGGGACGGCGAGCACAGTGGCGAGGCCTGGCAACAGGGGCCGGTCATTCTCGCCTGGTCGGGGGTCATGGCCAGTGGCAGCTGGGATGGTTACAACCTGGTCATCCACGAACTGGCGCACAAGCTCGACATGCTCAACGGCGACGCCAACGGCCTGCCGCCGCTGCACGGCGACATGCGTGTGAGCGACTGGGCCAGCGCCATGCAGCATGCCTACGACGACTTGAATCGCCAGCTCGATGCCGATCCCGATGCGGAAACGACCATCGACCCGTATGCCGCGGAAAATCCGGCGGAGTTCTTCGCCGTTACCAGTGAGTATTTCTTCACCGCCCCGGATTTGCTGCATCAGGCCTACCCGCTGGTCTATGAGCAGCTGCGCCTGTTTTATCGCCAGGATCCGCTGCAGCGGCTTTCGGCCCTGCCCCCGACCTGCGTAACGCCCTGACGCGGCTTGCGCCGCGGCTACAGGGAAGGTGATTGCCGGCAAACGCGGCATTGGGAAATGCGATGGCCTGCATTGCGTGGATGAACACGGCCCCCTGTAGCAGCGGCGCAAGCCGCGTCGACAGCCGCTGCACACGGCCGGGGCCGGACCGTGGCGCGTATGGCATGCGTTCCTACAATGTGCCTATAATCGCGCCCACATTTTCGGCCTGTACGGCCTTCAGACTGGCCCAAACCACGGGGGCAACGCCTAATGAGCTACAGCAAGATTCCAGCCGGCAAAGACCTGCCGAACGACATCTACGTCGCCATCGAGATTCCGGCCAACCACGCGCCGATCAAATACGAAATCGACAAGGACAGCGACACCCTGTTCGTCGACCGTTTCATGGCCACGCCGATGTTCTACCCGGCCAACTACGGCTTCATTCCCAACACCCTGGCCGATGACGGCGACCCCCTCGACGTGCTGGTCGTTACCCCTTACCCAGTCACCCCAGGTGCAGTCATCCGCGCCCGTCCGGTCGGCATCCTGCACATGACCGACGACGGCGGCGGCGACGCCAAGGTCATCGCCGTACCGCACGACAAGCTGTCGCAGCTGTATGTGGACGTCAAGGAATACACCGATCTGCCGCCGCTGCTGCTGGAACAGATCAAGCACTTCTTCGAGAACTACAAGGATCTCGAAAAAGGCAAATGGGTGAAGATCGAAGGCTGGGGCGACGCAGACGCCGCCCGCGCCGAAATCACCAAGTCGGTCGCCGCCTACAAAGGTTGATCCGTCGCTGTACCCAACACCCCGGCCAAGGCCGGGGTTTTTCATGGCCGCAGTGAAGACATTTGGCGCTAAAGGGAAAAAGAGGTTTGCACAGGCACCCGCCCGTGCGTATTCTTTGGCCCTCACCAGCTCAGGCTGGTCAACAGTTTGCAGGCGGTTGCGGCTTACCAAAAGTAAGGCAAGATCGTCGACGAGAAGCCGGCCATAAGCCGGCTTTTTAATGCCCGCAAGAAACTGCGCAGCGCCTGTTTCGCGGCCACAGACCGCTCCTACGAAACACCGTACACCCCTGTAGGAGCGGTCATCGGCCGCGAAAGCGTCCTTCGGGTCGCCATCGATTCCAGCCTCTTCATGATAACTCGCTGCATCTACAGGTCGTAACCGCTGCCCGCCAGGCTGCGCTTGACACTGTCCAGGTGCAGACGCGCGCTTTCGGCGTTGCCGACCAGCATCTGCCGGCACGCGGCGCTGGCGATGGCGTGGGGTACGGGCTTGAGCGGACGGCCGCTGGCCATGGCCTTGAGTTGCACTTCGGCGGCCCGCTCCAGGTAGTACAGGTCATCCCACGCTTCGGCGATGCTGGGGCCGAGTACCAGCGGGCCGTGATTCTTGAGCATGACGATATCCGCCTCACCGGCCGCGCGCGAAATGCGCTTGCCCTCGGCATCGTCCAGGGCCAGGCCGTTGTAGTGCTCGTCCACCACCATCCGCTCATAGAACTTCAACGCTGTTTGCCCAGCCCACACGAAGGGGTCGCCTTCGAGCATGCACAGCGCCGTGGCGTTGGGCATATGGGTGTGGAACGCAGCGGTAGCACGCGGGTTGAGGCGATGCAGTTGGGCGTGGATGAAAAACGCCGTCGCCTCCGGTTGGCCTTCACCGGCCAGGACGCGCCTCTGAAAATCGCAGATCAGCAACGAGGACGCGGTGACTTCGGCGAACGCCAGGCCGAACGGGTTGACCAGAAACAACTGCGGATGGCCGGGCAGCACAAAGGAAAAGTGGTTGCAGATCCCCTCGGCCATACCCAGTTTCGCCGCCATGCGAAAACAGGCTGCCAGGTCGATGCGCGCTTGACGGATCTCTGGGCTGTCCAGACCGGCCATCTGCGTCAGGGGACGGGTAGCTGGGTGGATATCGAAACTGTGAGCCATGGTCTCGGGTCCTGAAAAAGCTGGAGGGAGACTGCCAAGCGTAGCCAAATCCAGCCTTGGGCCAAGGGACAGTTGAGCGGTTTGCCTGGGCCAGTCGAGTGGCCTGACCCACTGTTTCAGCCCATCTGGCCCTACGAGCACGGCAGCGTTTGTTCCTATCGTGGGCCGCCGCCGTGCAACACGGCCCCCTTCACCAGCCTTGGCTGACTACGATCCTGCAGAGGTAACCCATGAGCACGCCCGTTTCCAACGACTACGTGTACGCCCTGGACCGTGAATTCGTGTTCCATTCCTGGTCGACCCAAGGCGCGCTGAACCCGCTGGTGATCGCCGGTGGCCAGGGCTGCACGCTATGGGACTACGATGGGCGCGAGTATCTGGACTTCAGCAGCCAGTTGGTCAACACCAACATCGGCCATCAGCATCCAAAAGTGATCGCGGCCATCGTCGAGCAGGCCAGCAGCCTGGTCACGGTGGCTCCGGCCACCGCCAACCTGATGCGCGGTGAGGCGGCCAAGCGCATCCTGGCGCGGGCGCCGAGCCACTTCGGCAAAGTGTTCTTCACCAATGCCGGCGCGGATGCCAACGAGAATGCCATGCGCATGGCGCGGCTGTTCACCGGCCGCGATAAGATTCTGTCCGCTTACCGCTCCTACCATGGCAGCACCGGCGCGGCCATCGTCGCCACAGGCGATCCACGGCGAGTGCCCAATGAATTCGCCCGCGGCCATGTGCATTTCTTCAATCCGTACCTGTTTCGCAGCGAGTTTCATGCCACCAACGAGCAGGAAGAATGTGAACGCGCGCTGCAGCACCTGCGCCGGGTCATCGAATGCGAAGGCCCGGCTGCCATTGCGGCCATACTGCTGGAAAGCATACCCGGCACGGCCGGCATCCTGGTGCCACCCAAGGGTTACTTGGCGGGCGTGCGCGCGCTGGCCGACGAGTACGGCATTCTGGTGATTCTCGATGAAGTGATGGCCGGTTTCGGGCGCACCGGCAGTTGGCTGGCGCTGGACCATTTCGACATCGTGCCGGACCTGATCTGCTTCGCCAAAGGGGTCAACTCAGGCTACGTACCCGCCGGTGGGGTGATGATTTCCAAACCGATCGCCGAGTATTTCGATCACCATTTCTTCCCCGGCGGCCTGACCTATTCCGGACATCCGCTGGCCATGGCGGCCATCGTGGCGACACTGGATGTGATGGCCGAGGAAGGCATCGTCGACAACGCCCGGCAGATCGGCCATGAAGTCCTCGGCCCGGGCTTGCAGGCGCTGGCGGCGAAGTACCCGTTGATCGGTGAGGCCCGCGGGATCGGCCTGTTCTGGGCGCTTGAGTTCATCAGCGACAGAAAGCTCAAGACGCCGCTGGCCGCTCCGCTGATGGGCCAGATGAAGGCGGCGTTCCAGGCGCGCGGATTGCTGACCTTCATCGTCGAGAACCGCTTGCACGTGGTGCCGCCGTGCATCGTCAATGCCGCCCAGGTGGAGGAAGCGCTGGGGATTTTCGATGAGGTGATCGGTGAGTTTTCGGGCGGCTACATGCGTTGATCAGCCCCCCTCCAGCACCCCGGCCAACTGCTCTATTCCTGGCAGGATCTTGTCGGCATCGATGGCATGAAACCCCAGCCGCATGAAATTCCCGGGCGGTGCGGGGTTGAAGAAGAACTGTGCTCCCGATTCGATCAGAATGCTCTTCTGCGCCGCCGCCCACGCCAGCTTCTGGGTATCCACGCCGGCCGGCGCCTTGAGCCAGAATGCACTGGAACCGTCACTGCCCAGGTGCTGGCAACTGCTCAGACGGCGGCTCACAGCGTCCTGCATCAACGCCCGGCGCCGCCCATGCTCCTCGCGAAAGCGGCGCAGGTGCGCATCGTAGTGACCCTGAGCCAGAAACTCGGCCAGCATGCGCTGGTTGTTCAACGGCGGGTGCCGGTACATCAAGCGGCGCAGTGCCCGCAGTTCGCTGATCAATTCGGCATCGGCCACCATGTAGCCCAGGCGCAGCCCCGGTGAAAACGCTTTCGACAAGCTGCTCAGGTAGATCACTCGCCCACTGCTGTCGCTGGCCTTGAGCGCGGGCTGCGGATGAGGGTCCAGGTTAAGTTCGGCGTCGTAGTCGTCCTCGATGAGGATCTGGTCGTGCTGGCGAATCTGCTGCAGCAGACGGGTCCGTCGTGCGGCACTCATGGCGATGCCGGTGGGCACTTGATGGCCCGGCGTCACATAGAGGTAGTCGCAGTCGTCCAGGCGAGCGTCCACCACCAGCCCCTGTGTGTCGATGTCTTGCTTGTGCACCTGGGCGCCTTGCAATTCGAAGATACTCAGGGCGTCGCGAAAACCAGGGTTCTCGATGGCGACCTTGACGCCATGCGTCATCAGCAGCGTGGCCAGCAGGTACAGCGCGTTCTGCGAGCCCAGGGTCAGCAGGATTTCGTCGGAGCTGGCCCAGATACCCCGCTTGGGCAGCACGCGGGTGCGCAACTGCTCGATGAGCATCTGATCGTCGCGGTCGAAACCATCGCACAGCCAGCCTTGGTCGCGTTCGCTGCGCAGGGTATTGCGGGACACCTCGCGCCAGCGCTCCAAAGGGAACAGATCCCGTATGGGTTGTCCGTAGATGAACGGATAGCTGAAGCCACTCCAGTCACCGGGCCGCAAGACCCCGTGCTTCAAACTGGGGAGCATCTTCAGGCGCCCGGCCCAATCCGGAGCGCGCTCCGCATCGCAGGTATCGCTGTAGCCAACCGGACGGTGACGGCTGAACGACGGCCAGGCATTGTGCGCATCGCCGCCGCAGTAGTCGGCATGCAGGTAGTAACCACTGCGAGGGCGGCTTACCAGATAGCCGTTGTCCAGCAGGCTTTCGTAGACCAACGCCACGGTATTGCGCGAGATACTCAGTTGCTGGGACAGCTTGCGGCACGACGGCAAAGGCTCATCGGGCGGAAACCCCCCGCCCAGGATCGCCGAGACCAGAGACTCGCGCAATTGCTCCTGCAAACCGCGCTGTTGGTCGAAATCCAGGTAGAAGACGTGATCGATCATGCTCTCGCTCCGCGATGGCCCGCCGCGGATTGATCCGCGGCGAAGCGCTTTCACCTGTCCTGAACCCGCCCGGTTTCCAGGGCGAGCCAAGCTGTTGGCACCCATGCCGATCGATGGACTTTGCAAATAGCGCGCCATGCTTTTTTGCGCACGCAACTGGCCAGTCGAATGTGCGCAACTGCCCCTATCGCTGCCCCAAGACGCCTCACTAAGGTTGAGGCCATGCCACTGAACGCCTCCGTCCAGAGAAACGCTCAGACCTACTTCAACCTTCGGGAGCAGCATCCATGAAGCAACCCAGCAAGCGTTCGATGACCGGCACATCCCTGGGCCTGCTGCGCAAGTTGAGCCTGGCCACGCTGGTACTCTCGGCCTCGTTCGGCGCCCACGCCGATCTCGCCGAGGTGAAGAGCAAAGGTGTTCTGAGTGTCGCCACCGAGGATGATTACGCACCGTTCAACTACATCGTCGATGGCAAACCCGAAGGCTTCCACAAGGAGCTGCTGGAGGACCTCAAGGCCTACGCCAAAACCCAGAACGTCGACGTCAAGCAGGACATCCTGCCGTGGACCGGCCTGCTCGCGTCGGTTTCTTCCGGTCAGTACGACGTGGCCTTCACCGGCGCCCTGGTCACCGACGAGCGCCTGCGCGTGTTCAACTTCGCCCCGCCTTTCGCGTCCGCCCAACACTTCTACGTCAAGCGTGCCGATGACAAGCGCCTCAGCGATATCGCCAGCCTGTGCGGCAAGACCGTCGGCGTGCAGGCCGGCAGCGCCCTGCTGGCACGCCTGCCCGAGCTCAAGAAAATGATGAAGGACAAGGGTTGCGAGATGGGCAAGGTGGTGGAGTATCCGTCGTACCCGGAAATCTACGCCGACCTGGCCAACGGTCGCCTGGACTACGCGGTGAACGCGCTGATCTCGGTGAACGACCTGGTCAAGACCCGCGGCGACACATTCGCCAAGGGCATTGCCGTATCCGGCGCCGGCTTCGCCGCCTGGCCGGTACCGAAGAACAGCCCGGAGCTGCTCAAATTCCTCAGCGGCTTCATGGACCAGATCCGCGCCAACGGCCGCCTGGCCGCGTTGCAGACCAAGTGGTTCGGCGAAGCCTTCCCGGACATGCCCAAGGAACCGATCACCAACGTCGAGCAATTCCACACGTTGGCGGGGATGAAGTGATCGCCGGAATGATCGGGTTGTGTCAGTGCGGGCCTCTTCGCGGGTAGATGGCTCGCCGCCCGCCCCGCTCCCACAGGTCTACGCGGCTTATCACTCATCCCTGTGGGAGCGGGCTCTGCCCGCGAAGAGGCCAAGACATACAACGTAAAAACCCCAGCCAAGGATGCCTGCCATGAACACACAAGCCTGGCTACTCTTGCTCGAAGGTGCCTGGACCACCCTGTGGCTGTGCGGCATCGCCATCGGCATCGGTGTCGTCCTGGGTCTGGTCATCGCTCTGATTCGCCTGGCCAAGGTCCCGTTCGTCGAGCAACTGCTGGTGCTCTATATCAGCCTGGCCAGGGCCACGCCGCTGGTGACCCTGGTGCTGTTCCTGTTCCTTTCGGCGCCAGTGTTCGGCATCAACATGAACCGCAACACGGCCGCCATCGTCGCCATGACCCTGAACACCGCCGCATTCAACGCGGAAATCTGGCGCGCCGCCTTCCTCAGTTTCTCCCGCGACCAGCGCGAGGCCGCGCTGGCCTGTGGCATGACCGGTGGCGTGTTCTTTCGCCGCATCATGTTGCCGCAAATGATCACCACCAGCCTGCCCGGCCTGGTCAACGAGATGTCGTTTCTGATCAAGGGCAGCCCGGCCGTGGCCGTGATCGGCATCGTCGACCTGACCCGCGTCACCAACCGCATCTCGGCGGTGACCTACGATCCGCTGCCGCCCATCCTCGCCGCCGCCGTGCTGTACATGCTGATCATTGGCGTACTGCTCAAGCTGCAAGGGCTGGCGGAACGAAAAGCCAATCGGCTGGCCATGTGAGGAATTATCGACATGACTGAATGGACCATTCTGTGGGAGGCGCGAGCATTGTTCCTCGATGGCCTGCTGGCCACCCTGGGGCTGTTCGCACTGTCGATCATCTGCGCCTTCGTACTGGGCTGCGCCTGGGTGTTCCTGCTCGAGGAGCGCAACCGGTTGTCCATAGTCGTGCGCGGTTGGATCAACCTGATGCGCACCCTGCCGTTCCTGATTCTCGCCTATCTGCTGTATTACGGCCTGCCGGAACTGGGTCTGCGCATGAGCGCCTGGACCGCCGGCCTGCTGGCCCTGGTGATCTACCATGCAGCGTACTTCGCCGAGATCCTGCGCGGCAGCCGCCTGGTATTGCCCGAAGGCTACATCGAGGCCGCCAAGGCGCACGGTTTCACCCCGCTGCGTCTGTATCTGCGCATCACTCTCCCGCAATTGCTGATCAAGACCCGCCCCTTGCTCGGCAACCAGTTGATCATTGCGCTGAAGGACACCGCCTTTCTGACCATCATCACCGTGCAGGAACTCACTGCCGCCGCCAACTCGGTGCAGTCCACCTATTTCATCCCGACCCAGGCGTTCGTGGTGGTGATCGTGATGTATTGGCTGATCAGCATCGGCCTGGAGCTGGCGCTCAAGCGCGCCGGCCGTTTCGGCGCCAGAAGAGGATTCGACCATGTCTGAACCCAGCATCGCCATCCCGGCAGTCAATATTCGCAAGCTGTCCAAGAGTTTCGACGGCGTCGAGGTGTTGCGCGACATCGATCTGGTGGTGAACAAAGGAGAAGTGGTCAGCGTGCTCGGCTCTTCGGGCTCGGGCAAGTCGACCATGTTGCGCTGCATCAACTGGCTGGAGGAGCCGGATCGGGGCAGCATCCACATCGCCGGGCAGCGCATCGGCATCAATGAACAGACGCGGCGCAAGATGACCAGCAAAGAGCTGGCCACCCTGCGCGCCCGTACCGGCATGGTGTTTCAGGGCTTCAACCTGTGGCCGCACCTGAACGTGATCCAGAACGTCATGGAGTCACCGATCTACGTCAAGCGCATGCCCAAGGACCAGGCGCGTGCCATCGCCGTGGAACTGCTGGAAAAGGTCGGCCTGGCCGACAAGCACGAGGCCTACCCTTTCACCCTTTCCGGCGGCCAGAAGCAACGGGTAGCCATTGCCCGAGCCCTGGCCATGAGCCCGGAGGTGATCCTGTTCGACGAGCCCACTTCGGCGCTCGACCCCGAGCGGGTCGGCGAGGTGTTGCAGGTGATGAAGAACCTGTCCAGCGAGGGCTACACCATGATCGTGGTCACCCACGAAATGGAGTTCGCCCGCGCCGTGTCCGATCAAGTGGTGTTTCTGGACAAGGGCCGGATCATCGAAAAGGCGCCACCGGCGAAATTCTTCAGCAACCCGGATACCGAACGGGTCCGCAGGTTTCTCGAAATCACGGCCTAGACCAGGCCAACATCACCCTTCGCAGAAGCGAATCCGGTTGCCGAACGGGTCATACACTTCCAATACCCGTCCCCACCCCTGATCGACGATCTGCGGGCGCCCATAGCCATAACGCTTGGCCAGCAGTTCGTCGCGCAACGCTTCCACACCCTGCATCGGCACGAACACGGTCGAGCCTGGCGAGCTATCGCCATGATGTTCGGATAGATGCAGGTGCAGACTCCCTCGTGCCACGCCCAGGTACAAGGGCAAATCAGCTTCGAAACGGTGCTCGAACTCGACCTTGAAGCCTAGAAAGTCCAGGTAGAACTCGCGCGCCTTGGCTTCATCGAAGATCCGCAGGATGGGTATGGCCTTGTCGAAGCCGATTGGCGACGGGGTGCTCGGCAGCAAGCTGGCCGATGCGGTGTTCCAGTCCTTGTGACCCAACTGCCGGGCGACCATTTCCAGGGCACTGGAATGCGATACGTCGTGACCTTGCGCCTGCAGTTCGACGCGCAACGTCTTGGCCATCTGCTTGGCTTGCTCGCTTGAAAACATGACAACTCCCGAGTCGATGCATGCTGGTGCTCGCGTTGCCAGACCTCGACGATCAAGAGAGGTATGAGGGCGGTATTCAGGGTGCTTTCACCTTTCCTTGCGGAGCGAGCGGCGGGCAGCACGGGCCGTCGCAGAGGTTAGCGCAAAATCTGGCGATGGTCATCAAGGTTCATTGCGGCAAATGCCCCCTGCGCAAGCCACGATTAAATTGTCGGCGTGCCCGCCAAAAAAATCATGGATTGACCGTGCGTACGTGAGGATCGCGACGCGCTGTACAGGAATTTTCAGACCTTGCGCTGCATGCCTGCGGGGTGCAGCGGCAAGGGGTCGAGTCATGGGCGATGACGACAGCGCGCGACCACGAAGCATCGACCAGAGGCCGTAAATTTCTTTTCAAATCCAGGCCATTTCCCTCGATTGACCCTGTCTGGCGGCGCTGCTAACTCTTACGACAGCAACATCGCCCAACAGTTTTTCTTCGAGACTCGAATCATGAATGCAGCCAACTCCGTCACATCCTCGGCCTTGGCGCCGCAGACCTCGAGCACCCGCTCGATCGCTGATGCGCTGGCGCACCACAGCACGCACAACCTCAAGCGCTATTACGATCACTGGGCTCGCCACTACGACGCCGATGTCGAAGCCGAGGCCTATTGCGGACCGGCCATGGTCGTCGATCTGCTGGATGCCGTGGCCCAGCAGGCCAATGTCGGCCACGACAGCCACGTACTCGATGCCTGCTGCGGTACCGGCCTGGTCGGGCGTACCCTGCATGAACGCGGCTATCGGCAGATCAGTGGCTGTGACCTGTCGGCGCCCATGATCGACCAGGCCCATGCCAGCCAGGCCTACCAGCATCTGTACAGCTAGATTGACCTGACTCAGCCCCTGCCGCGTGAGCTGCTCCAGCGCTTCGATGCGGTGGTGTGCTGCGGCGCGTTCATTCCCGGGCATTTGCCCGCCTCTGCACTGCGCGGTCTGCTGGCCATGACCCGGCCCGGTGGCGTGGTGGTGCTGAGCATTCGCGAGGCCTACTACGACACGGCGGGGTTCGAGCCATTGCTGCAAGCCCTGTGGCGCGAGCAGGGGCTGAGCGTGCTGCAGACCCGGATGTCGGCGCGCTACCTGCAGAACGCACGGGCACACTACCTGGCCCTGCACGTCGCATGAACGGTATTCAAGGCACACCGGTGCTTCCGGTCATTTCCCTCGCGCAACTGGCGGCGTGTGAGCCGTCGGCACTGGCGCAGTTGCACGAAGCCTGCGTACACGATGGCTTTTTCTATCTGGTGGACCATGACCTTTCAACCGCACTGATCGAGCAGTATCTGGCCGCTGCCCAGGCTTTTTTCGCCCTGCCCGAGTCGGTCAAGCAGCGCTTCGGCCACGACCGCCAGCGTGGCTATCCACACACCGCCCGCGGTTACGTCGGGGCGTACGGCGAGACCCTGCACCCCGATGCGGGCCCGGACAACAAGCAGCATCTGGACTGGGGCATCGACCGACCCGGCGGTGCGCCCTTCGCCGGCCCCAGCGTACTGCCCGACGAGCACCTGGCGCCCGGCCTCAACGCTTGTGCCTACGCCTTGCAGGACGAGGTCATGGAACACCTGTTCCCGGACTTGCGCCGCGCTATCGCCACCGCCCTGGCGCTGCCGCCGCAGGCGTTCGACCCGCACTTCGCTCAGCCGACCCTGATCCAGCGCGCGTCCTATTACCCCGCCGGCGCAGGAACGGCTGGCAAGCACACCGACAATGGTTTCCTTACCGTGCTGATCCAGCAAGCCCTTCCGCAGCCGTCGCTACGCGTGCATACCCGCGGCCAGTGGCGCGACGTGCCATGCCTGGAAGGCGCCGTGCTAGTGAACCTGGGTGACCTGCTGCAACGCTGGACGTGCGGGCGTCTGGTCAGCACCGCGCATGAGGTGGTGCATTACCAGCCCAGCGCCCGGGTGTCCCTGGCGTTCTTCATCTACCCGGACATCGACGCGATCATCACCCCCATCGGCGGCGGGCCGAGCTTCTCCACGGCCGAGGTGATGCTGGAGAACTTCGACTCGATCTGGGTCCGCAAACAGGGCGCTGGAAGGGCCCGCCAACTGGTCTAAACCTACAAGGAATCGTTCATGACCCTTTCTATCGGCTTTATCGGCGCGGGCAACATGGGCCGCCCGTTCATTCGTGCACTGCTGGAAAATGGCTTCGACGTCACCGTGCACGATCATGACCCCGGCTGCGAGCGCTGGGTTCGGCTTCAGGGTGCGCAATGGGCATCGACCCCCGCCGCCGCAGCCAAGGGCTGCACCGTGCTGGTCACCTGCCTGCCGCTACCCTGCCATGTGCGCGACACGATGCTGGGCGACCACGGCGCGCTGGCCGCCCTGGCCAGCGGCGCGGTGTGGATCGACACCTCGACCACCGACTACCACAACACCCTGGACATCGCCCGACGGGCCAGCCAGCGCGGCGTCATGAGCCTGGAGGCCCCCGTCAGCAACCTCTCGCACATGGGCGTGGACTTCAACAACGTCTGCTTCTATGTCGGCGGAATGAAAGAGGCCTACGACATTGCGCGCCCGGTGCTGGACGCGATGGGCCAGTACACGTTCCACGTCGGCGCCATCGGCCACGGCCAGTCGGTCAAGCTGCTGACCAACCTGCTGTTCTATTGTGCGACGCTGGCGTGGGGCGAGCAGCTGCTGGTGGCACAGCATCAGGGCCTTGACCTGCGCTGGCTGTGGAACGTGGCGAAGGTCTCGCGGGCCAACTGTTTCGTCGTCGACCAGGTCACGCCGATGCTGCTCGACGGCAGCTACGACCACTCCTGCACGCTGGAAATCACCGTCAAGGACATGGCCCTGACCGTGGCGCTGGCCGACGAACTGGGCGTTGCCCTGCCGCTGGGTCGACGCATTGCAGAGCGCTATCAGCAGGCCGGCGAGGTTTACCCGGCGCGGGCCAACCACCTCAAGGTGGTGGCATTGATGGAAACGGAAAACCAGCGACGCCTGCTGATCGACGGATTCACCGCGCCCTCCCCTTATGGCGCCGACCGCACCTATCGCCACCCCGGCACCTTTGTCGTCGACGCCCGTGGACGGCGCAAGCCCAGCCTGCCGGAACGCTTTCGCTACCCGCTCAGCCACCCCGCATGCGGCCGCTACGCCCAGTGCCTGCTGGAAGTCATGGCGCTGGTCAACCAGCGCATTCGCCAGGAAGCGTTGCAGCTGGGACGCGCCATGGGCCTGGAGCCGTCGCTGCTCGACCAGGTCATCAGTCGCAGTTGCGGCGCCAGCTGGGTCGACGACCACCACGCCAGCTACGCCCCTCACCTGGCACCGCTGCGTGATTTTTCCGGACTGATGCACTCGCTGCACCTGCCCATCCTGCAAGGCATGGACCTCGATACCGCAGCCATCCTCGACCCCGTGAGGCACGCATCATGAAGATCAGCCGCCTGCGCATCTACCAAGTGGACCTGCCGTTGGACAAGCCCTACGCACTGTGCGGCGGGCGCCTGCACTACACCGCACTGGACAGCACCATCGTGGTGATCGAGACCGACCAGGGGTTGTTCGGGATCGGCGAAAGCTGCCCGTGGGGCGCTTCCTATCTGCCCGCGTTCGCCTTGGGCGTGCGCGCCGGACTGGCCGAACTGGCGCCGCACCTGCTGGGCTGCAACCCGCTCAACCTGAATGCGATCAACCAGGTGATGGACCAGGCCCTGCCCGGCCACCCCTACGTCAAGACCGCCGTGGACATGGCCTGCTGGGACATTCTCGGGCGCCACTGCAACCTGCCCGTCCACGCGCTGCTGGGCGGGCGCCTGAACACCGAGCTGATCTTGCAGAGCAGCATCCCCACCGCAACGCCGCGGCAGATGGTCGCCGACATGCACCTGGCGCATGCCGAAGGCTACCGCACCCATTCGTGCAAGGTCGGCTCGGGGGTGCCTGCCGACTTGTCGCGGATTCAAAGCCTGCTGGCCGAACGCGTCCGCGGCGACCACCTGACCTTCGACGCCAACCGCGCCTGGCTACCGGCCCAGGCAGTGGCCGTGATGAACGCCGTCAGGGACTACGAAGTTCATTTCGAGCAACCCTGCGAAACCCTGGAACAGTGCCAGCATGTGCGCAACCTGACCCGGCAGCCACTGATCCTGGATGAATGCATTCACGGGGCCAGCGACCTGTATCGCGCCTGTGCGCTGAATACCGCCCAAGCCATCGGGCTGAAGATCGCCCGGGTCGGCGGGCTGACCAAGGCCCGGCACCTGCGCGACTACTGCATCCAATAAGGCATTCAGATGAACATCGAAGACGTGGGCGGCAGCCAGATCGCCGACACGGCGGCCATGCACCTGGCCATGGCCACCCCCCACCACTACCTGCGCGCCAGCTGGAATGCATGCCGCCACCACAGCATCGTCACGGCCCAGGGAGGCGTGCAGGTAAGCCGCGGTACCGCGCGCCTGGATGACACGCCGGGACTTGGCCTGACTTTGTGCCCGGACACCCTGGGCGACGCGGTGGCCATGTATGAGTGAGCCCTGTGCGGACCCTGTTTTGCTGGCTCCGGACGCCGGCGATTTTCACCCCGATGCCGAGCGCTCGTACACGCTGCCGGGGGCGTTCTACTTCGACCCCGAGTACTACGCGCAAGAGCTGCGGCATATTTTCCAGCGTACCTGGCAGTACGTTTGTCACACTTCCACACTGGCCATCGAGGGGGCCTACCGGGTCTGCGATATCGGCGAGCAGAGCGTGCTGGTGCTGCACGGCCAGGACGGCCAGCTCAGGGCCTTCCACAACGTCTGCCAGCACCGGGCGCACCGTTTGCTCGAAGGCTGTGGGCAACTGCGCGGGGCAATCACCTGTCCCTACCACGCATGGCGTTACGATCACGCGGGCGGCTTGCTGAGCGCTCGACACAGCTGCGACGTGGCAGGCTTCGATTCTGGACGTGCCCACCTTGCCACCGTACGCCTGGAGGTCATGTGCGGGCTGGTGTTCGTCAATCTGGACCCGGGCGCCTTGCCGTTGGCCAGTCAGCTCGACGGGCTTGAAGCGCAACTGCGCAGTTTCTCGCCCACGCCCGAAGCGCTCTACCACAGCTACAGCCATACCTACGGGATACAGGCGAACTGGAAAGTCTCGGTGGAAAACTACTCCGAGTGCTATCACTGCCCTGGCTGTCACCCCAGCCTGTCGCAGCAGACGCTGGATTTGAGCAGTTACCGCATCGACCTGCATCCAGGCTTTCACGCCCACCTGAGTGCCGATCAGGGTGAACGACAAGGCTACGCAACCAACCCTGACGCGCCGCGCACCGGCGAGTTCGGCGCCTGGTACGTCTGGCCGAACCTGTGCATCGAAGTCTATCCGGGGGGCTACATGAACCTGTTGCATCACGTACCGCTGGGCCCGCAACGCTGCGAGCAGCGTGTGCAGTGGTTCACCCAGGGCCCGCATCCGGACACCGAGGAGCAGGCGGTCATCGATTTCGTTGCGGTGGTTCGCGAAGAGGACTTGCCCTTGTGCGAGAGTGTCCAGAAGGGTCTGCACAGCCACGGTTACAGCGGGGGGCGGTTGATGGTGGATGCGTCGCGCAGCGGTTTCAGCGAACATGCCGTACACGACATCCAGAAAAGGGTGCTGGCGGCACTGGCCGGCAACGGAGCACGCGATGCCTAGATCCCCCTACGGTACTTTCCGACTGCCGCACCGGCAGTTGGTCAGCACGCGCCCCACGGTGCTGTGGCTGACCGGCATCCCGGCCGCCGGCAAGACCACCATCGCCCGGGCCACGCAGGCGGAGCTCGAGGCATTGGGTTACTCGTGCGTGGTGCTCGATGGCGACGAGCTGCGCCGCGGACTCTGCAAAGACCTTGGCATGAGCGATACCGACCGCCTGGAACACGTACGCCGCACCGCTGAAGTCGCGCGTCTGTTCTGCAATCAGGGCAGCATCGTCCTGGCCGCGCTGATCTCGCCGTACCTTGCACACCGTGCGCTGGCGCAGCAGATCATCGGCAGCGACGCTTTCGTCGAAGTCTTTGTCGACACCCCTGTAGCAGCGGCCGAGGCGCGCGATCCCAAGGGGCTGTATCGGCAGGCGCGCAGCGGCGCATTGAGCGGTTTCACCGGTGTCGATGCTGCCTACGAGTCGCCCCCGGCGCCCCAGGTCAGGCTGACCACCGCCACCATGAGCGGCGCGCGCTGTGTGCAAGCGTTGCTGGGCTGCCTGTCGCTGCGCAATGCGCTGACGTGAACGTCAGGCCGATACTCTTTCCAGTTCCAGCACAGGCTTGGTGTCCAGCAAAAGCTGCTGCAGCCACTGCACCAATAGCCGGGCAGCCGGCGAGAGCGGATTGGCATGCCACTTGTAGACGCCCAGCGCGTCGGCCATGGACAGGCGTTTGTCCAGCACACGCACCAGCCTGCCGTCGGCCAGCATCTGCCGCGTGGTCATGCCCCACCCCAAGGCAATGCCGTGCCCTTCCACGGCCGCTTGCATCATGACCGGGAAACTGTTGAAGCACATGCCCTGACGACCAACGCGAAACCCCGCACCGACGCTTTGCAGCCATTGGTCCCAGACCACGAAGTCCTGCGATGGCGACTCGTAATGCAGCAGACGGCATTTGGGCAGGCCATCCAGAGTCAGCCATTTGGAGATGGTTTTGAAGTAGTTTGGGCTGCACACGGGGAACACGTCGTCGGGCGCACTGAACAGCAGCACATGGTCGGCGCTGGCGCGGCCCAGGGTCTGCACGGCCACATCGAAACGTGCCTGGTCATCGCCGATGGCGACCAGCGTGGAATGCAGCTTGAGCTCGATGTGCGGATGCTGCTGGTGAAAGCCCGACAAGGCCGGCATGAACAGGTAGAACGCCTCGACAAGCTGCGACGACAGCACAACCTGCGAAGGCGCCGCCCGGTGCTCGCGCAGCTTCTCCGCCTGCCGGGCGATGTCGAACAATGCCTGGGTGACCGTCAGGCGAAAGCTTTCGCCCGACTCGGTCAGGAAAACCCCTCGGCTCTTGCGATCGAACAATTGCACGCCCAGGTTTTCCTCGAGCGAGCGAATCTGACGGCTGATGGCCGTCTGGGTAAGGTGCAGCTCTTGCGCCGCCCGAGAAAAACTCTGCAGCCGTGCAGCGGCTTCGAACGGAATCAGACTGGAGAGCGGCGGTAATTTACGGCGGAGGTTTTCCATAACCTGAAGTTGCCCTGGCCGACGAAATGGTCGTTTCAAACCATGTCACCTTTTAGCGCATCATGCAAAGCCTGACCGCACGGGTGAATGGCATGGAACAGCGAGTGCACCTCCCGGATAGACGCTCAGGCGCTGCGCTGATCACAGGTTCCGTATTCCTGGTATCGGCCTCCGATGCACTGGTCAAGCTGGGCAGTAGTCAGTTCACGGTATGGCAGCTGTACCTGGTTCGTTCGGCGATCGCCATCGTCCTGCTCCTGCTGTGGCTGGGCCTGGCGCAGCAAGGTAGCCCCTGGCGGAGCCTGGTCTGCGACCGCTGGACTCTGCTGCGCAGTGCCTCCCTGACGCTGATGTGGATCGCCTTCTACGCTGCGCTGCCGCACATGAGCCTGAGTCTGGCTGCACTGGCGCTCTACACCGCGCCGCTGTTCATTGCCTTGCTGTCGGCGCTGGTGCTGCGCGAACCCGTGAGTCCACGCCGCTGGTTGGCCATCGCCCTGGGTTTCGTCGGCGTTCTGGTCATCCTGCGTCCGACGGCTGGGGATTTTTCCGGCATGACGCTGCTACCGATGCTGGCCGCTTTGCTCTACGCGGTGGCCGCTATCGTGACCCGGGCTCGTTGCAGCAGCCACTGCGCGCTGTCCTTGGCACTCAATCTCAATGTGTGCCTGTGCCTGGTCGGTGCGCTGGCACTGTTGAGTCATGGACTGCCGAGCCCTGCGCAGCCGTCATTGCCGTATAACTTCCTGGCCTCGCAGTGGGTAGCGATGGGGCCGGCGCAATGGCTACTGATGGGGCTGCTGGCGGTACTGATGGTGCTGATGAGCATCGGCGTTGCCAAGGCCTATCAGATAGGCCCAAGCGCGGTGGTGGGCACTTTCGATTACAGCTATTTGCCCTTTGCGATGTTTTGGAGTTTTGCCCTTTTCAGTGAGGTCCCCGATGCCCGCATGGTCTTGGGCATGGGCCTGATTGCTGCATCCGGGTTCTGGGTGCTGCGTAGTTAACCAAGGAGCTGGACATGTTGATGCGACCGCTGCGAGTGATCATCTGGGCTGTCTCCAGAAGCCGCTCCACCGCGCTGGAACGTTGTGTGATGGAACACCCCGCCGTGCACGTATTGCACGAACGGCTTAGCGAACCGTTCTTGCTGCAACACTGGCCCGAGAAATATCGCAACGTACTCGACACCCGACGCAGGACCGGCAATCGCGAGCCTGTGCCGACCTACGGCCAGGCGCTGGAGGCACTGGCCCATGGCGCACTGCCTGCCGACAAGTCCGTGCTGCTGAGCAAGGAAATCGCCTGGTTCTGCGATTTTGCCCAAATCAGCGATGGCTGGTTGCAGCAGTTCAAGCACGTGTTCCTGGTTCGCGAGCCAGAGGCAGTCATGCAGTCGCTGTACCGAGTCGGCACCCAGGGCGAAGGCACTTGGTTCGACCCCGACGAGTCGGGCTTCGACGAACTGCTGGCGCTGTACTGGCGCGTGCATCGGGTCTGCCCGGCCCAAAGTCTGCTGGCCTTGGAAAGCGATCATGACTTGATGCAGGACAGCACCGGCGGCTTGAGCACCCTGTGCGATTTTCTGGGCGTACCGTTCAGTGCGAGCATGCTGCAATGGCAAGCGCAAGAGGTAGCCGCCTGGCAGTTTTTCAAAGGCTGGCACGAGGAGGCGCAGCGCTCGACCGGCTTCGCAGCGGTGCACCACCCCGACCGGACCTACCCCGTCGTGATCGAAGAATGCGCCACTCGGGCCCAGCCTATCTATCGATTCTTCGCCTTGCAGGCCGCTCGATATCGACCGGGTGGTGCGGTCGGTATGCTGCGTAGCCTGTACCACGCGCCCGCGGCGACCTTGGACATCGTGCTGTTGCACCGCGGTGACGAGGATCTGAGCCATCTGCTGTGGCGGGTTGCCCAATTCCCCTACGCGAACTGCCACGCCCTCGATACGTCGAGCTTCACTTCCACAGACGCCCAGAGCCTGTCTGAACTGCGAGGGCTGGGTGGCCAGCCACTGCTGCTGGCCAGTTGTGAAACCAGCGCGGCGGCGCAACAGCCGGCCATCGATACGCTGGTAGCGCAAAGCTGCGTGATCGGTTTGTTGAGCGAAACCGGCTTCCACCTGCTAGATGCACAAGGCCGCACAGGTCCCTCGCCCCTGCCCGCCGCGCAGGCCTGTGCCCTGCAATTGCAGCGCCTGCGCGAGCGCAGTCGCGATGACTGGGTCACCTTCAATCATTTCAACCAGGCCACGGCGGCCACTCCCGACTGGCTGGACACGTTCAGCACGGCCGTGGCCGCCGATCCGGATCACATCGCGGTCAGCGACGGGCACCACAGCCTTACCCTGCGCCAACTGCACGATCAGGCGCAGCAACTGGCGAGGGTCTTGCAGGCCCGCTTGGCGCCCGATGCCTGGACGGTGCTGTTCAAACGCAAGAACGTTCACACGGTGGTGGCCATGACGGCCTCCGCCCTGGCTGGCCGCCCTTATCTTGAAGTACCGAGCTGGTACAGCGCTCATCATTGTCAGCAACTCCTGGCGCGCCTGGGCGATTGCCTGGTGCTGTGCGATCAGGACACCGCTCGACAACTGCCAACCGCCCAACCGCGCTTGCTGGAAACCCAGTTCACCCGGCCAGCCGCCGTCGACAGCCCGGCGTGGACGCCCACGCGCCCAGGGGTCGCCTATGGCCTGCTGACCTCGGGCACCAGCGGTCCGGCCAAGGTAGCGCTGATGGCGCCGTCGGCCATGCTCGACTCCCTGGGGCTGTGGCAGACCTACCTGCAACCCGGACAGCGAGTAGGCTTCAATGCCTGGCTCACCGGCTACCTGTACTACCCGCTACTGAGTGGATGCACCACCGTTGTCATCGCCGACGACGTGGTGCTGGACCCGCTTCGGCTGATGGATTTCATCGCCGACAACAGACTGCAGCAGATCATGATCACGCCGTCACTGTTGCAAGGGTTGGTGCGCGAAGACATCCGCTTCGTGGCCCGCTGCGCAGGCCTGCAGGTACTCTGGAGCAGCGGCGAAAACCTGTCGGCGGCCCTGCGCGCCAAGGTCCGGGCGCTGCTACCCGACTGCCGTCTGGTCGACCTGTACGGCTCCAACGAAGCAGGCGACGTTGCGCTCAAGCATGACGACGGCACCCTGCAACTGATCAAGGGCGTAGAGGCGCAGGTGCTCGACCTGGAAGGCCAGCCAGTGCCTTGCCGCGCTGCGGGCCACTTGCACCTGCGTACGCCGGGGCTGTTCAGTGGCTACCTTGGCCAGCCGAACGACCGTGCGCCCGCCCATAGCGGCCTGTTCGATACCGGCGATCGCGTTGTCTGGCTGGGCAACGGCCGGCTGCGACTGCTTGGCCGCGACAGCGCCCACCTCAAGATACGCGGCTACAAGGTGCATCCGGAAAACGTCGAGCAGGTCTTGAACAGCCACCCGCTGGTCGCCCAGACCCACCTGGGCAGCCGTCACGAAGGCGCCGCCCGCCAGTTGCTGGCCTACGTGGTCCCCGCCAACCCTGCGCACCCGCCCTCGGCCACCGAGCTGCGAACCTGGGCCGCCTTGCACCTGCCGTTCTTCGCCGTGCCCAGCGCCTACTATGCCGTGGCTCGGCTGGAGGCCGGCCATAACCAGAAACGCGAGCCGTTGAGCACCGCACACCTGGGCCAAGCCGTGCCACTGCCTGAAAAGCCGGCACAGCTAAGCGGCACCCAGGCTCGGGTTGCGACGGTATGGCAAGGGGTGCTGGGCGATGACATTCCCGCCCTGCACGAAGACGATGATTTCTTCGACCGCGGCGGCAGCCTGCAATTGAGCGAATTGCTGCTCGAACTCAACCACACTTTCGACGTGCAACTCTCCCTCGCTGCACTGCTCGACGACACGCACCTGCAAGGCATGGCGCTGGCCATCGAGCGCGCCCAAGCCGGGTTGCCTGTGGCATCGACCTTGCGCGAAGTGGCGGTGGAGGCAGCGCGGTATGCGTTTGTCCGCGGGCCGCAACGCGGTGAAGAAATTCTCCACGGCTACCGCACCCAACCGCGCAAGCGCATCCTGCTGACGGGCGCCACGGGCTTCTTCGGCGCGTTCCTCATGGCCGCCCTCGCCCGCCATCCCGAGGTCGAGCAGGTCGTCTGCCTGGTTCGCGCCAAGGACCTGCCCGACGCACGACGACGCTGCCTGGCCAACCTGCAACGTCACGGCCTGGTCCCGCCCGGTGTCTCCCTGGAGTGGCTGGGCAAGTTGCAGATGGAATGCGGCGACCTGGCGGCCGCGCACCTGGGCCTTTCGCCAGCCGCCTACCGAGGCCTCGTGGACAGCGTCGACTGCGTGATTCACGCCGGGGCCGAGGTCAATTGGATCAAGCCCTATGCCAATCTAGTGCCGTGCAATGTCGAAGGCACCGCGCAGATCGTCCAGTTGGCCCTCGACGGTGCGATGCCACTGCTGCTGGTGTCCGCCCTGGCCGGAGGCGGCAGCGCCAGGACCGGGTACGAGGAGAGCAAGCAGGTGGCCGAAGCCATGACGCTGAATGCCGCGCGCGAGCATGGCCTGCCCGTCATCATCGCCCGTTGTGGCGACCTGGCCGCGCCGCTCGACGTCGAGCACAGCAGCGTCAACGACAACGACTACGTCTGCCTGCTGCTGGGCGCCTGCATACTACTGGGATGCTGGCCGGCCGACCTCGACGGCGGTGTCAACCTGACGCCCGTCGACGTTGCAGCGCAGATCATGGTGCAACTGGCGCTCCAGGCACCCGCCGACAGGCTGGGCCGAACCTCGAACCTGTGTCATCCACACGGTGCCTTGCCTTGGCAGATCCTTTGCGGCTGGGTGGCCGACAATCTCGCCCCGGGCAGCTTCGCACCAGTGCCACTGGCACGCTGGCGGCTGCGCCTGGACAACGACACCCGGCAGCACCCGATCATCGCCAAGACCCGCCTGATCCTGCCGATGATGCTCGACGACCTGGCCGCCACCGCGCCCGCCAACGATCTGGAATTTCCCCGCACCTCGCCGATTCGCCTCAACCCGCAGTGGGCCGCACGGCTGACCCGGCAATTGCTTCGTACCCTTGAGCAGGCCTGTCGATGAGCGGGCGCCTGGTCACCGCCTGGGCGGCCGCGCAATCCCAGCGCGAACTGATGACGCTGAGCTACCAAAGCCCGCCCTTGAAACCCATGGACGTGGAAATCCAGGTCACCCATTGCGGCCTGTGCAGCAGTGATCTGCACCTGATCGACGGCCACTGGGGCGATGCCAGCGTCTACCCGCAGGTGTGCGGGCATGAAGTGATCGGCCGTATCAGCGCCGTGGGTGAAAACGTCGCCGGCCTGCGCCTCGGCCAGCGTGTGGGCGTTGGCTGGTACCGCAGCGCCTGCCTGGCCTGCGAATTCTGCCTACGCGGCGAAGAGCAGCACTGCCCCTGCCTGATCGCCACCTGCACCCACGGTGAGCGCGGCGGATTGGCCGACTATATGTACTGCGACAGCCGCTTCGTGTTTCCCATACCGGATGAATTGAGCAGTGAACACGCCGCGCCCCTGCTCTGCGCTGGCGTTACCGTCTACACGGCACTCAAGCGCGCCACCTGGCCCGGCATGGCGGTGGGCATCGTCGGTATCGGTGGCCTGGGGCACCTGGCCGTCCAGTTCGCAGCCAAGCGCGGTTGTCGCGTCACCGCCCTGTCGAGCAGTGCACACAAGCAGCGCGACGCCCTGACCCTGGGCGCCAATCGTTTCGTCGACCTGAGCCAGAGCGTCGAGTGCCATCAGGTGAACAATGCCCTGGACTACATTCTGGTGACCAGCGCGGTCGCCTGTGACTGGTCGGCCATCGTCGCCATGCTCAGGCCCCACGGCGTCCTGTGTTTTGCCGGCATGCCCCCGCCGGTGACATTCGACATTGCGGCCATGATGTACAAGACCTTGAGCATCACCACCGCCAATGTCGGTGGTCGCCAGGACATCCTCGATACCCTGGCCTTCGCGGCGGCGCGCCAGGTGCGACCCTGGGTGCAATCCTGGCCGCTGGAAGACGTCAACCATGCCATCCGTCAACTGCGAAAAGGCCGCGTGAGCTATCGCGCGGTGATGCACGTCCCCGACGAGCAGGTCCAGAGGCTGTAGGCGCTAAGCGCCGTGGCGGCGCTCCCATTTGCCCCACGGCCGCCTGTCTGCTAACGTCGCCCGGTTTCAATCCCTCTCGCCGAGACCGCTGCCATGGCCCGCAAAAAAGCCTCCCTGGATTTCGAACAATCCCTTGCCGACCTGCAAACGCTGGTCGAACGCCTGGAGAACGGCGAGCTCTCGCTGGAAGATTCGCTGAGCGCCTTCGAGAACGGCATCCGCCTTACCCGCGACTGCCAGAGCGCCCTGGCCCAGGCCGAGCAGAAAGTGCAGGTCCTGCTGGAAAAGGACGGCGAACTCACCGAAGAACCCTTCGAAACGGAACAGCCTGAATGATCGCTGCCTACCAGGCTCTCTGCCAACAGCGCGTGGATGGCGCCCTGCAAGGTCTGTTCGTGCCGCCCTCGGCGCAACTGGCCCGGCTGTACCAGGCCATGCGCTACAGCGTCATGAACGGTGGCAAGCGAGTCCGCCCGCTGCTGGCCTATGCCGCTTGCGAGGCCCTGGGCGCCGACGCGCGCCAGGCTAACGGTGCGGCCTGTGCCGTTGAACTGATTCACGCCTACTCGCTGGTGCACGACGACCTGCCGGCCATGGACGACGACGACCTGCGCCGGGGCCAGCCGACCACCCACAAGGCGTTCGACGAAGCCTGCGCAATCCTCGCCGGCGACGGCCTGCAGAGCCTGGCCTTCACCGCGCTGCTCGACCCGCTCCTGAGCCCGCAGAGCGATGCCATCCGGCTGAGCATGGTCCAGGTACTGGCCCAGGCCGCCGGTCCGGCCGGCATGGTCGGCGGCCAGGCCATCGACCTGGGCTCGGTAGGCCTGCAACTGGACCAGCACGCGCTGGCATTCATGCATCGGCACAAGACCGGCGCCTTGATCGAAGCCAGCGTACGCCTCGGCGCGCTGGCCAGCGCACGTGCCGAATCCGCGCAGCTCGAATGCCTGCAGGACTACGCCCAGGCAGTGGGGCTGGCCTTCCAGGTGCAGGACGACATCCTCGATGTCGAAAGCGATACGGCCACCCTGGGCAAACGCCAAGGTGCCGATATCGCCTTGAACAAACCCACCTATCCAGCCCTGCTTGGTCTGGAAGCGGCCAAGCTCTATGCCCTGGAGCTGCGCGACCAGGCCTTGCACGCCTTGCAGCCTTTCGATGCCGCAGCCGAGCCGCTGCGCGAGCTGGCACGCTACATTGTGACGCGCCGCAACTGACATTGTGACGCCATGCAACTGACGAGCGCGTGCGCAGCCGACGCCGCATCAGGTAAACTGCTTCATTCTTAAAACTCATAACGATTCGCCTGATGCCCACGACGTTTCAAGAGATCCCCCGCGAACGCCCGGCGACGCCATTGCTCGACCGTGCTGACACTCCTGCCGGCCTGCGCCGTCTGGGCGAAGCCGAGCTCGAAACACTGGCAGACGAACTGCGCCAGGAGCTGCTCTATACGGTCGGCCAGACCGGCGGGCATTTCGGTGCCGGCCTGGGCGTCATCGAGCTGACCATCGCCCTGCATTACGTCTTCGACACGCCCGACGATCGTCTGGTCTGGGACGTGGGCCACCAGGCCTATCCGCACAAGATCCTCACCGGTCGCCGCGAACGCATGGCCAGCCTGCGCCAGAAGGACGGCATCGCCGCCTTCCCGCGCCGCAGCGAAAGCGAATACGACACCTTCGGCGTCGGTCATTCCAGCACGTCCATCAGTGCCGCGCTGGGCATGGCGATCGGCGCGCGCCTGCAAAACAGCGGGCGCAAGGCGATTGCCGTGATCGGCGATGGCGCGCTCACAGCAGGCATGGCGTTCGAAGCGCTCAACCATGCGCCGGAAGTCAACGCCGACATGCTGGTGATCCTCAACGACAACGACATGTCGATTTCGCGCAATGTCGGCGGCCTGTCCAACTACCTGGCCAAGATTCTTTCCAGCCGCACCTACACCAGCATGCGCGAAGGCAGCAAGAAGGTCCTCTCGCGCCTGCCCGGTGCCTGGGAAATCGCCCGCCGCACCGAGGAATACGCCAAGGGCATGCTGGTTCCCGGCACCTTGTTCGAAGAACTGGGCTGGAACTACATCGGCCCGATCGACGGCCACGACCTGCCGACGCTGGTCGCCACCCTGCGCAACATGCGCGACCTCAAGGGTCCGCAGTTCCTGCACGTGGTCACCAAGAAGGGCAAGGGCTTCGCCCCGGCCGAAGTCGATCCGATCAGCTATCACGCCATCACCAAGCTCGACCCTCTCGACGCACCCGTCGCAGCCCCGACCAAGGCCAGCGGGCCGAAGTACTCGGGCGTGTTCGGGCAATGGCTGTGCGACATGGCCGAGGCCGACCCTCGCTTGGTCGGCATCACCCCGGCCATGAAGGAAGGTTCGGACCTGGTCGCCTTCAGCGAGCGTTTCCCCGAGCGCTACTTCGACGTCGCCATTGCCGAGCAGCATGCGGTAACCCTGGCGGCTGGCATGGCCTGCGAAGGCGCCAAGCCGGTGGTGGCGATCTATTCCACGTTCCTGCAGCGCGGCTACGATCAACTGATCCACGACGTGGCGGTGCAGAACCTCGACGTCCTGTTCGCCATCGACCGCGCCGGCCTGGTGGGCGAAGACGGCCCGACCCACGCTGGCAGCTACGACCTCTCGTACCTGCGCTGCATCCCCGGCATGCTGGTGATGACGCCCAGCGACGAAAACGAGCTGCGCCTGATGCTCAGCACCGGCCACCATCATCCGGGCCCGGCAGCTGTGCGCTACCCGCGCGGCAATGGTCCGGGCGCGGTGATCCACCCAGGGCTGGACAGCATCGAGATCGGCAAGGGTGTGGTACGTCGGCAGGGTCGTGGAATCGCCATTCTGGTGTTCGGCGTGCAATTGGCCGAGGCCCTGACGGTGGCGCAAAAGCTGGACGCCACGGTCGCCGACATGCGCTTCGTCAAGCCGCTGGACGAGCAACTGGTGCGTGAACTGGCCGACAGCCACGATCTGCTGGTTACCCTGGAAGAGAACGCCATCATGGGTGGCGCCGGTTCGGCGGTCAGTGAGTTCCTGGCTCGCGAAGGCGTGCTCAAGCCGGTGCTGCACCTGGGCCTGCCGGATGCCTACGTGGAACACGCCAAGCCGGCGCAGATGCTGGCCGAATGCGGGCTGGATGCGGTGGGCATCGAAGCGGCCATCACCCTGCGTCAGCGCTTTCTGCAAGGCTGACGACCTTACCGTGCAGAGCTGACGCCGTCAGCCCTGCACGCGCGCTACACCCCTTCGCTACCCTTGCGGATCGTTCCCACCACTTCGCCCTGATGCTCGTTGCCCATCATGTGGCCAAGCTTGCCGGCCTTGGTCGCCAGGTAGTACTTGTTGTGCGGATTGTGCCCAGTGTGCAGCGGCACGCGTTCGGCAACGTTGATGCCCATGTCGGTCAAGGCCTTGACCTTGCGCGGGTTGTTGGTCATCAGGCGCAGGGCCTTGACACCCAGATGCTCGAGCATCGGTTCGCACATGCCGTAGTCGCGTTGATCGGCAGCGAAGCCCAGGCGCTCGTTGGCCTCGACCGTATCGGCGCCGCCGTCCTGCAGCTCATAGGCGCGGATCTTGTTCAGCAAGCCGATACCCCGACCTTCCTGACGCAGGTACAGCAATACGCCACGGCCTTCCCGGGCAATGGCCTGCAACGCGGCCTCGAGCTGCGATCCGCAGTCACAGCGTTGGCTGAACAGCGCATCCCCCGTCAGGCATTCCGAATGCAGACGCCCCAATACGGGCGCACCGTCAGCCACATCGCCCAGGCTGAGCACGACATGCTCGCGGCCTGTGGCCTCATCGAGGAAACCATGCATGGTGAACAAAGCGAAAGGCGTAGGAAGCTGAGAAGCAGCGACAAAAACGACGGGCACCGGGTGCTCCTGATTCTTGATGAACTTGACAAGGGCAGTATTGTAACAGCAGCTCTGCGGGCCTGCTCAGCGGATGATCAAGGCGCTGGCCGCGGAGGGTCGAATGGGTAGGGTTGGCCCCAGCGCTGGTAGATCTCACGCAGCTGCCCGGCCTTGACCAGTTGCTCCATGCGCTGGTCATAGACCGCGAGCAGCGCTCGGCCGCGCGGGCTGTCGCTGAACCCCAGGTACAGCGGCAACTCGGCCACGTGTACACGCTTGAAACGACCGGGATCGGCTGCCTGACGCAGGATCACTTCGATTTCGGTCAGGGCATCGACGTAGTAATCGGCACGATCGTGTTCAAGCATCGGCAGGATGCCATTTCGGCGCTGGACTTCGTTATAGGTCCGCGCGTCGGGCAGGTATTTCTGAAACTGGTAACCGCGTACCCAGGCCAGGCGATAGCGGCCCAGGCTGGAGAAATCGACCTGAGGCTTGTCGGCCAGGCTCAATGCATAGATATGGTCGGTGTCGTAGTGCCAACGCGGGTACAGGGCGTGCGTCTCGTTCTGGTAGGAACCGACCCAGGCATCGGCCTGGCCCTGCTGGACCAGCCCAACCGAACGGATATAGGGCTCGGTGCGGGTGACCACGGCAACGCCCGCTGGCTGGAACACCTCACGCAGCACATCCCAGGCCAGGCCACTGCCATCGGCATTGGTATAGTCTTCCCAGGCCTCGCTGACCAGATCGATGTGCGCACGCTGCGGTAACACGCCTGCACTGGCTGCCCAGCACGCTAAAACCGCTGTCCCCAGCAACCATCGCCACCGACCCATCTGCCGTGTCCTCAAGACCGATTCGCACGAAGCCGGTTCACATAAAGCTCCAGCCCCACACCAGCAACTGCATGGCCAACCAGGCGAACACCCCGGCCAGCACGTCGTCGAACATGATACCCACACCCCCATGCACATGGCGATCTATCCAGCGAATCGGCCACGGCTTGAGAATGTCGAAGAAGCGGAATACCAAAAACCCCACCAGCAGCCACACCCACCCTTCAGGCACCAACCACAGGGTGATCCACATGCCCACCATCTCGTCCCAGACAATGCCTTCGTGGTCGTGCACGCGCAAGTCGTCGGCAACCTTGCCGCACAGCCAGATGCCGAACAGCATGCTTACGCCCAGCATCAGCCAATAGCCCCAGTCGGGCAACATCTGCCACAGCGGAATGAACGGCACGGCGACCATCGACCCCCAGGTACCCGGCGCCTTGGGCAAGGTTCCGGAGCCAAAACCGAAGGCCAGGAAATGCCATGGATTACGCCACACCGAAGGGGGCACGAACTCCGCTGGAACCTGGTTGGGATGGTCTGTCACGGTGTCTCCGCAAAATGTTGGTAGCCCCGGATCGTCGGGGTGATGTCCTGGCCATGACGATCGACCAGCGTGACGCCCTCGCCAGCATTCACTTGGCCGATGACGAAAAACACCGCACCTTCGGCGCGCAGGGTGGCTTCTTCTTCAGGCGGCAGGGTGAAAGCCAGTACATAGTCATCACCGCCGCTCAGGGCTGCCGCCCAGGCACCTTCCAGGCCAAGCAGCGACTGCAGGGCATTGGACACCGGCAGCCGCTCGCGTTCCACCCGCAGGCCGACTTTCGACGCCGTGGCGATATGGCCACAGTCGGCCAACAGTCCATCGGAGATATCCAGCGCGGCGCTGGCCCTGCCGCGCAATGCCTGACCCAGTACGAACTGGGGCAAGGGTGACCAGTAGTGAGCCAGCAAGGGCCCGGCCACGTCCGGCGCGGCGCGACGCTGGCCCAGGACCAGCGGCAGGGCGCCTGCGGCGTTGCCCAAGCGGCCACCCACGCACAGCAGATCACCTGGCCGGGCGCCGCTGCGGGTCAGGGCCAGGCCTTGGGGCAGGCTGCCGAACACGGTCAGGGTCAGGCTCAGCGGGCCACGCGTGGTGTCACCGCCAACCAGGCGTAGCGCACAGCGCTCGGCCATGGCATCCAGGCCGCTGGCGAACCCTTCCAGCCACTGCGCCGAAACGCTGGGCAAGGTCAGGGCCAAGGTGAAACCCAAGGGGCTGGCGCCCATGGCGGCCAAGTCGCTGGCTGCAACGGCCAGGGCGCGCTGACCCAACAGCAAGGGATCGGCACCTTCGGGAAAGTGCACGCCGGCAACCAGCGTGTCGGTGGATACCGCCATCTGCTCGCCAGGCGCCAGCGCCAGCAAGGCGCAATCGTCGCCGATGCCCAGGGCGACACCCTCGCCAGCCCGGGCACAGGCCGCCGCTGCGAAATAGTGTCGGATCAGCTCGAACTCGCCCATGGGCTGCATGTCGGCGATCAGCGCTTGTGCGCTGCTACTTCCGGACCGCGCAGGGTCGGCGCCAACTTGTCGAGCACGCCGTTGACGAACTTGTGACCGTCGGTGGAACCGAACACCTTGGCCAGCTCGATGCCTTCGTTGATGACCACACGGTACGGCACGTCGACGCGCTTGAGCAGTTCCCAGGTGGACAGGCGCAGCACGCCCAGCTCGACCGGGTCGAGTTCGTCGATGGCGATGTCCAGGCACGGTGCCAGTGCGCCGTCGATTTCATCGAGGTTGGCCGGCACACCGTGGAGGATTTCGCGGAAATATTCGCCGTCGACGTCCTTGAAGTCGTTGTCGACGCGAAACTGCGCTTCGATTTCGTTCAACGAATGCTTGGCCATGTGCCACTGGTACAGGGCCTGGGTCGCCAACTGGCGGGCTTCGCGACGCTTGGCGCTGCGCGAAGGCTTGCCGGCGTCTGCAGGCTTGGGATCGCGTGGATTGAAGCGATCGCTTTCGTCGTTGATCACTTGGCCTCCAACTGCGCCAGCAGGCTGACCATTTCCAGGGCCGACAGCGCGGCTTCGGCGCCCTTGTTGCCTGCCTTGGTGCCAGAGCGCTCGATGGCCTGCTCGATGGTGTCCACGGTCAGCACGCCGAAGGCGACCGGCACGCCGAACTCCATCGACACTTGGGACAGGCCCTTGGTGCACTCGCCGGCGACGTATTCGAAGTGCGGCGTGCCGCCCCGAATGACTGCGCCCAGTGCGATGATCGCGGCGTATTCGCTTTGCTGGGCGACTTTCTGCGCCACCAGCGGGATCTCGAACGCACCGGGCGCGCGGATGATAGTGATGTCGCTTTCGCTGACGCCATGGCGAACCAGGGCATCGACGGCACCGCTCACCAGGCTTTCGACGACGAAGCTGTTGAAGCGGCCAACCACCAGGGCGTAGCGACCTTTGGGGGCAATGAAGGTACCTTCGATGGTCTTCAGGGTCATTCGGGTCTGTCTCATCTTAAAGAGCCAGGCCGCCTGGAGGCGGCCTCTGCGGATAATGGATCACGAACATCGAGGCTGCACATCACGGGCCGGCCAGCGTATCGCCGCCGCAACCCTTGCAGCCTGTGTTTATTCGGAGGGCACGTATTCTACAACTTCCAGATCGAATCCGGATATCGCATTGAACTTCATTGGCGAGCTGAGCAGGCGCATCTTGCGCACGCCCAGGTCGCGCAGGATCTGAGAACCGGCGCCTACGATGCTGTAGGTGGTCGGTGTTTTCGCCGTGGCCTGCCCTGCACTTTCGCGCAAATGGGCCAGCAGCACGTCACCATCCTGCTGGTGGCCGAGCAGCAGCACCACGCCACTGCCGGCCTCGGCAACCGCGCTCATGGCGGCCCGCAGGCTCCAGCGGCCGGGCTGCTTGACCATCAGCAAGTCGCGCAGCGGGTCCATGTTGTGCACCCGTACCAAGGTCGGCTGGTCCGCCGACACGGTGCCCAGGGTCAGCGCCATGTGCACGTCGCCCTCCACCGAATCACGGTAGGTGACCAGGTTGAACTGGCCCAGCTCACTGTCCAGCGGCTGCTCGGCAATCCGCTGAACGGTACGTTCATGGATCATCCGATAGTGGATCAGATCGGCGATGGTGCCGATCTTGATGTCATGTTGGGCTGCGAACACTTCCAGCTCGGCGCGCCGCGACATGGTGCCGTCGTCGTTCATCACCTCGCAGATCACGCCGCTGGGCTCGAAGCCGGCCATGCGCGCCAGGTCGCAGGCGGCCTCGGTATGGCCGGCGCGGGCCAGGGTGCCGCCCGCCTGCGCCATCAACGGAAAGATGTGCCCAGGGCTGACGATGTCCTCGGCGCGGGCCTCGCGTGCAGCTGCAGCCTGCACCGTGCGCGCACGGTCGGCGGCGGAAATGCCGGTGGTCACGCCCGTGGCCGCTTCGATGGACACGGTGAACTTGGTACCGAAGCCCGAGCCATTGCGCGGCGCCATCAGCGGCAGTTTCAGCGTCTCGCAGCGCTCGCGGGTCATCGGCATGCAGATCAGGCCGCGCGCGTGGCGGGCCATGAAGTTGATGTGCTCGGCCTTGCAGCATTCGGCGGCCATGATCAGGTCGCCTTCGTTTTCGCGGTCTTCGTCATCCATCAGGATGACCATCTTGCCCTGGCGAATGTCTTCCACCAGCTCTTCGATCGTGTTGAGCGCCACGCGGCACCCCCTTGTGTTCAGAACAGCGCGCTGTTCAGGATTTCAGGTAGCCGTTGGCGGCCAGAAAGCTTTCGCTGATCCCGCCATGGCTCGACTCGCTGGCCTTGTCGCCCAGCAGCAGACGCTCCAGGTAACGCGCCAGCAGATCGACCTCCAGGTTGACCAGGCGACCGGGACGGTAGTCGTCCATGATGGTTTCGCTCAGCGTGTGCGGAATGATAGTCAGGGCGAACTCGGCGCCGTCCACGGCGTTCACCGTCAGGCTGGTACCGTCGACGGTGATCGAGCCCTTGTGGGCGATGTACTTGGCCAATTCCTTGGGCGCACGGATGCGGAATTCCACCGCACGGGCGTTTTCCTGACGCGAGACCACTTCGCCGACACCGTCGACATGACCGCTGACCAGATGCCCGCCCAGGCGCGTGGTGGGAGTCAGGGCCTTTTCGAGGTTGACCCGGCTGCCGTTCTTGAGCTGATGAAATGCAGTGCAGTCCAGGGTTTCGCGGCTGACGTCGGCAACGAAACCGTTGCCCGGCAGTTCGACGGCCGTGAGGCAGACGCCGTTGATGGCAATGCTGTCGCCAAGCTTGACGTCGGCCAGGTCGAGCTTGCCGGTGTCCACGTGGACGCGCACGTCACCGCCCTTGGGGGTCAACGCACGGATGCTGCCGATGGATTCGATGATGCCGGTGAACATGAGTCCTCCTCGAGAACAAAGCTGGCGCCAGGCGCAAGCCGAAAATTATACGCGCTTTGCCGGCGCCGTAGCGGGTGGCGGTGCGAAGGGCGCGGCCGGGACGGCGATCACACGCCAGTCTTCGCCCACCGCCGTCATTTCGATGATCTGCAAAGGCGCCGCCTCGCTCATGCGCGCCAACGGCCAGTCGAGCAACGGCCGCGCCGTGGAACCCATGAACTTGGCGGCAATGAAGATCTGGTATTCGTCCACCAGGCCCTGGCGAGCGAAGGCACCCGCTAGGCTCGCCCCGGCTTCCACGAGCAGCTCATTGATGCCCCGCCGTGCCAATTCGATGGACAGCTGCGGCAGATCGACCCGCCCATCCTCACCCGGCAGGCTCAACAGCTCATGGCCGTCCCGGGCGTATTGCAGATGGGCTGCCGGGTCTGCACAGGTCACCACCAGCGCTGGCCCGGCCTGGAAGAACGGCGCATCCAGCGGCACCCGCAGGCGGCCGTCGATCAGAATGCGCAGCGGCACCCGGCGAGTGGCCAGCTCAGTGGTCTCGGCATCCAGGCCCAGCTCGGTGGCGCGTACGGTCATGCGCGCGCCATCGGCGATCACGCTGTCGGCACCGGTCAACACAGCACTGGACTGGGCCCGTAGGCGCTGTACCGCCGAGCGCGCGGCGGGGCCGGTGATCCATTGGCTCTCGCCACTGGCCATGGCCGTACGCCCGTCCAGACTCATGGCCAGCTTCACGCGGACGTAAGGCCGGCCCTGTTCCATGCGTTTGAGAAACCCCGGGTTCAGCGCGCGGGCCTCAGTGGCGAGCAGCGGACAGGTGACGGCGATGCCCGCTTGCCGCAGGCGCTCCAGGCCCTTTCCGGCCACCTGCGGATTGGGATCCTGCATCGCCACCACCACCCGCGCCACCCCCGCTTCGACCAAGGCATCGGCGCATGGCGGCGTACGCCCGTGGTGGCTGCACGGCTCCAGCGTCACGTAGGCCGTGGCACCCCGTGCGCGATCGCCGGCCTGGCGCAACGCATGCACTTCGGCATGGGGGCCTCCGGCCTGCACATGCCAGCCTTCGCCGACCGTTTCGCCGTCTCGCACGAGCACGCAACCCACACGCGGGTTGGGGTGCGTGGAATACACCCCCTTGCGCGCCAGTTCCAGAGCGCGGGCCATGTGCAGGGCGTCGTTGGCTGCCAGGTCGGACATGCAGGTCACTCCTTGGCGGGCTCGCGGGCCAGGCGGTCGATTTCCTCGCGAAATTCGTCCAGATCCTGGAAGCGTCGGTAGACCGAGGCGAAACGGATATAGGCCACTTCATCGAGCTTCTGCAGCTCGGTCATGACCCACTCGCCCACGACCAGCGACTTGACCTCACGCTCGCCCGTGGCGCGCAACTGATGCTTGATGTGCACCAGGGCCGCTTCGAGGCGCTCGACGCTGACCGGGCGCTTTTCCAACGCTCGCTGCATGCCGGCGCGCAGTTTTTCCTCGTCGAAAGGCTGGCGACTGCCGTCTTGCTTGATCAGCCGCGGCAGCACCAGTTCGGCGGTTTCGAAGGTGGTGAACCGTTCACCGCAGGCCAGGCACTCACGGCGCCGGCGAACCTGCTCGCCTTCGGCGACCAGACGTGAATCGATGACCTTGGTGTCGTTGGCACCGCAGAAGGGACAGTGCATGGTGGCAGGCAACAAAAAAAGGGAGGGCCATGGTAGCGCATCCCACTGGCAAGACAAGCCCGAGCCTTTGCGGTATACAGACGGTTCTACTTTCGTTGGGTCTCGAAATGCCGTCCAAGTCGCTCGTTCTGCTCGCTCTTTTCAGCCTGCTCGCCGCCTGCAGCAGTGATGCGCCCAAGCCTGCGGCCAGCGTCACGCCGCCTGCAGCCGCACCCGCGCCGGTCATCAAGGCACCCGTCGACCTCGGCCCGTTGCCGGCCTACCAGCGCCAGCTCAGCGGCAACCTGCTCGGCGTGCCTGCCGGCGCCGAAGTCGAGATGGCCCTGCTGGTCATCGACTCGAAGGGACGCCCGCAGAAACTGCTGGCCAGCGCCAAGCAACGCGGCACCGCGCAACCACTGCCCTTCCAACTGCGCTTTGCCGCCGAGGCTTTCCCGGCCGGCTCGCGGGTCGAGCTGCGCGCACGTGCCAGTCAGTCGGGGCAGTTGATCCTGCACCTGCCCGCCGTGCAGATCAGCCAGCCAACCACGCAGCTATTGGGCAACCTGGAAATGATCAAGGCCCCTTGAAGCGGCCCGGCAATGCCCACCGCCTGGCCACCCGAGCGGCGGTGGTGGGCCTGATTCGAATCCCTTATAGTCCACCGAACCGCTGATCCTCGAGATTCACATGAGTCAAGAAACCCCCTACATCTTCGACGTGACCACTGCCGATTTCGATCAGTCCGTCATCCAGAATTCCTACATCAAGCCTGTGCTGGTGGATTTCTGGGCCGAGTGGTGCGCGCCCTGTAAGGTGCTGATGCCCTTGCTGCAACAGATTGCCGAAGGCTACGCAGGCGAGCTGGTGCTGGCCAAGGTCGACTGCGACGCCGAGCCCGACATCGTCGGCCGTTTCGGCATTCGCAGCTTGCCTACCGTGGTGCTGTTCAAGGACGGCCAGCCGGTAGACGGCTTCGCCGGCGCACAGCCGGAATCGGCCATCCGTGCGATGCTCGAACCCCATGTCCAGATGCCGCCCCCGGCGGCAGCCGATCCGCTCGAACAGGCGCAGGCGCTGTTCAACGAGAGCCGCTTCGGCGAGGCCGAGCAGACGTTGAAAGGGCTGCTTGCCGAAGACAATGCCAACCCTGGCGCGCTGATCCTGTTCGCCCGCTGCCTGGCCGAACGCGGCGAGCTGGACGAGGCACAGCAGGTGCTCGATGCCGTCAGTGGCGACGAGCACAAGGCCGCACTGGCCGGCGCCAAGGCGCAGCTGACGTTCCTGCGCCAGGCCAAGGCCCTGCCCGATGTGGCGGATCTCAAGGCTCGCCTGGCTCGCGACGCGGGCGACGACGAAGCGGCGTACCAGTTATGCATCCAGCAGCTGTCGCGCCAGCACTACGAAGCGGCACTCGACGGCCTGCTGCAATTGTTCATGCGCAATCGCAGCTACAGCGAAGGGTTGCCGCACAAGACGCTGCTGCAAGTGTTCGAATTGCTCGGCAACGATCACCCACTGGTGACCACCTACCGCCGCAAGTTGTTCGCCGCCCTGTACTGATGGGTTGCGCAGGGACCTGCCAGGCGAGCGGTCCTTCCCGCTAGCCGACCCAGCAATAGACCGGTGCATCCGCGCCGGCTTCCACCTTCACCTGCGGACAATGGCGCAGGCGTACCAGCATCCGCTTGCCAGCCGCCACGTCGCCCACCAACCCCTGAACCTGATCCAGCAACGCCGGCCCCTCGATGCGCCCTGCCTGCTCAAGCAGCAACAGCACGCTGTGCCAGGCGCCATCGTCCCCGGTCTTGCTGTGGGCGGCCGTGGTTGCCGTCGTTGAAGCGCCTTCGGACCCGGTCGCAGCCTCGGGCAACCGCGTAAAGTGCCCGGCAAGGTGTGCCCAGTCCTGAGCGTCTATCTCTATGGCCAGGTCCACCGGCAAGTGGCCCACGGTGCCTTTGATTCTGATCATGCCGATACCCTTTCATAACGAGGGATCGTTGTAGCAGCGCCTCATCGGTGACGCAATCCCGCCATCGGCTTCATGTCAGTCGCACGCATTGCCTGAAGCGAACATGAATCTTCGTCCATACATGGCAGTACAATGTAAATTTGTTATAACATTGCGTTTCCATACCGCTCACGAGATTCCTTTATGCGCCGTCTCATGCTTGCCCTGCCCTTTGCCCTGCTGCCCCTCGTCGCCCACGCCCACGAGGAAGGCCACGATCACGAGCATGAACACGAGCACGGCAGCCTCGGCGCCCATGAACATGGCGTGGCCCGCCTGGACGCTGCCCTGGATGGCCAGACGCTGGAACTGGAGTTGCAAAGCCCGGCCATGAACCTGGTGGGTTTCGAACACGCCGCCAGCAGTGATGCCGATAAAGCCAAGGTTGCCGCAGCCCGCAAGACCCTGGAGCAACCCCTGGCGCTGTTCAGCTTGCCCGCCGCCGCTGGCTGCAAGGTCACCGACCAGGAACTGGAAAGCCCGTTGTTCGGCGACAAGCCGGATCACGAGCACAGCGCCACGCAAGCCAAACAGGGCGATGAGCACCATCACGAGCACAGCGAGATTCACGCCCACTACCACTTCACCTGCGCGTCACCAAAGGCCCTTGACCACTTGGACCTGGCTCGCCTGTTCAGCACCTTCCCCGCCACCCAGAAAATTCAGGTACAACTGATCGGCCCGTCCGGCCAACAGGGCACGGACCTCACTCCCACGCACAGCAGCCTGAAATTCTGACCCATGAGCGATGCATTGATCGAGCTGGCCGAACTGGGCTTTGCCTGGCCCGGCCAAGCGATGTTGCTGGATATCCCTGCGTTCCGCCTGGAGTGTGGGGAAACCCTCTTTCTCAAAGGCCCCAGCGGCAGTGGCAAAACCACCCTGCTTGGCTTGCTCGGTGGCGTGCACACCCCACAACGCGGCAGCGTCCATTTGCTTGGACAGAACCTGAGCGAGCTGAGCTTCGCCGCCCGTGACCGGTTTCGCGTCGAGCACACTGGCTACATCTTCCAGCAATTTAACTTGCTGCCGTTTCTGTCGGTACGCGAGAACGTGGAACTGCCCTGCCGCTTCTCCCGACGCCGCGCCGATCGTGCCGGGCAGCGCCATGGCAGTGTCGCGCAGGCAGCCACGCAGCTGCTGGCCCACCTTGGCCTGAGCGACCCGGACCTGCTCCAGCGCCGTGCCGATACCCTGTCGATCGGTCAGCAGCAACGGGTGGCGGCCGCACGCGCGCTGATCGGCCAGCCCGAACTGGTGATCGCCGACGAGCCGACTTCGGCCCTGGACAGCGATGCCCGCGAAGCCTTCATTCAACTGCTGTTCGCCGAATGCCGCGCAGCGGGCTCGAGCCTGCTGTTCGTCAGCCACGATCAAAGCCTGGCCCCCCTGTTCGACCGCCATCTGTCCCTGGCCGAGCTCAATCGCGCAGCGCGCCCTGCCTCATCCGAGGTGTCTTGATGTACCTGCTTCGTCTTGCCCTGGCCAGCCTGGCCAACCGCCGCTTCACCGCGTTTCTGACCGCTTTCGCCATTGCCCTCTCGGTGTGCCTGTTGCTGGCTGTGGAACGTGTGCGCCACGAAGCCCGTGCCAGCTTCGCCAGCACCGTCAGCGGCACCGACCTGATCGTCGGCGCCCGCTCCGGCTCGGTGAACCTGCTGCTCTACTCGGTGTTCCGCATCGGCAACGCCACCAACAACATTCGCTGGGACAGCTTCGAGCATTACGCCAACAGCCCCCAGGTCAAATGGGCCATCCCCATCTCGCTGGGTGACTCGCATCGCGGCTACCGGGTCATGGGCACCAACCAGAGTTACTTCGAGCACTACCAGTACGGTCGCCGGCAGTCCCTGCAACTGGCCCAGGGCCGCGCCTTCCAGACCGATCCCTTCGAAGTCGTGCTTGGCGCTGAGGTGGCCGACGCCTTGCACTACAAGCTCGGCGACAAACTGGTGCTGGCTCACGGCGTGGCGGCCATCAGCCTGGTCAAGCACGACGACAAGCCGTTCACCGTCGTCGGCATCCTCGCGCGCACCGGCACACCGGTCGACCGCACGCTGCACATCAGCCTGGGCGGCATGGAAGCCATCCACATCGACTGGAAAAACGGCGTACCGGCTCGCGGTGCCGGGCGAATAAGCGCCGACCAAGCACGCAACATGGACCTGACACCCAGCGCCATCACCGCCTTCATGGTCGGCCTCAACAGCAAGATCGCCACCTTCGCCCTGCAACGCGACATCAACGAGTTTCGCGGCGAGCCACTGATGGCGATTCTTCCCGGCGTGGCCCTGCAGGAGTTGTGGAGCCTGATGGGTACCGCGGAGCAGGCTTTGTTCGTCATTTCGGTGTTCGTCGTGCTCACCGGTCTGATCGGCATGCTCACGGCGATCGTCACCAGCCTCAACGAGCGACGTCGCGAAATGGCCATCCTGCGCTCGGTCGGTGCGCGCCCCTGGCACATCGCCGGCTTGCTGATTCTCGAAGCCTTTTCCTTGGCGCTGGTGGGGATCCTGGCTGGCATGGCATTGTTGTACCTGAGCATTGCCTGCGCCCAAGGCTACGTGCAGTCCAACTACGGTCTGTACCTGCCACTGAGCCTGCCCAGTGCCTATGAGTGGTCGTTGCTGGGGATCATCCTCGCGGCCGCCGTGGTCATGGGCGCGATACCGGCCTGGCGCGCCTATCGGCAATCCCTGGCCGACGGTTTGTCGATTCACTTGTGAGGATTCAACCTATGTTGCGCGCGGTAATGGCCCTGTTGCTGTTGACCAGCCTGTCGCTGTCCGCGGCCGAGCTCAAGGAAGTCAGCTGGGAGGCGCTGATCCCGCCGGATGCGCCCAAGCTGGTGCCACAGATGACACCCATGCACGACCTGGCGCAGATGGGCACCGCCCTGGCCGAAGCCGGACCCGCAGCCCACCAGCAGGCGCCCGATGCACCGGTGGTCCAGGCACTGGACGGGCAGCAGTTGCGCATCCCCGGCTACATCGTGCCGCTGGAAGTGAACGAGGCCGGTCGAACCACCGAGTTTCTCCTGGTGCCCTACTTCGGCGCCTGCATCCATGTGCCACCGCCGCCGTCCAACCAGATCGTGCACGTGACCAGCGCGGTCGGCGTCAAGGTCGAAGAGCTCTACCAGCCCTACTGGATCGAGGGGCCCATGCAGGTCAAGGCCAGCAGCAGTGACCTGGCGCAGGCGGGCTACCAGATGGCTGCCGCGAAGATCTATGCCTACGAGCTGCCGGACTGAGCCATTGGCCTTTCATTGAGCCAGATCAAAAAGCCGAGCCGGTGTACTGACTACCATTGGGCGAATTTCCTTCGCACTATCCAATGGAGCCCCCATGAACAAGTCCTTGCTCGGCGCCTCTCTGATTGCCATGGCGCTGGCAGCCCCCCTGGCCCAGGCACACCAGGCTGGCGATCTGATCATCCGCGCCGGTGCCGCCACCACCGCGCCCAATGAAGACAGCGGCCAGCTCAAGCTAGACGGCGTCAAGGTCGCGGGCACCAAGGCCACTCTGGACAGCGACACCCAACTGGGCCTGGCCTTCGCCTACATGCTCACCGACCACGTCGGCATCGAGCTGCTGGCGGCCACGCCGTTCCAGCACACCGTGGGCGTGCGCGGAGTCAGCGCTGCCACCGGCATCGCCGGGCTTGACGGCAAACTGGCGGACGTCAAACAACTGCCCCCTACCCTGTCCCTGCAGTACTACCCACTGGCACCGACCTCACGCTTCCAACCGTACGCCGGCGTCGGCATCAACTACACCCTGTTCTACGACGAAGACCTAAGTGGTGCGCGCAAGCAACAGGGCTTCAACAATCTCAAGATTCAGGATTCGGTGGGCATCGCCGGGCAACTGGGGTTCGACTACATGCTCAGCGAGCACATGATGGTCAACGCATCGGTCTGGTACGTCGACATCGACACCAAGGCCAGCGTCGACGGCCCTACCGCGCTGGGCGTGGGCCGTACCAAGGTCGACCTGGAAGTCGACCCGTGGGTGTACATGGTCGGCGTGGGCTACAAGTTCTAGACGCGCTTACCGCCGCCCGCCCTTCGCCCATTGCGGGCGTGGGCTGGCACGCAAAAGTGAAAAGCCTATAACCCCAGCAGACGCCGCAGCCCTTCTTCCAGCGGCGTCACCGGCCCCAGTTCGAAACGTTCCAGCAGCCGGGTATTGTCGGCCCGTGAGTGACGGATATCGCCGCCCCGCGCCGGCCCATGGCTCACCGCCGGCAAACCGCCGAGCACCGCGCCCAGCCCCGCCAGCAGCTCATTCAACGAAGTCGCCTGATTCAGCCCCACGTTCACCGGCCCTGCTTGCACAGTCGGCTGCTGCAACCCTTGCATCAGCAAGGTCACCAGATCACCCACATAGAAGAAATCGCGGGTCTGCTCGCCGTCGCCGAACAGACTGATAGGCTGCCCGCGCTGCGCCCGCTCGCTGAAAATACTGATGACGCCCGAATACGGCGAGGAAGGATCCTGCCTCGGCCCGTAGATATTGAAGAAGCGAAACACAACCGGCTCCAGGCCGTGCTCGCGACGGTAGAAGTCCAGGTAGTACTCGCTGGCCAGCTTGTCGGCTGCGTAAGGCGTCAGCGGCGCCTTGGTGGTGTCTTCGCCAACCGCTTCGCCCTCGCCATTGTTGCCATACACTGCGGCGCTGGAAGCGAACAGCACTCGCTTGACCCCTGCCAGGCGCATGGCCTCGCACAGGTTCAAGGTGCCGATGAAGTTGCTCTGATGGGTTTTCACCGGATCGTCCACCGAGGCCTGCACCGAAGCGACGGCCGCCAGGTGCACCACCGCCTTGCAGTCACGCACCACCTGGGTCATCAGCGTCGCGTCGGCGACATCGCCTTCGATCAGCTCCAACCTGGGGTTTTCCATTGGCAGGTTGCTGCGCTTGCCCGTGGACAAGTCATCCAGCACCCGCACCGAGTGACCCTCGGCCAGCAATGCATCCACCAGATGAGAGCCAATGAAACCGGCGCCGCCGGTGATCAGAATGGGTGTATCAGCCATGTCGGTAGTATCTGTCCAGAAGGCTCGGCAGGCCCGAACGCCAGGCGCGCGGCTTGATGCCGAAGGTGTGCAGGATTTTCTTGCAGGCCAGTACCGCGTGTTGCGGCTCTTCCCCTGCATCAGGCCGTGCGGCGTGGGCCTGGGCGGTAGGTGCATCGATTGCCAACGAATGCATCGTCTTGGCTTCGCTGATGATCGCCTGGCCCAGGGCCAATGCAGTAGTCGCCTCGTTGCCGGCGTAGTGGTAGGTGCCCCACAGTGGCGCTTCGCAGTCCAGTTGCTTGAGCACCGAAAGAATCACCCGCGCGGCATCGTCCACAGGGGTCGGATTGCCGCGCCGATCATCGGCCAGGGGCAACGGCTGCGGCAGCTCGGCGCGCCGCAGGTAGCGCCCCAGCACACCGTCGGCGCTGTCGTCGAGCAACCAGCCGAAACGCAGCAGCACGTGCCGCGGGCAGGCCGCGCGTACGCTCTGCTCGATGCGCCACAAAGCCTGGCCGCGCAGGCCCAAAGGCACCGGCTCGTCCTTTTCGCTATAGGCAGTGGCCCGCGAGCCATCGAACACGCGATAGCTGGAAGGCTGCAAAAGCACGATCTGATGCTCCTGGCACCGCTCGGCCAAGCGCTCCACGGCGATTTCTTGTTGGTCCAGGCGCGCCTGGCTCACTGCATCGGCCTGAAACCAGTCGAAGTAGTACGCCAGGTTGATCAGCGCATCGGGGCGGGTTTCATCGAGCAGGTCGGTGAGGCTCGCCACATCCCAACCGTTGTCCGGCGGGCGCGGGGCCAGGAAGCCGATGCCTTCTTCCGCTCCAAGGCGAATCAGCGCATGCCCCAGGGCATTCCCACCGCCCAATAGCATAAGGCGCATTCGCATAGAGTCAGCAGGTCCGTTCAAATTGACAGTTCAGATTAACCACAGGCGCGTGGTCGACAATGAAACCTTCGCCCGCACTCGAATCGAACAGCCATTTTGCGTTTTTCTGACGCTGACGTCACGCGCTATCAAAAACAGGGGCTCTTGGCAGCCCCGACACCTCAGCCAGGCACGGCCTGCACGGGCATCCGCTGCCCCAGCAGACGGCGGCCCAGCTTCTGTCCGTTGACCTCGATCAGGTGGTAGGTAACAAACGAAATCCCCACCACCGCCAACAGCACCAAGGCCACGATCAGGTTGTTGAGCCACACGTAGCCACTGTCCAGGTAGCGGAAATCCCCGAACACCGGCGCCAGCGTCAGGCCGGTCTTCTTCTCCAGCACCATGAACAGCAGGATCAACACACTCAAAATGATCACATGGGTCAGGTAGATCGAGTACGACAGCCGCCCCAGCAACTCGAACAGACGCATCTTGAGCAGGCTGGAAACGACCCCGGCATCGAATGCATACAAGGTCACCGTCAGGCAGAACAGCCCACTGGCCAGCACGGCCTTGTTCGGATCGTCGCTGCTCAGGGTCCACACAATCAACCCGCCCGCCAGGACTTCCAGCAGCGAAGCCACCCTGAACCCCAATTGCCCCTTTCGGCGCAGAATCTCGAAAACCTTGTAGCACAGGGCCCCTGCGAAGAAGCACGCCAGCCCCTTGTAGGCCAGCGCAGTAAACGGCCCCGCCCCACTGTACAAAAGCGCCCCAGCGCCGATCACGATCCCCGCCCACACCAGCACGCGACGCGCCGACGTGCACAGCACCACGGCAGCAAAGACCAGGTACATGTAGTACTCGATGCTGATGCTCCAGGACGGATAGTTGAACGACATGTTCTCGGTCAACGGCGTCCATGCCTGGATCAGCAACAGGTTGGGCAGGATCTGCGAAGGTGCATACATGCCCGTGAACGGTTCCTTGTTGAAGCTCACACCTTGCTGTGCCGCTCCCCACTTCACGAACTCGAAGAGGATGAACACCCCCAACAGGCACACATGCAATGGCGCCAGGCGAAAGGTACGCAGGATAAAGAACCGCCGCAGGTCCAGGTCATGCCGCGCACCATAGGCGTGAGTGATCACGAACCCGCTGAGCACGAAGAAAAAGTCGACGAACAGATCGGCACTGCGAAAGAACGCCAGCTCGGTCAGGCTGCCCACCACGTGCAGGTGGTACAACACCACCGCCAGTGCGCAGATGCCGCGAAGACTGTCGAGCACGTGAAAGCGTTGACCTGAAGCCATGGGTTGATTCCGTTCGAAGGGTGTATCGGCTGCAGGCAATGCGCTGTAAGCGACAGCACGTGGGCAACAGGGCTGCGAATTTCGAAAAATCTTAGTGAAGCGACGGGGCCAGGGCAAGGGAATACGCGATGCATATATTTATATTTTGCCGCTGCAAAAACAGCTGAAAAACTGACGCCAAATCAGGCTGCGAAGGCCGATTGGAAGCCGCGACCTCGCCTGCTTTTTGGCGAGCAACAAAAAGCCCCGCTGCCGGGTGGCAGCGGGGCTTTTTCGGTTCAGGCAGGCAGCTTAGAACGGAATATCATCATCAAAGCTGTCAAAGTCCGGAGCCGGTTGCTGCGCCGGCTGCTGCTGGGCAGGCGGAGCCGAACGCTGCTGCGGTGCCGACTGCTGTGGACGCGGCGCCTGCTGACGTGGGGCCGGTGCCGACTGCTGGTAGTTGTTGCCACCGCCGCCCTGCTGGTCGTTGTTCTGCGGACGGCCGCCCAACAGCTGCATGGTGCCCTGCATGTCGACGATGATCTCGGTGGTGTAGCGCTTGATACCGTCCTTTTCCCACTCGCGGGTCTGCAGCTTGCCTTCGATGTACACCTGCGAGCCTTTGCGCAGGTACTCACCGGCGATCTCCGCAACCTTGCCGAACATCGACACACGGTGCCACTCGGTACGCTCGACCTTCTGGCCGCTCTGCTTGTCGGTCCACTGCTCGCTGGTGGCCAGGCTCAGGTTGGTGACCGCGTTGCCGTTGGGCAGGTAGCGAACTTCCGGATCCTGACCACAGGTGCCGACCAAAATGACTTTGTTAACCCCACGGGCCATATCGTTCTCCTAGGCTTCGCATGCTGTCGGCGCTGGGTTGACCAGGCGCTCGAGGGCGGTGCGATCCAAAATTTCTTTGTCCAATTTGATATAGATGGCGGCCTCTTCGGCCACCACCACCGCATCTGTTACACCGGGCACGGTTTTCAGCCGCTCGGCCAATCCCGTCTCGCGCATCGCTTGGGGCGAAAGCGGCAAGCGCAGACTGGTCACGTAGGGTGGTTCGCGCATAGTAACAGCTATGGCCAGCCACAGGGCGCACAGCGCCGCGCATCCGATGAAGACCACACCCAGGCCACCGTGCTGGAACAGCCAGCCACCGAGGATGCCGCCCATGGCCGACCCCAGGAACTGACTGGTGGAATACACGCCCATGGCCGTGCCCTTGCCGCCCGCTGGCGAGACCTTGCTGATCAACGAAGGCAGCGACGCCTCGAGCAGGTTGAACGCGGTGAAGAACACCACCGTGCCAATCACCAGCGCCTTCAGGCCACTGCCGAACTCCCAGAAGAACAGCTCCACCAGCATCAGGGTTGCCACCGCGCCCAGCAGAACACGCTTCATCTTGCGCTTCTTTTCGCCGTAGATGATGAACGGAATCATTGCGAAAAAAGATACGACCAAGGCCGTCAGGTAAACCCACCAATGCTCTTCCTTGGGCAAGCCGGCGCGTTCCACCAGCGCCAGTGGCAAGGCCACAAAGCTGGCCATCAGGATCGAATGCAGGACGAAAATGCCCAGGTCCAGGCGCAGCAGGTCGGGGTGCTTGAGCGTGGCCAGCATCTCGCCCCGGGCCACGCCCGACTCGCGATGCCGCGTGTGGGCCGTCGCCTTGGGCACGACGAAAGCCACCAGGGCGATGCCGACCAAGGCCAGCACGCCGGTAGCCAGGAACAGCCCATGCAGGCCGAAGGCGCGGGTCAGCAGCGGCCCGACCACCATCGCCACGGCGAAGGACACACCGATGCTCATGCCAATCATGGCCATGGCCTTGGTGCGGTTCTGCTCGCGGGTCAGGTCCGAAAGCAGCGCCATGACTGCCGCCGATATCGCACCCGCGCCCTGCAGGATGCGTCCGGCGATCACGCCCCAGATGGAGTCGGCCTGGGCCGCGACCACACTGCCGATGGCGAAGATCACCAAGCCACCGTAGATCACCGGGCGACGGCCGATGCGGTCGGAGATGACCCCGAAAGGAATCTGTAGAAAAGCTTGAGTCAAGCCATAGGCACCGATCGCCAGACCTATCAAGGCCGGGGTGGCACCTGCTAGGTCCATGCCATAGGTCGCCAGTACCGGCAGGACCATGAACATGCCCAGCATGCGGAAAGCGAACACCAGGGCCAGCCCGCTGGCTGCGCGGGTTTCACCGCTGCTCATGCGTTCGCTGTGGGGATCGTGCATGGATAAACCTCGTGTGAACCGGTGACGATTCTACCAGTCCCACCCAGTAACGGCACAGATGGCGACGCTTTGACGCGCCTTCTTCATCTTTGCGCGCACGCACCGTGCGGTGCCATTGACAAGCCCCGTATACTCACCTGTTTACGCCCGCCGCGCGAGGCCGCCTTGGACAAGATTCTGGTACGTGGGGCTCGAACCCACAATTTGAAAAACATCGATCTGACCCTGCCCCGTGACAAACTGATCGTCATCACCGGGCTGTCGGGTTCAGGCAAATCCTCCCTGGCTTTCGACACCCTCTATGCCGAAGGTCAACGCCGCTACGTCGAATCGCTGTCGGCCTATGCCCGCCAGTTCCTATCGATGATGGAAAAGCCCGACGTCGACACCATCGAAGGTCTGTCGCCGGCCATTTCCATCGAACAGAAGTCGACGTCGCACAACCCCCGCTCCACCGTCGGCACCATCACTGAGATCTACGACTACCTGCGCCTGCTGTACGCCCGCGTGGGCACGCCGCGCTGCCCGGATCATGACATTCCGCTGGAAGCCCAGACGGTCAGCCAGATGGTCGACCTGGTCCTGGCCCAGCCCGAGGGCGCGCGGCTGATGCTGCTGGCCCCGGTCATCCGTGAGCGCAAGGGCGAGCACCTGGCCATTTTCGAAGAGCTGCGCGCCCAGGGCTTTGTCCGCGCGCGCATCAACGGCAAGCTCTACGAGATGGACGAGCTGCCCAAGCTCGACAAGCAGAAGAAGCACACCATCGAAGTCGTCGTGGACCGCTTCAAGGTCCGTTCCGACTTGCAGCAGCGTCTGGCCGAATCGTTCGAGACGGCCCTGAAGCTGGCCGATGGCATCGCCCTGGTGGCGTCAATGGACGACGAACCCTTCGAAGAGATCATCTTCTCCGCGCGCTTTGCCTGCCCGATCTGCGGCCACGCCATCAGCGAGCTGGAGCCCAAGCTGTTCTCCTTCAACAACCCGGCCGGTGCCTGCCCGACCTGCGATGGCCTGGGCGTGAAGCAGTTCTTCGACAACAAGCGCCTGGTGAACGGCGAGCTGACCTTGGCCGAAGGCGCGATCCGCGGCTGGGACAGGCGCAACGTCTATTACTTCCAGATGCTCGGCTCGCTCGCCAGCCATTACCAATTCAGCCTGGACGTACCGTTCAACGAACTGCCCAGCGACCAGCAGAAAGTCATCCTCAGCGGCAGCGGCAGCCATAACGTCGATTTCCGCTACCTCAACGACCGCGGCGACATCGTCAAGCGTTCGCATCCGTTCGAAGGCATCGTGCCCAACCTCGAGCGCCGCTACCGCGAAACCGAGTCGGCCAGCGTCCGTGAAGAGCTGGCCAAGTTCCTCAGCACCCAGCCCTGCCCTGACTGCCGCGGCACTCGCCTGCGCCGTGAGGCACGTCACGTCTGGGTGGGCGAGAAAACCCTGCCTGCTGTCACCGGCTTGCCGATCGGCGATGCCACCGATTATTTCGGCAGCCTCAGCCTGACCGGTCGCAAGGGTGAAATCGCCGACAAGATCCTCAAGGAAATCCGCGAGCGCCTGCAGTTCCTGGTCAACGTGGGCCTGGACTACCTGACCCTGGACCGCAGTGCGGACACCCTCTCGGGCGGCGAGGCCCAGCGCATCCGCCTGGCCAGCCAGATCGGCGCGGGCCTGGTGGGCGTCATGTACATCCTCGACGAACCCTCCATCGGCCTGCACCAGCGCGACAACGACCGCCTGCTGGGCACCCTCAAGCACCTGCGTGACATCGGCAACACCGTGATTGTCGTCGAGCATGACGAAGATGCCATCCGCCTTGCCGATTACGTGGTCGACATCGGCCCCGGCGCAGGTGTTCACGGTGGCCACATCGTGGCCCAGGGCACGGCGCAGGAGGTCATGGACCATCCCGACTCCCTGACCGGCAAGTACCTGTCCGGACGCGTGAAGATCGCGGTCCCGGCCAAACGCACGCCGCGCAACAAGAAGCTGTCCCTGACCCTCAAGGGCGCACGAGGCAACAACCTGCGCAACGTCGACCTGGAGATCCCGATCGGCTTGCTGACTTGCGTGACCGGCGTGTCCGGCTCGGGCAAGTCGACGTTGATCAACAACACCCTGTTTCCGCTCAGCGCCACCGCGCTCAACGGCGCGACCACCCTGGAAGCTTCAGCGCACGACAGCGTCAATGGCTTGCAGCACCTGGACAAGGTCGTGGACATCGACCAAAGCCCGATCGGACGCACACCACGCTCCAACCCTGCTACCTACACAGGGCTGTTCACGCCGATCCGCGAGCTGTTTGCCGGCGTGCCCGAGTCGCGTTCACGTGGCTATGGACCTGGCCGATTCTCGTTCAACGTCAAGGGCGGTCGCTGCGAGGCCTGCCAGGGCGACGGCCTGATCAAAGTCGAGATGCACTTCCTGCCCGACATCTATGTGCCCTGCGATGTCTGCAAGAGCAAGCGTTACAACCGCGAGACGCTGGAGGTCAAGTACAAGGGCAAGAACATCCACGAGACCCTGGAGATGACCATCGAAGAAGCGCGGGAGTTCTTCGACGCGGTCCCGGCGCTTGCACGCAAGCTGCAGACGCTGATGGACGTCGGCCTGTCCTACATCAAGCTGGGCCAGTCGGCGACCACGTTGTCCGGTGGTGAAGCGCAGCGGGTCAAGCTGTCGCGCGAGCTGTCCAAGCGCGACACCGGCAAGACTCTGTACATCCTCGACGAACCCACTACCGGCCTGCACTTCGCCGATATCCAGCAGTTGCTCGATGTGCTCCATCGTCTTCGTGACCACGGCAACACTGTGGTGGTGATCGAACACAACCTGGACGTCATCAAGACAGCCGACTGGCTGGTGGACCTTGGGCCGGAAGGCGGTTCCAAAGGCGGTCAGATCATCGCCGTCGGCACCCCAGAACAGGTCGCCGAGATGAAACAGTCCTACACCGGCCACTACCTCAAGCCCCTGCTGGAACGCGACAAAGCCTGAAACCAAAAAGCCCCGCGCAAGCGGGGCTTTTCTCAACACAATCCCTGTATCAGGGACGCAACCCCTGTAGCAGCGGCGCAAGCCGCGTCAGCAGTCTCTACACTCCACCTGCCGAATCCCACCACAGCACGCCATCAATCAAAACTGCGACTGCAGATAATTCTCCAGCCCAATTGACTTGATCAGCCCCTGCTGCTTTTCCAACCAATACGTATGGTCTTCCTCGGTGTCCGCCAGTTGCACGCGCAGAATGTCGCGTGTGACGTAATCGCTGTGCTGCTCGCATAGCGCGATGCCTTTGCACAGCGCCGCGCGCACCTTGTATTCCAGACGCAGATCGGCAGCGATCATGCTCGGCACATCGGTCCCCACTTCGAGATCGTCCGGACGCATGCGTGGCGTACCCTCAAGCATCAGGATACGGCGCATCAAGGCGTCGGCATGACCCGCCTCTTCTTCCATTTCGTGATTGATGCGCTCGAAGAGCTTGGCGAAGCCCCAGTCCTCGTACATCCGCGAGTGGATGAAATACTGGTCACGGGCAGCCAGCTCGCCAGTGAGCAAAGTATTGAGGTAATCGATTACGTCCGGGTGGCCTTGCATCGCCGTAGATCTCCTAGCAGAAAGGCATAGTTTGAACCAAGGTCGCGGATACGTCACGGCCTACGGTGCAGAAATACGCTAAAAAGCAGAGAAAAAGTGACGAAATAAAGCGAAAAACCGCCCAAATGAGGGCGGTTCTTTTTATCACTTAGGTTCAGCCGAGCTGGATGCCCAATGCTTTGGCGATGCCATTACCGTAGGCCTCATCTGCATGGTAGAAGTGTTGCAGCTGGCGCTCCACCACGTCCGCGCTCACACCCATCATCGCACCGGCGATATTGTCGATCAGCAGCGCCTGCTGCTCGGCACTCATCAAACGGAACAGAGCACCAGCCTGGCTGTAGTAGTCCGCATCCACACGGTGATCGAAGCGATCCGCATCGCCATGCAAGGCCAAGGCAGGTTCGCGATACTGAGGCGCTTGCTTGGGCGCATCTGCATAGCTGTTGGGCTCGTAGTTGGGTGCTGCACCGCCATTGCTGCCAAAGGCCATGGAACCGTCTCGCTGGTACGAATGAACCGGGCTGCGCGGGGCGTTCACCGGCAACTGCTGGTGATTGGTCCCGACGCGATAGCGGTGGGCATCGGCGTAGGCGAACACACGACCCTGCAGCATGCGGTCAGGTGACAGCCCCACACCGGGCACCATGTTGCTCGGCCCAAACGTCGCTTGCTCAACTTCGGCAAAGTAGTTCAGCGGATTACGGTTCAGTTCCAGCATGCCCACTTCGATCAACGGGAACTCCTTCTGCGACCAGGTCTTGGTCACGTCGAATGGGTTCTCGTGATGACGGTTGGCCTGGTCCTCGCTCATGATCTGCATGCATACGCGCCACTTGGGGTAATCCCCACGCTCGATCGCATCGAACAGATCGCGCTGAGCATAATCTGGATCGGTACCGGCAATACGAGCCGCGTCGGCCGGTGCCAGGTTCTTGATGCCTTGAGCCGTCTTGTAGTGCCACTTGACCCAGTGCCGCTCGCCTTTGGCGTTGATCAAGCTGTAGGTATGGCTACCGAAGCCATGCATGTGACGATAGCCGTCAGGAATACCGCGATCCGAAAACAGAATGGTGACCTGATGCAACGACTCGGGCGAATGCGACCAGAAGTCCCACATCATCTGCGCACTCTTCAGGTTGCTCTGAGGCAGGCGCTTCTGTGTGTGGATGAAGTCCGGAAACTTCATCGGATCGCGAATGAAGAACACGGGGGTGTTATTGCCTACGATGTCCCAGTTGCCTTCCTCGGTGTAGAACTTGAGGGCAAAACCACGCGGGTCGCGTTCGGTATCCGCCGAACCACGCTCGCCACCCACGGTGGAGAACCGCAAGAAGGTTTCGGTCTGCTTGCCTACGGCGCTGAACAGCTTGGCGCTGGAGTACTCGGTAATATCCCGAGTAACGGTGAAGGTACCGTACGCGCCCGAACCTTTGGCGTGTACGCGGCGTTCTGGAATGTTCTCGCGGTTGAAGTGCGCGAGCTTTTCAATCAGATGGAAATCGTCCAGCAACAAGGGACCACGAGGTCCCGCTGAGCGGGAATTCTGGTTGTCGGCGACTGGTGCGCCGCTGGCAGTGGTGAGGATCTTGCTCTGGCTCATGGACGATGTTCCCTGGTCTGGCTTGCTGTGTAGGTGCCGACTTGAGCGGCTTGCAGCAAGTATCCGAGAAACCCATCCATAGCACTAATCGGGAAATTATCTTTAGCCGATAGATTTTGGCTAACGTGCAGACATAAAAAAACCGGGCCAAGGCCCGGTTTTTCAGAACAGACTTTTCGTCTTATTCGGCAGCTTCAACCGAGCCACCGACAGGACGATCAACCAGCTCGACGTACGCCATAGGTGCGTTATCGCCAGCGCGGAAGCCGCACTTGAGGATACGCAGGTAGCCGCCCTGACGGGTTGCATAGCGCTTGCCCAGATCGTTGAACAGCTTACCGACCATTTCTTTCGAGCGAGTACGGTCGAAAGCAAGACGGCGGTTTGCAACGCTGTCTACCTTGGCCAGGGTGATCAGCGGCTCGGCAACGCGGCGCAGTTCCTTGGCTTTTGGCAGGGTAGTCTTGATCAGCTCGTGCTCGAACAGCGACACCGCCATGTTCTGAAACATGGCCTTGCGGTGCGAGCTGGTACGGCTCAGGTGACGTCCACTTTTACGATGACGCATGGTTCATTCCTTACCAAACACTACGTTCGGTGATTACGACGATCAGGCAGTCGCCTTGTCGTCCTTCTTAAGACTTGCAGGCGGCCAGTTGTCGAGGCGCATGCCGAGGGACAGACCGCGGGAGGCCAGAACGTCCTTGATTTCAGTCAAGGATTTCTTGCCCAGGTTCGGAGTCTTCAACAGTTCTACTTCGGTACGCTGAATCAGGTCGCCGATGTAGTAAATGTTTTCCGCCTTAAGGCAGTTAGCCGAACGTACAGTCAGTTCCAGATCGTCAACCGGGCGAAGCAGGATCGGATCGATCTCGTCTTCTTGCTCGATTACCACAGGCTCGCTGTCACCTTTGAGATCGACGAACGCAGCCAACTGCTGTTGCAGAATGGTTGCAGCACGGCGGATGGCCTCTTCAGGATCCAGGGTACCGTTGGTTTCCAGATCGATAACCAGCTTGTCCAGGTTGGTGCGCTGCTCGACACGGGCGTTTTCCACCACGTATGCGATACGGCGTACCGGGCTGAACGAAGAGTCGAGCTGCAAGCGACCAATGCTGCGGCTTTCGTCTTCATCGCTTTGACGCGAGTCGGCCGGTTCATAACCACGACCACGAGCTACGACGAGCTTCATGTTCAGGGCGCCGTTAGACGCCAGGTTAGCGATTACGTGATCGGGATTAACGATCTCGACATCATGATCCAGCTGAATATCGGCAGCGGTAACCACCCCCGAACCCTTTTTCGACAAGGTCAGCGTAACTTCGTCACGACCGTGCAGCTTGATAGCCAGGCCTTTCAGGTTCAACAGGATTTCAATGACGTCTTCCTGTACACCTTCGATGGCGCTGTACTCGTGGAGTACACCGTCAATCTCGGCCTCGACTACTGCGCAGCCGGGCATTGAGGACAACAGGATGCGGCGCAGCGCGTTGCCCAGGGTATGGCCAAAACCACGCTCGAGAGGCTCGAGGGTGATTTTGGCGCGGGTTGGACTGACGACCTGCACATCGATATGGCGGGGCGTCAGGAACTCATTTACCGAAATCTGCATGGATGCACCTATTTTCTAGCCCTTACTTGGAGTAGAGCTCGACAATCAGGCTTTCGTTGATGTCGGCGGACAGATCACTGCGAGCAGGAACGTTCTTGAAAACGCCCGACTTCTTCTCAGTGTCTACTTCTACCCATTCTACGCGGCCACGTTGGGCACACAGATCGAGAGCTTGGACAATGCGAAGCTGGTTCTTTGCTTTTTCGCGAATCGCGACCACGTCACCAGCACGAACCTGGTAGGACGGAACGTTAACGGTCTTGCCGTTGACGCTGACGGACTTGTGCGATACCAACTGACGGGATTCGGCACGAGTCGAGCCAAAGCCCATACGGTATACGACGTTGTCCAGACGGCATTCGAGCAGTTGCAGCAGGTTCTCGCCGGTTGCGCCTTTCTTGCCGGCAGCTTCCTTGTAGTAACCGCTGAACTGACGCTCGAGAACGCCATAGATACGACGGACTTTCTGCTTTTCACGCAGCTGGGTGCCGTAGTCGGACTGGCGGCCACGGCGCTGACCGTGGATACCTGGGGCTGCTTCGATATTGCACTTCGATTCCAGGGCGCGAACGCCGCTTTTCAGGAACAGGTCAGTGCCTTCACGACGAGCCAGTTTGCATTTTGGACCAATGTAACGAGCCATTATCTATCGTCTCCTGAATTACACGCGGCGCTTCTTCGGCGGACGGCACCCGTTATGCGGGATTGGCGTCACGTCGGTGATGCTGGCGATCTTATAGCCACAGCCGTTCAATGCACGGACAGCGGACTCACGACCTGGACCTGGACCCTTGACGTTGACGTCGAGGTTCTTCAGGCCATATTCCAGCGCAGCTTGACCAGCACGTTCAGCAGCCACCTGGGCAGCGAACGGGGTGGACTTGCGAGAACCGCGGAAACCCGAACCGCCGGAGGTAGCCCAGGACAGGGCGTTGCCTTGACGATCGGTAATGGTCACGATGGTGTTGTTGAAAGACGCGTGGATGTGGGCGATGCCATCAACCACTGTCTTTTTGACTTTCTTACGAGGACGAGCAGCAGGTTTTGCCATGACTAGATTCCTGTCGATTCGCTGGTGCGATTACTTGCGGATCGGCTTACGCGGACCTTTACGGGTACGCGCGTTGGTCTTGGTACGCTGACCGCGTACTGGCAGACCACGACGATGACGAAGACCGCGATAGCAGCCCAGATCCATCAAGCGCTTGATTTTCATGTTGATTTCGCGGCGCAGATCACCTTCGGTGGTGAACTTCGCCACTTCGCCACGCAGCTGTTCAATCTGCTCGTCGCTCAGATCCTTGATCCTTGCGGCTGGGTTGACCCCAGTGTCTGCACAGATTTTCTGTGCAGTAGTGCGACCAACACCATAGATGTAGGTCAGCGAGATAACAGTGTGCTTGTTATCTGGAATGTTAACGCCTGCAATACGGGCCATTCAGTGGGACTCCAATTGACAGCTACCTACGCCCCGGAAGCCAAGAAATAGGGCGCGAGATAATATCGCTGTAATAACAAATAATCAACCCGGCAGCGCACTAGCTGCCGGGCTTGTAGCACATCACAGTCAGCCTTGGCGCTGTTTGTGACGCGGCTCTGCGCTGCAAATGACTCGAACGACGCCTTCGCGACGAATGATTTTGCAGTTACGGCACAGCTTTTTCACCGATGCACGAACTTTCATTGCCAACTCCTCGAACCTTAAGGGACTGTCAGCGCAGCAGACCGCTGCCACCGTAGCCTTTCAGGTTGGCTTTCTTCATCAGGGATTCGTACTGGTGCGAAACGAGGTGCGATTGTACTTGGGACATAAAGTCCATCACAACCACTACCACAATCAGCAACGAGGTCCCGCCAAGGTAGAACGGAACGTTTGCAGCAACCACCAGAAACTGTGGCAGCAAGCAGACGCACATCATGTACAGAGCACCGAACATGGTCAAACGGGTCAGAACGCCATCAATGTAGCGCGCCGACTGTTCGCCTGGACGGATGCCCGGAATAAAGGCACCGGACTTCTTCAGGTTTTCCGCTACGTCTTTCGGATTGAACATCAACGCCGTATAGAAGAAGCAGAAGAAAATGATCCCTGCACTAAACAGCAGAATGTTCAACGGCTGACCAGGAGCGATCGACTGCGAGACGTCCTGCAACCAGCCCATACCTTCGGACTGACCGAACCAGGAGCCCAGCGAAGCCGGGAACAGCAAGATGCTGCTCGCGAAAATGGCAGGGATTACACCGGCCATGTTCACTTTCAGCGGCAAGTGGCTCGTCTGCGCAGCGAAGACCTTGCGGCCCTGCTGGCGCTTGGCATAGTGAACGGCGATTCGCCGCTGACCACGCTCGATGAACACCACGAAACCGATAATCGCTACCGCCAGCAGACCGATTGCAACCAGCGCGAAGATGTTGATGTCGCCCTGACGTGCAGACTCGAAAGACTGCCCAATCGCTCTCGGAAGACCGGCAACGATACCTGCGAAGATCAACATCGAGATACCGTTACCCACACCACGCTCAGTAATCTGCTCACCCAGCCACATCATGAACATGGCACCCGCCACGAAAGTGGAGACCGCCACGAAGTAGAAGCTGAAGCTTGCAGTGAACGCCACACCCTGGTTGGCCAGGCCGATCGACATGCCGATCGCCTGCACCAGGGCCAAGATGACGGTGCCATAGCGGGTGTACTGGCTGATCTTGCGACGGCCAGCTTCACCTTCCTTCTTCAACTGCTCCAGCTGCGGACTCACGGCGGTCATCAGCTGCATGATGATCGATGCCGAGATGTACGGCATGATCCCCAGTGCAAAGATGCTCATCCGCTCCAGCGCGCCGCCGGAAAACATGTTGAACAAGCTAAGAATGGTCCCCTCATTCTGTCGAAACAGGTCTGCGAGTCGGTCCGGGTTGATACCTGGAACAGGGATGTGTGCGCCAATTCTGTAGACGATGATCGCCAGGAACAGAAAACGCAGACGAGCCCAGAGTTCAGACATACCGCCCTTGCCTAGCGCTGAGAGAGCACCTTGCTTAGCCATTTATTCCTCGAACTTGCCGCCAGCTGCTTCGATAGCCGCACGCGCACCTTTGGTGGCGGCGATGCCCTTGATGGTCACAGCGCGAGTCACTTCGCCCGACAGCATGATTTTCACACGCTGTACGTTCTGGTTGATCACGTTGGCATCCTTCAGGGACTGCACGGAGACGATGTCGCCTTCCACTTTGGCCAACTCGGACAGACGCACTTCTGCGCGGTCCATGGCTTTCAGGGAAACGAAACCGAACTTCGGCAGGCGACGATGCAGCGGCTGTTGACCGCCTTCAAAGCCTGGAGCGATGGTGCCACCGGAGCGGGAGGTCTGACCTTTGTGGCCACGGCCACCGGTCTTGCCCAAACCACTACCGATACCACGACCCGGACGGTGCTTTTCGCGACGCGAACCGGGAGCTGGACTCAGATCATTGAGTTTCATCGATTAACCCTCTACGCGAAGCATGTAGTAGGCCTTGTTGATCATCCCGCGATTCTCGGGAGTATCCTGGACTTCTACAGTGTGACCGATGCGACGCAGACCCAGACCCTTAACGCACAGTTTGTGGTTAGGGATACGGCCGGTCATGCTTTTGATCAGCGTAACTTTTACGGTAGCCATGATCAGATGATCTCCTCAACGTTCAGACCGCGCTTGGCGGCGATGGACGACGGGGACTGCATGGCTTTCAGACCCTTGAACGTAGCGTGAACCACGTTGACGGGGTTGGTCGAGCCGTAGCACTTGGCCAGAACGTTCTGGACACCAGCAACTTCGAGAACGGCACGCATTGCGCCGCCAGCGATGATACCGGTACCTTCCGAAGCAGGCTGCATGTACACCTTCGAAGCGCCGTGAGCGGACTTCATGGCGTACTGCAAGGTGGTCCCGTTCAGGTCCACTTGAATCATGTTGCGACGAGCTGCTTCCATAGCTTTCTGGATGGCAGCAGGCACTTCACGAGACTTGCCACGGCCGAAGCCAACGCGGCCTTTGCCATCACCTACCACGGTCAACGCGGTGAAGGTGAAGATACGGCCGCCTTTGACGGTCTTGGCAACGCGGTTAACTTGAACCAGCTTCTCGATGTAGCCTTCGTCGCGCTTTTGGTCGTTATTTGACATAACTTAGAACTCCAGCCCAGCTTCACGAGCGCCATCAGCCAGCGCTTTAACGCGGCCATGGTACTTGAAGCCAGAGCGGTCGAAAGCCACCTGCGAGACGCCAGCGGCCTTAGCACGCGAAGCGACCAGCTGGCCAACCTTAGTGGCCGCGTCAATGTTGCCAGTGGCACCATCACGCAATTCTTTGTCCAAAGTCGAGGCACTTGCCAGGACCTTGCTGCCGTCGGCCGAGATGACCTGGGCATAGATGTGCTGCGAAGAGCGGAACACGCAGAGACGCACGACTTCGAGTTCGTGCATTTTCAGGCGTGCTTTGCGAGCGCGACGCAGTCGAGTAACTTTTTTGTCGGTCATTTGCTATGCCCTACTTCTTCTTGGCTTCTTTACGGCGGACGACTTCGTCTGCGTAACGTACACCTTTGCCTTTGTAAGGCTCTGGCGGACGGAAATCGCGGATTTCAGCGGCCACTTGACCCACCAGCTGCTTGTCGATGCCCTTGATCAGGATATCGGTCTGGCTAGGAGTCTCAGCGGTGATGCCTTGCGGCAACTCGTAATCCACCGGATGAGAGAAGCCCAGCGACAGGTTCAGCACTGTGCCTTTTGCTTGTGCCTTGTAGCCAACACCGACCAGCTGGAGCTTGCGCTCGAAGCCTTGGCTTACGCCCTGGACCATGTTGTTGACCAAAGCGCGAGTGGTACCGGCCATTGCACGGGTCTGCTGATCGCCATTCTTGGCAGCGAAACGCAGTTCGCCAGCCTCTTCAACGATTTCAACCGACGAGTGAACGTTCAGTTCCAGAGTGCCCTTGGCACCCTTCACCGAAAGCTGTTGGCCGGCGAATTTTACTTCGACACCAGCTGGCAGCTTAACGGGGTTCTTAGCGACGCGAGACATGCTTATCCCCCCTTAGAACACTGTGCAAAGTACTTCGCCGCCGACACCGGCAGCGCGCGCAGCACGATCCGTCATCACACCTTTGTTGGTGGAGACGATGGATACGCCGAGACCGCCACGAACTTTTGGCAGATCTTCAACGGATTTGTACTGACGCAGGCCTGGACGACTTACGCGCTTGACTTCCTCGATGACCGGACGGCCTTCGAAGTATTTCAGCTCGATGGAAAGCGACGGTTTTGCTTCGCTGCTTACCTGAAAACCCGCGATGTAACCTTCGTCCTTTAGAACTTTGGCAACAGCTACCTTCAACGTGGAAGATGGCATGCTTACGACGGACTTTTCAGCCATCTGGGCATTACGGATTCGAGTTAGCATGTCCGCTAACGGGTCCTGCATACTCATGGGCTAGACGCTCCTGATACAAAAATAATTAGCCTTGCGGCTACAACGTCGCCGAACGTGTGATCCGGTCCAAAAACCCGGGCTCAGGCGAGCCGGCAATTCTAGACGTACGGCAGAAATGAATCAAGCCCCATAAGGGGCTTGATTCAATCGCCATGACACCGGCGGTCGGTTGATTGCTCAATTTTCCGCCGGCGTCACGCCGGTCCGACTTACCAGCTGGCTTTGACCAGACCTGGTACGTCACCGCGCATGGCGGCCTGGCGCAGCATGTTACGGCCGAGGCCGAACTTGCGGTACACGCCGTGTGGACGACCAGTCAGGCGGCAGCGGTTACGCATGCGAGCGGCGCTCGCATCACGTGGCTGCTTCTGCAGAGCTACGGAAGCATTCCAGCGTTCTTCGTCACTTGCGTTCAGATTCACGATGATAGCTTTCAGCTCAGCACGCTTCTTGGCGTATTTAGCTACCGTCAGCTGACGCTTCAGCTCACGGTTCTTCATGCTCTTCTTGGCCATTTTCCTACTCCAATCAGTTGCGGAACGGGAAGTTGAAAGCACGCAGCAGGGCGCGACCTTCTTCATCCGAACGAGCAGTGGTGGTCAGGGTAATGTCCAGACCGCGCAGAGCATCGATCTTGTCGTAATCGATTTCCGGGAAAATGATCTGCTCTTTCACGCCCATGCTGTAGTTGCCACGACCATCGAAGGACTTGGCATTCAGGCCGCGGAAGTCGCGTACCCGAGGCAGGGAGATCGCCAGCAGGCGGTCCAGGAATTCGTACATCTTGTCGCGACGCAAGGTCACCTTGACACCGATCGGCCATCCTTCACGGACTTTGAAGCCCGCGATGGATTTACGCGCGAAGGTCACAACGGCTTTCTGGCCGGTGATCTTCTCGATGTCGGCTACAGCGTGTTCGATGACTTTCTTGTCGCCGATCGCTTCGCCCAGACCCATGTTCAGGGTGATCTTGGTAACGCGCGGAACTTCCATCACGTTCGCCAGCTTAAGTTCTTCCTTAAGCTTGGGAGCGATTTCCTTCCGGTAAATCTCTTTCAGTCGTGCCATGGTCTTCTACCTAGCAGTGTTCAAGCATCAACCGCTTTTTGGGTCGACTTGAAGACACGAATTTTTTTGCCTTCTTCTACTTTGAAACCAACGCGGTCAGCCTTGTTGGTTTCGCCGTTGAAGATGGCGACGTTGGAAGCGTGCAGAGGCGCTTCTTTCTCGACGATACCGCCCTGTACGCCCGACATCGGGTTAGGCTTGGTATGACGCTTCACCAGGTTGATCCCACCAACGACCAGACGGTCGTCAGCGAGAACCTTGAGCACCTTACCGCGCTTGCCTTTGTCTTTGCCGGCGATCACGATGATCTCGTCGTCACGACGAATCTTTTGCATGTCGGATCTCCTTACAGCACTTCTGGGGCGAGCGAGACGATCTTCATGAACTTCTCGGAACGAAGCTCACGGGTCACTGGCCCAAAGATACGGGTGCCGATTGGCTCTTGCTTGTTGTTCAACAGAACAGCAGCGTTGCCATCGAAGCGGATGATGGAGCCGTCAGCACGACGAACGCCGTGGCGAGTGCGGACTACAACAGCAGTCATCACTTGACCCTTCTTCACCTTGCCACGAGGAATTGCTTCCTTCACGGTCACCTTGATGATGTCGCCGATGCCAGCGTACCGGCGGTGCGAGCCGCCCAGTACCTTGATGCACATGACGCGACGAGCGCCGCTGTTATCGGCCACATCGAGCATGGATTGAGTCTGAATCATAGAATTTCTCCGACCCCTAGCCCTTAGACTTCAACAGCGCGTTCGAGAACGTCAACCAGTGCCCAGGACTTGGTCTTGGCCAGCGGACGAGTTTCACGAATAGTGACCTTGTCGCCGATCTTGCACTGGTTGGTTTCGTCGTGAGCGTGCAGCTTAGTCGAACGCTTAACGTATTTACCGTAGATCGGGTGCTTTACGCGACGCTCGATCAATACGGTGATGGTTTTGTCCATCTTGTCGCTGACCACACGGCCAGTCAGCGTACGGACGGTTTTTTCGGCTTCAGCCATGATCACTTACCTGCCTGCTGGTTGAGCACAGTTTTCACGCGAGCGATGTCGCGCTTCACTTGCGAGAGCAGGTGAGACTGCCCCAACTGGCCAGTTGCTTTCTGCATGCGCAGATTGAACTGGTCGCGCAGCAAGCCGAGCAGTTGCTCGTTCAGTTGCTGTGCTGATTTTTCACGAAGTTCATTCGCTTTCATCACATCACCGTCCGCTTAACAAAGGAGGTGGCGAGAGGCAGCTTTGCAGCCGCCAAGGCGAAAGCCTCACGCGCCAGCTCTTCGGAAACACCCTCGATTTCATACAGGACCTTGCCTGGCTGAATCTGGGCAACCCAATATTCCACGTTACCCTTACCTTTACCCATACGAACTTCGAGGGGCTTTTTGGAGATAGGCTTGTCCGGGAATACACGGATCCAGATCTTGCCGCCACGTTTCACGTGACGGGTCAGTGCGCGACGCGCTGACTCGATCTGACGAGCGGTGAGACGACCACGAGCTACAGACTTCAGCGCGAATTCGCCGAAGCTGACTTTGCTACCGCGCTGAGCCAGACCACGGTTGTGGCCAGTCATCTGCTTGCGGAACTTCGTACGCTTAGGTTGCAACATTTGGCGTACCCCTTACTTAGCAGCTTTTTTACGAGGCGCAGGTGCTTGTGGTTTCAGTTCTTCTTGGCGACCACCAATTACTTCGCCTTTGAAAATCCAAACCTTCACACCGATCACACCGTAGGTGGTGTGAGCTTCGTAGTTGGCATAGTCGATGTCGGCACGCAGGGTGTGCAAGGGCACACGACCTTCGCGATACCATTCAGTACGTGCGATTTCAGCACCGCCGAGACGACCGCTCACTTGGATCTTGATGCCCTTGGCACCAATGCGCATGGCGTTCTGTACGGCGCGCTTCATGGCGCGACGGAACATCACACGACGCTCCAGCTGCTGAGCTACGCTCTGCGCAACCAGCATACCGTCGAGCTCCGGCTTGCGGATCTCTTCGATATTGATGTGCACAGGCACACCCATTTGCTTGGTCAGGTCCTGACGCAGTTTCTCAACGTCCTCACCCTTCTTCCCGATAACGATACCAGGACGAGCGGTGTGGATGGTGATACGTGCAGTTTGGGCCGGACGATGGATATCGATACGGCTCACGGACGCGCTTTTTAGTTTGTCTTGGAGATACTCACGCACCTTCAGATCTGCGAACAAGTAGTCCGCATAAGTCCGACCGTCTGCGTACCAGACGGAGGTGTGCTCCTTGACGATTCCCAGGCGAATGCCAATGGGATGTACTTTCTGACCCATCTGATCGACTCCGTTACTTGTCAGCAACCTTGACAGTGATATGGCAAGACCGCTTGACGATGCGATCAGCCCGGCCTTTGGCACGAGGCATGATGCGCTTCAGCGAACGCCCTTCGTTGACGAAAACAGTGCTGACCTTCAGGTCATCAACGTCTGCGCCTTCGTTGTGCTCGGCGTTGGCTACGGCCGACTCCAGCACTTTCTTCATGATTTCCGCGGCTTTTTTACTGCTAAAAGCCAGCAGGTTGAGCGCTTCGCCCACCTTCTTCCCGCGGATCTGGTCGGCGACCAAGCGGGCTTTCTGGGCGGAGATTCGAGCGCCCGACAACTTAGCGGCTACTTCCATTTCCTTACCCCTTAACGCTTGGCTTTCTTGTCAGCCACGTGCCCGCGATATGTACGGGTACCGGCGAACTCGCCCAGTTTGTGGCCGACCATGTCTTCGTTCACGAGAACGGGGACGTGTTGACGACCGTTGTGTACTGCGATGGTCAGACCGACCATTTGTGGCAGGATCATCGAACGACGCGACCAGGTCTTAACTGGTTTGCGATCGTTCTTTTCCGCCGCCACTTCGATCTTCTTCAGTAGGTGAAGATCAATAAAAGGACCTTTTTTCAGAGAACGTGGCACTGTCGTATCCCTCTATTTACTTGCGACGACGGACGATCATTTTGTCGGTACGCTTATTACCACGAGTCTTCGCGCCCTTAGTCGGGAAGCCCCATGGCGATACCGGATGACGACCACCGGAGGTACGACCTTCACCACCACCATGTGGGTGGTCAACCGGGTTCATGGCAACACCACGAACGGTTGGGCGAACGCCACGCCAGCGTTTGGCACCGGCTTTACCCAGCGAGCGCAGGCTGTGCTCGGAGTTGGAAACCTCACCCAGCGTGGCACGGCACTCGGACAGCACTTTGCGCATTTCGCCCGAACGCAGGCGCAGGGTCACGTAGACACCTTCACGAGCGATCAGCTGAGCCGAAGCACCAGCGGAGCGAGCGATCTGAGCACCCTTGCCCGGCTTCAGTTCGATGCCGTGGATGGTGCTACCGACCGGGATGTTGCGCAGCTGCAGCGAGTTGCCTGGCTTGATCGGTGCCAGAGCACCTGCAATCAGCTGGTCGCCAGCGCTCACGCCTTTCGGTGCGAGGATGTAGCGACGCTCGCCGTCTGCGTACAGAACCAGAGCGATGTGAGCAGTACGGTTAGGATCGTATTCAATGCGCTCGACAGTGGCGGTGATGCCATCTTTGTCGTTGCGACGGAAGTCGATCATGCGGTAATGCTGCTTGTGACCACCACCGATGTGACGGGTGGTAATACGGCCATTGTTGTTACGACCACCAGACTTCGATTTTTTCTCGAGCAGCGGTGCGTGAGGAGCGCCTTTATGCAGCTCCTGGTTGACCACCTTGACCACGAAACGGCGGCCAGGGGAAGTCGGTTTGCATTTAACGATTGCCATGATGCACCCCTTCCTTACTCAGCACTGCTGCTGAAATCGAGATCTTGGCCTGGCTGAAGGGAGATAACTGCCTTCTTCCAGTCATTACGCTTGCCCAGACCGCGAGCAGTGCGCTTGCTTTTACCCAGTACGTTCAGGGTAGTAACACGCTCTACTTTCACGCTGAACAGGCTTTCGACGGCCTTCTTGATTTCCAGCTTGGTTGCGTCAGTAGCAACCTTGAAAACGAACTGACCTTTCTTGTCTGCCAGAACCGTAGCCTTCTCGGAAACGTGCGGGCCAAGCAGAACTTTAAATACGCGTTCCTGGTTCATCCCAGCAGCTCCTCGAATTTCTTCACGGCCGACACGGTGATCAACACCTTGTCGTATGCGATCAGACTAACTGGGTCGGAACCTTGTACGTCACGAACGTCGACGTGCGGAAGGTTGCGAGCAGCCAGGTACAGGTTCTCGTCGACGGAGTCCGATACGATCAGAACGTCGGTGAGGCCCATGCCATTCAGCTTGCCCAGCAGGTCTTTGGTTTTCGGCGCTTCGACAGCGAAGTCCTGAACCACGACCAAACGGTCGGTACGCACCAGCTCAGCAAGGATGGAGCGCAGTGCAGCGCGATACATCTTCTTGTTCAGCTTCTGGGTGTGATCCTGAGGACGAGCTGCGAAAGTGGTACCACCGCCGCGCCAGATTGGGCTACGGATAGTACCGGCACGAGCGCGGCCAGTACCCTTTTGACGCCAAGGGCGCTTACCGCCACCACGAACGTCGGAACGGGTCTTTTGCTGCTTGCTGCCCTGACGACCGCCAGCCATGTAGGCTACGACTGCCTGGTGCACCAGTGTCTCGTTGAACTCGCCGCCGAAAGTCAGTTCGGAAACTTCGATCGCCTGAGCGTCATTTACATTTAATTGCATTTTCGCTTCCCCTTAACCGCGAGCCTTGGCTGCCGGACGCACAACCAGGTTGCCGCCGGTTGCGCCAGGAACAGCACCCTTGACGAGCAGCAGATTGCGTTCAGCGTCGACGCGCACAACTTCCAGGGACTGCACGGTCACGCGCTCGGCGCCCATATGACCGGACATTTTTTTGCCCTTGAAAACACGGCCAGGAGTCTGGCACTGGCCGATGGAGCCAGGGACGCGGTGGGAAACGGAGTTACCGTGGGTGTTGTCTTGACCGCGGAAGTTCCAACGCTTGATGGTACCGGCAAAGCCTTTACCTTTGGACTGACCGGTAACGTCTACCAGTTGGCCCGCTGCGAAGAGTTCAGCATTGATCAAGTCGCCAGCCTGGTACTCGCCTTCTGCAAGGCGGAATTCCCAGACGCCACGACCGGCAGCAACGTTCGCCTTGGCGAAGTGACCTGCCTGAGCAGCAGTCACGCGCGAAGCACGACGCTCGCCGACAGTGACTTGCACTGCACGATAGCCATCAGTTTCTTCAGTTTTGAACTGGGTGACGCGATTCGGCTCGATCTCAATGACCGTGACCGGAATGGAGACACCTTCTTCGGTGAAAATACGGGTCATACCGCATTTACGACCGACTACACCAATAGTCATGTTGTAAACCTCATGAGTGTACGGGGCTTTCACCCGCTATGGCCGCCCATTTCAGAGCGTTACACGACTAAGACCCAGTCTTAGCCGAGGCTGATCTGCACTTCCACACCTGCCGCAAGATCAAGCTTCATCAGCGCATCAACGGTTTTATCCGTTGGCTGGACGATGTCCAGAACACGCTTATGAGTGCGGATTTCGTACTGGTCGCGCGCGTCTTTGTTGACGTGCGGAGAAACCAGAACGGTGAACCGCTCTTTACGGGTAGGAAGTGGAATCGGACCACGCACCTGAGCACCAGTACGTTTCGCGGTTTCCACGATTTCCTGGGTGGATTGGTCGATCAGGCGATGGTCGAAAGCCTTCAACCTGATACGGATTTGCTGATTTTGCATTGGATTTCAGACTCCGGCTGCTGTTCCCACCGGGCGCAATGCACCCGTTAAAAGGAGGCGCAATTCTATAGACGCCTCTATCGAGTGTCAACCCAATAAAAAAGCCCCCGCTAAGCGGGGGCCTTTTCAAGCGATCAACGATTACTCGATGATTTTGGCTACGACGCCAGCGCCGACGGTACGACCGCCTTCACGGATAGCGAAACGCAGGCCGTCTTCCATTGCGATGGTCTTGATCAGGGTGACAACCATTTTGATGTTGTCGCCTGGCATTACCATTTCAACGCCTTCCGGCAGTTCGCAATTACCGGTCACGTCAGTGGTCCGGAAGTAGAACTGTGGACGGTAGCCTTTGAAGAACGGAGTGTGACGACCGCCTTCTTCCTTGCTCAGAACGTAGACTTCAGCTTCGAACTTGGTGTGCGGCTTGACCGAACCTGGCTTGACCAGAACCTGGCCACGCTCAACGTCGTCACGCTTGGTGCCGCGCAGCAGCACGCCGCAGTTCTCGCCGGCACGACCTTCGTCGAGCAGTTTGCGGAACATTTCAACGCCGGTGCAAGTGGTGACGGTGGTGTCACGCAGACCAACGATTTCCAGCGAGTCCTGAACCTTTACGATACCGCGCTCGATACGACCGGTAACAACAGTACCGCGACCGGAGATCGAGAACACGTCTTCGATTGGCATCAGGAACGGCTTGTCGATAACGCGAACTGGATCTGGAATGTAGCTGTCCAGAGTCTCTACCAGTTTCTTGACGGCAGTAGTGCCCATCTCGTTGTCGTCCAGACCTTCCAGAGCCATACGAGCCGAACCGATGATGATCGGAGTGTCGTCGCCTGGGAAATCGTAGGTGGACAACAGGTCACGTACTTCCATCTCGACCAGTTCCAGCAGCTCAGCGTCGTCTACCAGGTCAGCCTTGTTCAGGAAAACCACGATGTGCGGAACGCCTACCTGACGGGACAGCAGGATGTGCTCACGGGTTTGTGGCATCGGACCATCAGCAGCCGAACAAACCAGGATAGCGCCGTCCATCTGGGCAGCACCGGTGATCATGTTCTTCACATAGTCAGCGTGACCTGGGCAGTCGACGTGAGCGTAGTGACGGATCAGCGAGTTGTATTCAACGTGCGCAGTGTTGATGGTGATACCGCGAGCTTTTTCTTCTGGTGCGCTGTCGATCTTGTCGAAGTCAACGCGAGCCGAACCGAAAACTTCGGAGCAGACACGAGTCAGAGCAGCGGTCAGAGTGGTTTTACCGTGGTCAACGTGGCCGATGGTGCCGACGTTGACGTGAGGTAGGGAACGATCAAATTTTTCTTTAGCCACGACAATAAACTCCTAGCCTAAGGGGCTGAATCAGCCTTGTTTTTTAACGATAGCTTCGACGACGTTCGACGGAGCCTCGGAGTATTTGGAGAATTCCATAGAGTAGCTCGCGCGACCCTGGGACATGGAACGAACATCGGTCGCATAACCGAACATTTCGCCCAACGGAACCTCGGCACGGATAACCTTGCCCGAAACCGTATCTTCCATACCCTGGATCAGACCACGACGACGGTTCAGGTCTCCCATCACGTCACCCATGTAGTCCTCAGGTGTTACAACTTCCACCTTCATGATCGGCTCAAGCACAACGCCGCCGCCCTTGGAGGCCAGCTGCTTGGTCGCCATGGAGGCAGCCACCTTGAACGCCATCTCGTTGGAGTCGACGTCGTGGTAAGAGCCATCGAAAACGGTCGCCTTCAGGCCGATCAGCGGATAGCCGGCAACGACGCCGTTCTTCATCTGCTCTTCGATACCCTTCTGGATCGCCGGGATGTATTCCTTCGGAACAACACCACCTACGACTTCGTTCACGAACTGCAAGCCTTCCTGACCTTCGTCAGCAGGTGCAAAACGGATCCAGCAATGGCCAAACTGACCACGACCGCCGGACTGACGAACGAACTTGCCTTCGATCTCACAGGCCTTCGTGATCTTCTCACGGTAGGACACCTGCGGTTTACCGATGTTGGCTTCTACGTTGAACTCGCGGCGCATGCGGTCAACGAGAATGTCCAGGTGCAACTCACCCATACCCGAGATGATCGTTTGACCAGTCTCTTCATCGGTCTTGACGCGGAAAGACGGGTCTTCCTGAGCAAGCTTGCCCAGTGCGATACCCATTTTTTCCTGGTCATCCTTGGTCTTGGGCTCAACGGCAACCGAAATTACCGGCTCCGGGAAGTCCATGCGAACCAGGATGATCGGCTTGTCGGCCGAGCACAGGGTGTCACCGGTGGTGACGTCCTTCATGCCGATCAAGGCCGCGATGTCGCCAGCGCGTACTTCCTTGATCTCTTCGCGGGTGTTTGCGTGCATCTGCACCATACGACCCACGCGCTCTTTCTTGCCCTTGACCGAGTTGATCACGCCGTCGCCGGAGCTCAACACGCCCGAGTAAACGCGAGCGAAGGTCAGGGTACCCACGAATGGGTCGGTAGCGATCTTGAACGCCAGGGCCGAGAACGGCTCGCTGTCGTCTGCATGACGCTCCATGGGCACAGTCTCGTCATCCGGGTCGGAACCCTTGATGGCAGGAATGTCGACCGGCGCAGGCAGGTAGTCGATGACAGCATCCAGAACCAGGGGAACGCCCTTGTTCTTGAACGAGGAACCGCAAACAGCCAGGACGATTTCACCAGCGATGGTACGCTGACGCAGAGCGGCTTTGATTTCGTCGTTGGTGAGTTCTTCACCTTCGAGGTACTTGTTCATCAACTCTTCGTTGGCTTCGGCCGCAGCTTCAACCATGTTGCTGCGCCACTCGTCAGCCAGTTCCTGCAGCTCGGCAGGAATAGGTTCACGGCGGGCAGCCATGCCTTTGTCTGCGTCGTTCCAGTAGACCGCTTCCATGGACATCAGGTCGATCTGACCCTGGAAGTTGTCTTCTGCACCGATGGCCAGCTGGATCGGCACCGGGGTGTGACCCAGGCGCTGCTTGATCTGACCGATCACGCGCAGGAAGTTGGCACCGGCACGGTCCATCTTGTTCACGTACACAAGACGTGGAACGCCGTACTTGTTGGCCTGACGCCATACGGTTTCGGACTGAGGCTCGACACCGGAGGTACCGCAGAACACCACGACAGCACCGTCGAGTACACGCAGCGAACGCTCTACTTCAATGGTGAAGTCAACGTGGCCGGGGGTATCGATGATGTTGAAACGGTGGCGAGGGAACTGCTTGTTAGAGCCTTCCCAGAACGCAGTGGTAGCTGCGGAAGTAATGGTAATACCCCGCTCCTGCTCCTGCACCATCCAGTCCATGGTCGCGGCGCCATCATGCACCTCGCCCATCTTGTGGTTCACGCCCGTATAGAACAGGACGCGCTCGGTGGTAGTGGTTTTACCCGCATCCACGTGAGCGACGATACCGATGTTACGGTAGCGATTGATATCAGTTGTACGAGCCATAAAGCCCTCGCAAAATAAGTGACGCCGAATTTAGAAGCGGTAGTGCGAGAACGCTTTGTTGGCTTCAGCCATACGGTGAACGTCTTCACGCTTCTTAACTGCAGCACCTTTGCCTTCAGCAGCATCCAGCAGTTCGCCGGCCAAACGCAGAGCCATCGACTTTTCACCGCGCTTGCGCGCGAAGTCTACCAGCCAGCGCATTGCCAGGGCGTTACGACGGGACGGACGAACTTCGACCGGAACCTGGTAAGTAGCACCGCCTACACGGCGCGACTTCACTTCGACCAGCGGAGCGATGGCGTCGAGAGCTTTCTCGAAGATTTCCAGGGGGTCGCTGTTCTTGCGTTCTTTAACCTTGTCCAGCGCGCCATAAACGATACGCTCGGCAACGGCTTTCTTGCCGCTTTCCATCACGTGGTTCATGAACTTGGCCAGGATCTGGCTGCCGTATTTTGGATCGTCAAGCACTTCGCGCTTGGCTGCTACGCGTCTTCTTGGCATGGATAAGCCCTCAAACGGTCTTCAGGTTAGCTCGGGACAGGCCCGACCTTACTCTTATCGACTCAGAAAAATAGATAACTGCAGTATTCCGCAAACGCCGATTATTTCGGACGCTTGGTACCGTACTTCGAACGACCTTGGTTACGACCTTTAACGCCGGAGGTATCCAGGGAGCCGCGAACGGTGTGGTAACGAACACCTGGCAAGTCTTTTACACGACCGCCGCGGATCAGTACCACGCTGTGCTCTTGCAGGTTGTGGCCTTCACCGCCGATGTACGAGGAAACCTCGAAACCGTTGGTCAGACGCACGCGGCATACTTTACGCAGTGCCGAGTTAGGTTTTTTCGGCGTGGTGGTGTACACGCGGGTGCACACGCCACGACGTTGCGGGCAGTTCTGCAGCGCAGGCACGTCGGATTTCTCGACGATACGCTTACGCGGCTGACGTACCAGCTGGTTGATAGTTGCCATCTACTAGCTCCACTGTTGTCTTGCGACGCTATTGTCTTGCAAGAAAAGCAAAAATGGCAGGAATCAATCCCGCCAAATTTAGGGGTACAAGAGTCTAAAGAGGATCTCGTCCCCAGTCAAGACAAGGCCCCGGTCTCCCCTGCCAACTCCACCGCGACATTTCGTGTCGTTGCGGAGCTGGCAAAGGCTACCAGGGCCCTGTCATCACTACCGCTGGTCTCAATTACCGCTTGAGTTCAGCGCTTCGGTCAACGCAGCTTCAACTTCACTGGCACTGACGCGGGTTGGTTTGTCGAGTTCACGACGACGCTTGCGCTCGCTGTGATACGCCAGACCGGTACCGGCCGGGATCAGACGACCCACGACCACGTTTTCCTTCAGGCCGCGCAGGTAGTCGCGCTTGCCGGTGACAGCCGCTTCGGTCAGCACTCGAGTGGTTTCCTGGAAGGAAGCCGCCGAGATGAACGATTCGGTGGACAACGACGCCTTGGTGATACCCAGCAGAACACGGGTGAACTTGGAAACGAACTTGTCGTCGCCGCTCAAACGCTCGTTCTCGCCCAGCACCTGGGTCAGTTCCATCTGGTCGCCCTTGATGAAGCTGCTGTCGCCCGACTCGGAGATCTCGACCTTGCGCAGCATCTGACGAAGGATCGTCTCGATGTGCTTGTCGTTGATCTTCACGCCTTGCAGACGGTAAACGTCCTGAATCTCATTGACGATGTACTTGGCCAGCGCACTCACACCCAGCAGACGCAGAATGTCGTGCGGATCGCTCGGGCCATCGGAGATGACTTCGCCGCGGTTCACTTGTTCGCCTTCGAAGACGTTCAGGTGACGCCACTTCGGAATCAGCTCTTCGTACGGATCGGTACCGTCGTTCGGGGTGATGACCAGACGGCGCTTGCCCTTGGTCTCTTTACCGAACGCGATGGTGCCGCTGACTTCCGCAAGAATCGAAGCTTCCTTCGGACGACGCGCTTCGAACAAGTCGGCAACACGCGGCAGACCACCGGTGATGTCGCGAGTCTTCGAAGTTTCCTGTGGAATACGGGCGATAACGTCACCCACACCCACTTGCGCACCATCCGCCACGCCGACCAGAGCGTTGGCTGGCAGGAAGTACTGAGCTGGCACGTCGGTACCTGGCAGCAGCAGATCCTTGCCATCGACGCCAACCATCTTCACGGCCGGACGAATTTCCTTGCCCGCCGCTGGACGATCCTTGGCATCGAGCACTTCGATGTTGGTCAGGCCGGTCAATTCGTCTGTCTGACGCTTGATCGTGATGCCTTCTTCCATGCCCACGTAGGTCACGGTACCTTTCATCTCGGTGACGATCGGGTGAGTGTGCGGATCCCACTTGGCCACGATGGCACCAGCGTCGACCTTGTCGCCTTCCTTCACCGAAATCACTGCACCGTACGGCAGTTTGTAACGCTCACGCTCGCGACCGAATTCGTCGGCAATCGCCAACTCACCGGAACGCGACACGGCTACCAGGTTGCCGTCGGCACGCTCTACGTGCTTGAGGTTATGCAGACGGACGGTGCCGCCATTCTTCACCTGGACGCTGTCGGCCGCCGAAGTCCGGCTTGCCGCACCACCGATGTGGAACGTACGCATGGTCAGCTGGGTACCCGGCTCACCGATGGACTGGGCAGCGATAACGCCGACCGCTTCACCGATATTCACCTGATGCCCGCGAGCCAGGTCACGACCGTAGCACTTGGCGCAGATACCGTAGCGGGTTTCGCAGCTGATCGGCGAGCGCACGATGACTTCGTCGATGCTGTTCAGCTCGATGAATTCAACCCACTTCTCGTCAACCAGCGTACCGCCTGGAACGATGACTTCGTCGGTGCCAGGCTTGAACACGTCACGGGCGATGACTCGGCCCAGCACGCGTTCACCCAAAGGCTCGACGACGTCGCCGCCTTCGATGTGTGGCGTCATCAGCAGACCGTGCTCGGTACCGCAATCGACTTCGGTCACTACCAGATCCTGCGCCACGTCTACCAGACGACGGGTCAGGTAACCGGAGTTCGCAGTCTTCAAGGCGGTATCCGCCAGACCCTTACGAGCACCGTGAGTGGAGATGAAGTACTGAAGTACGCTCAAACCTTCACGGAAGTTCGCAGTGATCGGCGTCTCGATGATCGAGCCGTCCGGCTTGGCCATCAGGCCACGCATACCGGCCAACTGACGAATCTGAGCAGCCGAACCCCGGGCACCGGAGTCAGCCATCATGTACATCGAGTTGAACGACTCCTGGTCGACTTCGTTGCCATGACGATCGATGACCTTCTCTTTCGAGAGGTTCGACATCATTGCCTTCGACACTTCGTCGTTGGCCTTGGACCAGAGGTCGATCACCTTGTTGTACTTCTCGCCCTGGGTGACCAGGCCGGAAGCGTACTGGCTTTCGATCTCTTTCACTTCGTCGGTCGCAGTACCGATGATGCGAGCTTTCTCATCCGGGATAACGAAGTCGTTAACACCGATGGAAACACCCGAAATTGTCGAGTAGGCAAAACCGGTGTACATCAACTGGTCAGCGAAGATCACGGTCTCTTTCAGACCCACCACGCGGTAGCACTGGTTGATCAGCTTGGAGATCGCCTTCTTCTTCATCGGCAGGTTGACGACGTCGAAGGACAGACCTTTAGGCACGACCTGGAACAGCAGCGCACGGCCGACAGTGGTGTCGACGATACGGGTACCGCTCACACTGCCACCGTCACGATCGTTCACGGTTTCGTTGATACGAACCTTGATCTTGGCGTGCAGAGCCGCTTCGCCGGCGCGGAAAACGCGGTCGACTTCCTGCAGATCGGCAAAGATGCGGCCTTCGCCCTTGGCGTTGATCGCTTCACGGGTCATGTAGTACAAACCCAGTACAACGTCCTGCGAAGGAACGATGATTGGCTCACCGTTGGCTGGCGACAGGATGTTGTTGGTCGACATCATCAGCGCACGGGCTTCGAGCTGGGCTTCCAGCGTCAGCGGTACGTGGACCGCCATCTGGTCGCCGTCGAAGTCGGCGTTGTACGCAGCACAGACCAATGGGTGCAGCTGGATCGCCTTGCCTTCGATCAATACCGGTTCAAACGCCTGGATACCCAGACGGTGAAGGGTCGGTGCACGGTTCAGCAACACGGGGTGTTCGCGAATCACTTCGGCGAGCACGTCCCACACTTCTGGCAGCTCGCGCTCGACCATCTTCTTGGCGGCCTTGATGGTGGTCGCCAGACCACGCATTTCCAGCTTGCCGAAGATGAACGGCTTGAACAGCTCCAGAGCCATCTTCTTCGGAAGACCGCACTGGTGCAGACGCAGGGTCGGGCCTACGGTAATTACCGAACGACCCGAATAGTCGACGCGCTTGCCGAGCAGGTTCTGACGGAAACGACCCTGCTTACCCTTGATCATGTCGGCCAGGGATTTCAGAGGACGCTTGTTGGAACCCGTGATGGCACGACCGCGGCGACCGTTGTCGAGCAGCGCATCCACAGCTTCCTGCAGCATGCGCTTTTCGTTGCGCACGATGATGTCGGGAGCCGACAGATCCAGCAGGCGCTTCAAACGGTTGTTACGGTTGATCACTCGACGATACAGATCGTTGAGGTCGGAGGTCGCGAAACGACCGCCATCCAGTGGAACCAGTGGACGCAGATCTGGCGGCAGAACCGGCAGAACGGTCAACACCATCCACTCAGGCAGGTTGCCGGAGCCTTGGAAGGCTTCCATCAACTTCAGGCGCTTGGACAGCTTCTTGATCTTGGTTTCCGAGTTGGTCTGCGGAATTTCTTCGCGCAGGCGACCGATCTCGTGCTCTAGGTCAATGGCGTGCAACAGTTCGCGAACAGCTTCGGCACCCATGCGGGCGTCGAAGTCGTCACCGAACTCTTCGAGTGCTTCGAAGTACTGCTCGTCGTTCAGCAGCTGGCCCTTTTCAAGGGTAGTCATGCCCGGATCGATAACGACATAGCTCTCGAAGTAGAGAACGCGTTCGATATCACGCAGGGTCATGTCCATCAGCAGGCCGATACGGGACGGCAGCGACTTCAGGAACCAGATGTGGGCGACCGGCGAAGCCAGTTCGATGTGAGCCATGCGCTCGCGACGAACCTTGGCCAGCGCGACTTCGACGCCGCACTTCTCGCAGATCACGCCACGGTGCTTCAAGCGCTTGTACTTACCGCACAGGCACTCGTAATCCTTGACCGGGCCAAAGATCTTGGCGCAGAACAAGCCGTCACGCTCGGGCTTGAACGTGCGGTAGTTGATGGTTTCCGGCTTCTTAACTTCACCGAACGACCACGAACGGATCATCTCAGGCGACGCGAGGCCGATACGGATCGCATCGAACTCTTCGACTTGACCCTGGTTTTTCAGCAAATTCAGTAGGTCTTTCAAGGCCTTTCCTCCTGGCGGAGCAGGGAGTGGACGGTAGCCGTCCACTCCCGATTCGCGTCACGTGTTATTCGGTTTCCAGATCGATATCGATACCCAGAGAACGGATCTCTTTGATCAACACGTTGAAGGACTCGGGCATGCCCGGCTCCATACGGTGATCGCCGTCCACGATGTTCTTGTACATCTTGGTACGACCGTTCACATCGTCCGACTTCACTGTGAGCATTTCTTGCAGGGTGTATGCCGCGCCGTATGCTTCCAGCGCCCACACCTCCATCTCCCCGAAACGCTGACCACCGAACTGCGCCTTACCACCCAGCGGCTGCTGGGTGACCAGGCTGTAAGAACCAGTGGAACGCGCGTGCATCTTGTCGTCCACCAAGTGGTTCAGCTTCAGCATGTACATGTAGCCAACGGTGACCGGACGCTCGAACTTGTTGCCGGTACGACCGTCGAAAAGCTGCATCTGGCCGCTTTCCGGCATGTCGGCCAATTTCAGCATGGCCTTGATTTCGCTTTCCTTGGCACCGTCGAACACCGGGGTGGCCATTGGAACGCCGCCCTTGAGGTTCTTCGCCAGATCCAGGATTTCCTGGTCGGAGAAGGTTTCCAGCTGTTCTTGACGGCCACCGATCTCGTTGTAGATCTCGGTCAGGAACTTGCGCAGATCAGCTACCTTACGCTGCTCTTCGAGCATGGTGTTGATCTTCTCGCCCAGACCCTTGGCCGCGAGGCCCAGGTGGGTTTCGAGAATCTGACCGACGTTCATACGCGAAGGTACACCCAACGGGTTGAGTACCACGTCCACCGGCGTACCGTTGGCGTCGTGCGGCATGTCCTCGACAGGCATGATCACGGAGACCACACCCTTGTTACCGTGACGACCGGCCATCTTGTCACCCGGCTGGATGCGACGGCGGATGGCCAGGTAGACCTTAACGATCTTCAGCACGCCCGGAGCCAGGTCATCGCCTTGCTGCAGCTTGCGCTTCTTGTCTTCGAACTTGTCGTCCAGCAGACGGCGACGATCGACGATGTAGGCCTGAGCCTTCTCGAGCTGTTCGTTCAGCGCGTCTTCGGCCATGCGCAGCTTGAACCACTGACCATGCTCCAGACCGTCGAGGACCTCGTGGGTCACCTCGGTGCCTTTCTTCAGGCCAGCGCCGCCTTCGATGATCTGACCCATCAGGGCCGAGCGCAGACGTTCGAAGGTCGCGCCTTCAACGATACGGAACTCTTCGTTCAGGTCCTTGCGGATCTCGTCCAGCTGGCTCTTCTCGATCGACAGTGCACGAGCATCACGCTCGACGCCGTCACGGGTGAAGACCTGTACGTCGATGACGGTACCCTTGGTGCCGGTAGGCACGCGCAGGGAGGTGTCCTTAACGTCGCTGGCCTTCTCGCCGAAGATCGCGCGCAGCAGTTTTTCTTCTGGCGTGAGCTGGGTCTCGCCTTTAGGCGTGACCTTGCCGACCAGAATGTCGCCAGCGCCGACTTCGGCACCCACGTAAACGATACCGGCTTCGTCCAGCTTGTTCAGCGCCGCTTCACCCACGTTCGGGATGTCGGCAGTGATTTCCTCTGGGCCAAGCTTGGTGTCACGGGCCACACAGGTCAGTTCCTGGATGTGGATCGTGGTGAAGCGATCTTCCTGAACCACACGCTCGGACAGGCAGATGGAGTCTTCGAAGTTGAAGCCGTTCCACGCCATGAACGCGATGCGCATGTTCTGACCCAGCGCCAGTTCACCCATGTCGGTGGACGGACCGTCGGCCATGATGTCGCTGCGCTGAACCACGTCACCCTTGTTCACCAGCGGACGCTGGTTGATGCAGGTGTTCTGGTTCGAGCGGGTGTACTTGGTCAGGTTGTAGATATCGACACCGGCTTCGCCAGTCTCGACTTCGTCATCGGCAACCCGAACCACGATACGGCTGGCATCGACAGAGTCGATCACGCCACCACGACGAGCCACGACGCAAACGCCGGAGTCACGAGCAACGTTGCGCTCCATGCCGGTACCGACCAGCGGCTTATCGGCACGCAGGGTAGGTACAGCCTGACGCTGCATGTTCGAACCCATCAACGCACGGTTGGCGTCGTCGTGCTCGAGGAACGGAATCAGCGATGCGGCTACCGACACGACCTGCTTGGGCGAAACGTCCATCAGGGTGACGTCTTCCGGCGCCTTGACGGTGAATTCGTTCAAGTGACGTACGGCTACCAGCTCGTCGATCAGCACCTTCTTGTCGTTCATCGTGGCCGAAGCCTGAGCGATCACGTGATCGGCTTCTTCGATGGCGGACAGGAACACGATCTCGTCGGTGACCAGAGCGTCTTTTACCACACGGTACGGGCTTTCCAGGAAGCCGTACTGGTTGGTGCGCGCATAGGCTGCCAGGGAGTTGATCAGGCCGATGTTCGGACCTTCCGGCGTTTCGATCGGGCACACGCGACCATAGTGCGTCGGGTGAACGTCACGAACTTCGAAGCCTGCACGCTCACGGGTCAGACCACCAGGGCCGAGTGCGGAAACGCGACGCTTGTGGGTGATCTCGGACAGCGGGTTGTTCTGGTCCATGAACTGCGAGAGCTGGCTGGAACCGAAGAACTCCTTGACCGCGGCAGCCACCGGCTTGGCGTTGATCAGGTCCTGCGGCATCAGGCCTTCGCTTTCGGCCATCGACAGACGTTCCTTGACCGCGCGCTCTACACGCACCAGGCCAACACGGAACTGGTTTTCGGCCATTTCGCCAACACACCGAACACGACGGTTACCCAGGTGGTCGATGTCGTCGACGATGCCCTTGCCGTTACGGATGTCGACCAGGGTCTTCAGTACGGCAACGATGTCTTCCTTGCTCAACACGCCCGAACCTTCGATCTCGGTACGACCGATACGACGGTTGAACTTCATCCGGCCGACCGCAGACAGGTCATAGCGCTCAGGGCTGAAGAACAGGTTGTTGAACAGGGTCTCGGCAGCATCCTTGGTCGGCGGCTCGCCGGGACGCATCATGCGATAGATTTCCACCAGGGCTTCGAGCTGATTGCCGGTGGAATCGATCTTCAGAGTATCGGAGATGAACGGACCGCAGTCGATGTCGTTGGTGTACAACGTCTCGATGCGAACGACCTGCGCCTTGGCAATCTTGAGCAGCAGCTCGGTGGTCAGTTCAGTGTTGCACTCGCACAGGATCTCGCCGGTGGCCGGATGTACGATAGCCTTGGCGGTAGTGCGACCTAGGACGTAGTCCAGCGGCACTTCCAGCTGCTTGATGCCAGCTTTTTCGATCTGGTTGATGTGCCGGGCAGTAATACGACGGCCTTGTTCGACAATGACCTTGCCCTTCTCGTCGACGATGTCGAGAACGGCGATTTCACCGCGCAGGCGCTGGGGCACCAGCTCCAGGCTGAGCATTTCGCCCTGCACGTGGAATACGTTGGTGGTGTAGAACGCATCGAGGACTTCCTCGGTGCTGTAGCCCAGGGCGCGCAGCAATACGGAAGCAGGCAATTTACGACGACGGTCGATCCGGACGAATACACAGTCTTTCGGATCGAACTCGAAGTCCAGCCACGAGCCACGGTAAGGGATGATACGTGCCGAATAGAGCAGTTTGCCCGAGCTGTGCGTCTTGCCACGGTCGTGGTCGAAGAACACGCCTGGCGAACGGTGCAGCTGGGAAACGATGACGCGCTCGGTACCGTTGATTACGAAGGTACCGTTCTCGGTCATCAGGGGGATTTCCCCCATGTAGACTTCCTGCTCTTTGATGTCCTTGATCGCTTTGTTCGACGATTCTTTGTCGAAAATGATCAGGCGCACTTTCACACGCAACGGCACGGCGTAGGTCACGCCACGCAGGACGCACTCTTTGACGTCAAAGGCCGGTTCGCCCAGACGATAACCAACGTACTCCAGAGCAGCGTTGCCGGAGTAGCTGATGATCGGGAAAACGGATTTGAAGGCCGCATGCAGACCGACATCACGGAACTGGTCCTTGGTCGCGCCCGCCTGCAAGAATTCGCGATACGAATCCAGCTGGATAGCCAAGAGGTACGGTACGTCCATGACGTCCGGCAACTTGCTAAAGTCCTTGCGGATACGTTTTTTCTCAGTATATGAGTAAGCCATCAGCGTTCCCCAGCTTGGTCACCTGCTTGTGGCTTCTCCCGACGGGAGCAGCCAGAAAATCGTGCAAACCCCGTGGTTTGCGCCACCCTCGGGTGGTTACAGCGCGTTGCCGGCGTCGACCTGATCGACTGCCAGTAACGGAAAAAGGCCGGTGGCATGAGCCACCAGCCATCAGCCTTTCGCTTGACGCTCGGGCTGGAGACGCAAGGTCGATGCTTACTTGAGCTCGACTTTGGCGCCTGCTTCTTCCAGCGTTGCTTTGGCTTTGTCAGCTGCGTCTTTGGCAACAGCTTCCAGAACCATGGCAGGAGCGCCGTCAACTACAGCCTTGGCTTCTTTCAGGCCCAGACCGGTCAGTTCACGAACTGCCTTGATGACGTTTACTTTCTTCTCGCCAGCTTCCAGCAGCATGACGTTGAATTCAGTTTGCTCTTCAACAACGGCAGCTGGACCAGCAGCTGGACCGGCGGAAGCGGCAGCAGCCGAAACGCCGAACTTTTCTTCCATCGCTTTGATCAGCTCAACGATTTCCAGAACGGATTTTTCGCCGATTGCTTCGATGATTTGGTCGTTAGTCAGAGACATGACTATAAATTCCTGTATTGGGGTGACGGCCTAGGCGGCCATCGAAATAAACAATAAACGTAGAGAGAAGTCGCTCAGCCTCAGGCTGCGGCAGCTTCTTTCTGGTCGCGAAGGGCCGCCAGAGTACGAGCCAGTTTGCTGGTAGCGCCTTGAATCACGCTCATCAGCTGGGAAATGGCTTCGTCACGGGTCGGCAAGCTTGCCAGCACGTCGATTTGGTTAGCTGCGAGGTAGTTACCCTCGAACGCAGCTGCCTTGATCTCGAACTTGTCCTGACCTTTTGCGAACTCCTTGAACAAACGGGCAGCAGCACCTGGATGTTCGTTGGAGAAGGCGATCAAGGTCGGGCCAGTGAACACGTCGTTCAGAACACTGTATTGAGTGTCTGCAACGGCGCGCTTGAGCAGGGTGTTACGTACGACACGTACGTATACGCCAGCTTCACGAGCCTCTTTACGGAGTCCGGTCATAGCGCCTACTGTTACGCCACGGGCATCAGCCACGACAGCGGACAGAGCAACTTGGGCAGCCTTGTTGACTTCAGCGACGATGGCCTTCTTGTCTTCAAGTTTAATTGCCACGGGTTCAACTCCTGCTTGTTACCGTTTCATCCAACCGGGGCCGGATGTCGTTTTGGTGTCTGATTCGGTAAGGAACCGGGAGCACCATCTGCGTAGGCTTGAGGTTTAAGACTTGCGTCGCCTACGGTCTTGGATAGCCCCCGCCAGGCAGGGACCCCAATTTTTTCAGCTGGTGGAACGGTTCCCCGCCCCACCTGCCATGTCTTACGCGTCCAGCGAGCCTTGGTCGATGACCAGACCTGGGCCCATGGTGGTGCTCAGGGTAACGCGCTTGACGTAGATACCTTTCGAGGAAGCAGGCTTGATACGCTTCAGATCGGCGATCAGGGCTTCAACGTTTTCCTTCAGCTTGACGGCGTCGAAACCGACCTTGCCAACGGAAGTGTGGATGATGCCGTTCTTGTCGGTGCGATAACGAACCTGACCAGCCTTGGCATTCTTGACGGCGTTGGCGACGTCTGGCGTCACGGTGCCGACTTTCGGGTTGGGCATCAGGCCACGTGGGCCGAGGATCTGACCCAACTGACCAACAACGCGCATGGCATCTGGCGATGCGATGACGACGTCATAGTTCAGGTCGCCGCCTTTCATTTCGGCAGCCAGGTCGTCCATGCCAACGCGGTCCGCACCGGCAGCCAGAGCGGCTTCGGCAGCCGGGCCCTGGGTGAACACGGCAACACGTACGGTCTTGCCAGTGCCGTGTGGCAGCACGGTAGCGCTACGGACGACCTGGTCGGATTTACGTGGGTCGACGCCCAGGTTCACAGCCACATCAACGGATTCGCTGAACTTGACGGTGGACAGTTCGGTCAGCAGCGCAGCTGCGTCTTCGAAGTTGTACAACTTGCCTGCTTCGATCTTGGAAGCAATAGCTTTTTGGCGCTTGGTCAGCTTAGCCATTACACACCCTCCACGTTGAGGCCCATGGAGCGAGCAGAACCGGCGATGGTACGCACGGCTGCTTCCATGTCAGCGGCAGTCAGGTCCGCATTCTTGGCTTTTGCGATATCTTCGAGCTGAGCGCGAGTCACGGTACCGACTTTGACGGTATTCGGACGAGCAGAGCCGCTGGTCAGGCCAGCTGCTTTCTTCAGCAGTACCGAAGCAGGGGTGCTTTTGGTCTCGAAGGTGAAGCTGCGGTCACTGTAGACAGTGATGATTACAGGAGTCGGCAAGCCGGCTTCTTGACCCTGGGTACGGGCGTTGAAGGCCTTGCAGAATTCCATGATGTTCACGCCATGCTGACCCAGAGCCGGGCCGACGGGCGGGCTAGGGTTGGCCTGGCCGGCCTTTACTTGCAGCTTGATGTAAGCCGTGATTTTCTTAGCCATGAGCTACTCCACTATTGGGTACGAGCGCCTTTCGGCTCCCCAGTTGCTTGCGTTTTATCCCAGTGACGACAAAACCCCGCAGCTTACGCCTGCGGGGTATGGGATCCGTTTCCAATCAGACTTTTTCGACCTGACTGAACTCGAGCTCTACCGGGGTAGAGCGACCGAAAATGAGCACCGCGACCTGGATCCGGCTCTTTTCGTAATTGACTTCTTCGACCGTACCGTTGAAATCCGCAAAAGGACCATCGGTGACGCGAACCACTTCGCCTGGCTCGAACAGCGTCTTGGGCTTGGGCTTGTCGCTACCATCAGCAACGCGACGCAGGATAGCCTCAGCTTCCTTGTCGGTGATCGGTGCCGGCTTGTCTGCCGTGCCACCAATGAAACCCATGACGCGAGGCGTGTCCTTGACCAAGTGCCAAGTGCCTTCGTTCATGTCCATTTGCACCAGCACATAGCCTGGAAAGAACTTGCGTTCACTTTTACGCTTTTGGCCATTTCGCATCTCGACCACTTCTTCAGTGGGGACGAGAATTTCGCCAAAACCGTCTTCCATGCCAGCCAGCTTTACACGCTCAACCAAAGAGCGCATAACATGCTTCTCGTAACCCGAGTAAGCATGCACAACGTACCAACGCTTAGCCACGGGACACCCTTAGCCAACAATCAAGGAAACAAGCCAGCCGAGCAGGGAATCGAGCCCCCACAACAGCAACGCCATGACCAGGACGACCGCCACTACAATCAGCGTGGTCTGCGTGGTCTCTTGGCGAGTCGGCCAAACGACTTTACGTATTTCGGTGCGCGCTTCCTTAGCCAGGACGAAGAACGACTTGCCTTTGGCAGTCTGCAACGCCACATAGGCGGCTACAGCGGCAATGGCGAGCAGTGCAAGCACCCGGTACAGGATCGGCGACGCGGAGTAGTACTGATTACCAACCACGCCAACCACCACCAAAGCGACAACAACGAGCCACTTCAGCAGATCGAAACGAGATTCTGGGGCTTCAGCCTTGGGAGTCATCTAGGAGGATCCTGTGAAAAGAAAGCCAGACACACCGAGTGAATCTGGCAGGTCAGGAGGGAATCGAACCCCCAACCTACGGTTTTGGAGACCGTCGCTCTGCCAATTGAGCTACTGACCTAAAACAAATCAGGCCGAACATTATGCCGACCCGGGAAAGCTATTTCAACACCTGATTGGACTGCCATGCTGCACAAGCAAGGATATTCCTTCGCCCGGCCCAGACCTCACAACCCAAGATGCCAACAGCAGAGACTTGCATGCCCACAGGAGCAACACATGCCTACCATTAAAACAAAGGCAGATATTTTCATATCTGCCTTGTGAAAATGGAGCTCTTGAGCGGATTTGAACCGCTGACCTCACCCTTACCAAGGGTGTGCTCTACCAACTGAGCTACAAGAGCTTGAAACCATGCACAAACAGCAAACTTGGAGCGGGTAGCGGGAATCGAACCCGCATCATCAGCTTGGAAGGCTGAGGTTCTACCACTAAACTATACCCGCGGAGCTTGCGGCTCACGCTAAAAATGGTGGAGGGAGAAGGATTCGAACCTTCGAAGTCGTAGACGTCAGATTTACAGTCTGATCCCTTTGGCCGCTCGGGAACCCCTCCTTAACGTGGCGGCATTTTACGCTATGCCAGCCTGCTGTCAAGCTTTTTCTCATTAAAATCTTGAGGTTAGCTACGTTGACAGCCGTTTCACATCGCCGGGCATTCGCACCATCGCTGTGAAGCGGGCGCCATTCTATGCAAACCATCAGGGACTGGCAATACCCCAGATCAGTTTATTTCAAGTTTTAAGTCATTGAATTCATTGGTGCTGCGCTCATGCTTCTTGGGTGACTGAAAGATCAGCCCTAACGCTTAGGCCTTGACCTCATGCATGTCATCAACCCAGGACCTGGTCACTGCTTGGTATCGGTCTTCTCGTTGAGCAACTGGATATTGTGCCTTTCCCCTTTGTAGGTAGAGAGCGGTGCCAACTCCTTGGGTCGCACGGGTAGCTCCTGATGGTGCCACCCGGCATAGAACACATTAAGGACCAAGAGCAGTAGTACGAGCCAGCGCATCGTCAATCCTCACTAGTGTCAGAAGCTGCGGCAGGCCGACTGCCTCCTGCAAGACGCAGACTTAGCTCACCCCCATTGAATACCTGCTCCCTGCCCTCTACACAGAGCCTCAGGCCACCCTGGCCATCTATCCCCAGCACTTTGCCTTCAATGGCTTTCAGCCCGGCACTGAGGATCACAGTCTTGCCTTGCCAAGCATGCAGGCTCTCCCACTCTTCCCGCAACTGCACGAAGCCCGACAGCGCATGACGCTCCAGATGGCTCTGCAACTGGGCGTTGAGCTCGTAGACCAGCTCATTGCGGTCGACCACGCTCATCCGCTGCAGACGTACGGACGTCCAAGGCTGATCCACGTCCACATTGAGCCTCATGTTCACATTGATACCAATCCCCATTACCACGTGGCACACATCGCTGGGATCGCCGACGAGCTCCAGCAGTATCCCTGCCAGCTTTTTATCTCCAACCAGGATATCGTTAGGCCACTTGAGCCGGGCCTCGCTCACGCCTTGCGCGTGCAGCGCACGAACTACGGCAAGCCCTACCACAAGACTCAACCCTTCCAGGCGGGCCATACCGCCTTCTATGCGCAGTGCCAGGCTGTAGTAGAGATTTTGCGCGTAAGGACTCACCCACGGCCGACCCCGACGGCCTCTACCTGCAGTCTGCCGCTCTGCCAGCACCAATAACGGCATCCGAGCCCCCTCGGCGATAGCTCGCAGTGCCTGCGCATTGGTCGAATCGACGCTCTGCATCACGCTGACCTCCCAACCGAGCGGGGCGCTTGCTGAAAGGGTCTTTGCGCTCAGAGGCGATAGAGGGTCAGCAAGGCGATAGCCCTTGCCCCGCACCTTATACACTTCGATACCTAGATCGGCCTGCAACTGCTGAAGCTGCTTCCACACAGCGCTACGGCTAACGCCAAGAACCTGGCCCAACGCTTCGCCCGAATGGAAGTAACCGTCTTTGAGCAAATCCAGCAATGGGGACATAGCGAACTCAGCGCCTGAAAAGGCCGTAATAATAGCCCTACACGAAAGCTTGGGACACTGACTGGAACGAGGTATAACGATTTGAAACGCAAAAAAGACAAAACCCCTACCTGCTCACGCAGATAGGGGTTTCGGAATTGAATCTTGACGATGACCTACTCTCACATGGGGAAACCCCACACTACCATCGGCGATGCATCGTTTCACTGCTGAGTTCGGGATGGGATCAGGTGGTTCCAATGCTCTATGGTCGTCAAGAAATTCTGTAGCCGGGATGCCCTTTGGGAGGCACTCCAGCGAATCGGGTATGTGATGTTCGTGGGTTGTCTTGCTGCGAACTTTCGGTTCGTGTCATCTCCACAGTCACCGCAATCTGGTCATTCGACGCAAATTGCTTGGGTGTTATATGGTCAAGCCTCACGGGCAATTAGTATGGGTTAGCTCAACGCCTCACAGCGCTTACACACCCCACCTATCAACGTCGTAGTCTTCGACGGCCCTTCAGGGAACTCAAGGTTCCAGTGAGATCTCATCTTGAGGCAAGTTTCCCGCTTAGATGCTTTCAGCGGTTATCTTTTCCGAACATAGCTACCCGGCAATGCCACTGGCGTGACAACCGGAACACCAGAGGTTCGTCCACTCCGGTCCTCTCGTACTAGGAGCAGCCCCTCTCAAATCTCAAACGTCCACGGCAGATAGGGACCGAACTGTCTCACGACGTTCTAAACCCAGCTCGCGTACCACTTTAAATGGCGAACAGCCATACCCTTGGGACCGGCTTCAGCCCCAGGATGTGATGAGCCGACATCGAGGTGCCAAACACCGCCGTCGATATGAACTCTTGGGCGGTATCAGCCTGTTATCCCCGGAGTACCTTTTATCCGTTGAGCGATGGCCCTTCCATACAGAACCACCGGATCACTAAGACCTACTTTCGTACCTGCTCGACGTGTCTGTCTCGCAGTCAAGCGCGCTTTTGCCTTTATACTCTACGACCGATTTCCGACCGGTCTGAGCGCACCTTCGTACTCCTCCGTTACTCTTTAGGAGGAGACCGCCCCAGTCAAACTACCCACCATACACTGTCCTCGATCCGGATAACGGACCTGAGTTAGAACCTCAAAGTTGCCAGGGTGGTATTTCAAGGTTGGCTCCACGCAGACTGGCGTCCACGCTTCAAAGCCTCCCACCTATCCTACACAAGCAAATTCAAAGTCCAGTGCAAAGCTATAGTAAAGGTTCACGGGGTCTTTCCGTCTAGCCGCGGATACACTGCATCTTCACAGCGATTTCAATTTCACTGAGTCTCGGGTGGAGACAGCGCCGCCATCGTTACGCCATTCGTGCAGGTCGGAACTTACCCGACAAGGAATTTCGCTACCTTAGGACCGTTATAGTTACGGCCGCCGTTTACCGGGGCTTCGATCAAGAGCTTCGCTTGCGCTAACCCCATCAATTAACCTTCCGGCACCGGGCAGGCGTCACACCCTATACGTCCACTTTCGTGTTTGCAGAGTGCTGTGTTTTTAATAAACAGTCGCAGCGGCCTGGTATCTTCGACCGGCATGAGCTTACGGAGCAAGTCCTTCACCCTCACCGGCGCACCTTCTCCCGAAGTTACGGTGCCATTTTGCCTAGTTCCTTCACCCGAGTTCTCTCAAGCGCCTTGGTATTCTCTACCCAACCACCTGTGTCGGTTTGGGGTACGGTTCCTGGTTACCTGAAGCTTAGAAGCTTTTCTTGGAAGCATGGCATCAACCACTTCGTCGTCTGAAAGACAACTCGTCATCAGCTCTCGGCCTTGAGATCCCGGATTTACCTAAGATCTCACCCTACCACCTTAAACTTGGACAACCAACGCCAAGCTGGCCTAGCCTTCTCCGTCCCTCCATCGCAATAACCAGAAGTACAGGAATATTAACCTGTTTTCCATCGACTACGCTTTTCAGCCTCGCCTTAGGGACCGACTAACCCTGCGTCGATTAACGTTGCGCAGGAAACCTTGGTCTTTCGGCGTGGGTGTTTTTCACACCCATTGTCGTTACTCATGTCAGCATTCGCACTTCTGATACCTCCAGCAAGCTTCTCAACTCACCTTCACAGGCTTACAGAACGCTCCTCTACCGCATCACCAAAAGGTGATACCCGTAGCTTCGGTACCTGGTTTGAGCCCCGTTACATCTTCCGCGCAGGCCGACTCGACTAGTGAGCTATTACGCTTTCTTTAAAGGGTGGCTGCTTCTAAGCCAACCTCCTAGCTGTCTAAGCCTTCCCACATCGTTTCCCACTTAACCAGGATTTTGGGACCTTAGCTGACGGTCTGGGTTGTTTCCCTTTTCACGACGGACGTTAGCACCCGCCGTGTGTCTCCCATGCTCGGCACTTGTAGGTATTCGGAGTTTGCATCGGTTTGGTAAGTCGGGATGACCCCCTAGCCGAAACAGTGCTCTACCCCCTACAGTGATACATGAGGCGCTACCTAAATAGCTTTCGAGGAGAACCAGCTATCTCCGAGCTTGATTAGCCTTTCACTCCGATCCACAGGTCATCCGCTAACTTTTCAACGGTAGTCGGTTCGGTCCTCCAGTCAGTGTTACCTAACCTTCAACCTGCCCATGGATAGATCGCCCGGTTTCGGGTCTATACCCAGCGACTAAACGCCCTATTAAGACTCGCTTTCGCTACGCCTCCCCTATTCGGTTAAGCTCGCCACTGAATATAAGTCGCTGACCCATTATACAAAAGGTACGCAGTCACAGAACGAAGTCTGCTCCCACTGCTTGTACGCATACGGTTTCAGGATCTATTTCACTCCCCTCTCCGGGGTTCTTTTCGCCTTTCCCTCACGGTACTAGTTCACTATCGGTCAGTCAGTAGTATTTAGCCTTGGAGGATGGTCCCCCCATATTCAGACAAGGTTTCTCGTGCCCCGTCCTACTCGATTTCATTGACAAGAGATTTTCGCGTACAGGGCTATCACCCACTATGGCCGCACTTTCCAGAGCGTTCCGCTAATCTCAAACCAACTTAAGGGCTGGTCCCCGTTCGCTCGCCACTACTAAGGGAATCTCGGTTGATTTCTTTTCCTCAGGGTACTTAGATGTTTCAGTTCCCCTGGTTCGCTTCTCATGCCTATGTATTCAGCATGAGATAACTGTCTTATGACAGCTGGGTTCCCCCATTCAGACATCTCCGGATCACAGTCTGTTTGCCGACTCCCCGAAGCTTTTCGCAGGCTACCACGTCTTTCATCGCCTCTGACTGCCAAGGCATCCACCGTATGCGCTTCTTCACTTGACCATATAACCCCAAGCAATCTGGTTATACTGTGAAGACGACATTCGCCGAAAATTCGCATTTACTCTAAGAGCAACTCACAAATTTTACCTTAGCCTGAACAACACCAGTGAAAGTGCTGTCCAGTCTATCTTTCTATCACATACCCAAATTTTTAAAGAACGATTCTGAAAAAGATCAGAAATCAGCATTCAACCATCATTCGATGGAATGCTCATTTCTAAGCTTTGACAACGATGGAGCACCAAAAGTGGTGGAGCCAAGCGGGATCGAACCGCTGACCTCCTGCGTGCAAGGCAGGCGCTCTCCCAGCTGAGCTATGGCCCCATAATTGGTGGGTCTGGGCAGATTCGAACTGCCGACCTCACCCTTATCAGGGGTGCGCTCTAACCAACTGAGCTACAGACCCAATCGTCTTCTTCAATGAATCAAGCAATTCGTGTGGGAGCTCATGAGCCAGCTGTTGTCGTCGATTAAGGAGGTGATCCAGCCGCAGGTTCCCCTACGGCTACCTTGTTACGACTTCACCCCAGTCATGAATCACACCGTGGTAACCGTCCTCCCGAAGGTTAGACTAGCTACTTCTGGTGCAACCCACTCCCATGGTGTGACGGGCGGTGTGTACAAGGCCCGGGAACGTATTCACCGCGACATTCTGATTCGCGATTACTAGCGATTCCGACTTCACGCAGTCGAGTTGCAGACTGCGATCCGGACTACGATCGGTTTTGTGAGATTAGCTCCACCTCGCGGCTTGGCGACCCTCTGTACCGACCATTGTAGCACG